>PXCO01000010.1 GCA_003565295.1 Cyclobacteriaceae bacterium
AACCTGAGGAATCATAAGGTCAATTATTCCCCCAAAAATAGCTGCACCACGCAGGAAGGGCTGGGGATTTCCACGCCTTTTCCTGAATAGTCAAGTTGACCGGTGATGGGGTCATGGTCAAATACCAGGATGTTATCTGAATGCATATTGGCAACATAGAAGAATTCCCCTTTGCTGTCCACGCAGAAATTTCTAGGATGCTTACCTTCTGTACTGACATGCCCTGTAGCCGTGAGGTCTCCGTTAAAGGGATTAATTTGGAAAATGGCCAAATTGTCCTGTCCCCTGTTGCTGGCATATAGCCATTTACCATCCCTGGACAGGTGTATATCCGCTGCGGTGTTCCCTTCCTTGGGTTGGTTCTCCACTAACATATTGATCCTAGTGGCTGCTTTTAGCCTTCCGTTTCTGGGGTTAAAGCTGTATTTGGCAACGGTGCTACTAAGTTCTTCTACCGAATAGGCCACTGGGATGGTAGGATGGAAAACAAAATGCCTTGGTCCGGTACCCGGCTCGCTGCTCACAAACTTACGTCTAGTGGGTTCTATGGCACCGGTTCGGTCGTCGACCTCGTAAAAAAAGATTTTGTCCAGACCGAGATCCGAAGCATATACGAACCTGCCATTTGGTGAGGGGATCATAGAATGGGCGTGGGACCGCTGTTGACGTTCCGGGTGTACACTTTTTCCCTCATGCTGCATAACTGAGGAGGCAGAGTGGAGTCCGCCATCCTCCCTTATTTTGTAGCTGGCCACATTGCCTCCCTGGTAGTTGGCCACAAAAACCACGTCTCCTTCGGGGTCCACACTCACATGGCAGGGGCTAGCGCCCATGGAGGAAACCTCATTTATTTTATCTAGTTTGCCGGTTTGGGAATCTATCCTGTAGCTGATCACCGTGCCGTTATCATCCCCTTCTTCTAAGCCTTCTCTTGTCACCACATAAAGGAATTGGTTGCTGGGATGGAGTGCCAGAAAACTGGGATTAAGCCTATCCCCTACAGTTTGCACCAGATCGAAACTCATAAAATCCCGGTCGAATTCCAGCACATATACCCCCTCACTATCCTGTCCCCCAAAAGTGCCCACGTACCAAATTTCTTTGTTGATTGTCTGAGCCGAAAGTGTACTAAAATAAATAAGTAGAGGCAATACAAAAACTAATGTTTTCATAGTCTAGGGTGTGTTTTTGATGAGTATAGAACTATAAAACTAACCCTTATGCGCTTTGTTTGCAATAAAAATAACAATGGCGGCAGTGAGAAACATAAGTAAACTATAAATGGCCACGGGAATAGTCATTGCTGAGTTGTTCAGCAGGGTTGCCGCAATCATGATCCCCAAGGTGCCATTTTGAATCCCTGATTCTATGGAAATGCTGATGCGCTGCCGTTTGGGCAATAGAAAAATCTTGGCCGAAATAAATCCCACCAGCAAGGTAAGGACATTTAAGCTTAGGGTAGCCGGACCGGCAAGCTGAAAGAAAGCCACTAAATTTTCCCTTTCCTTTAGGATGGCTGCAAAAACTATCAAGGTAAAGAAAATAGCAGATGCAATCCTGACGGGACGGTCAGCCTTTCTGGAGAGTATGGGGAATCTCCTTTTAAGAAACATCCCTATGGAGACCGGAATTAGGGTAACGCCGGTGATCTGAAGGATGGTTTCTGCCACAGGCAGGGTTACGCTGCCCTCTTCCCCAAAATAAAGAATGGAATAGTTGACAATCAAGGGAATACTGACGATGGTGACAAAGGAACTTACCGCTGTCAAACTAATGGACAAAGCAGTATCCCCCTTTGCCAAATGCGTGATAAGGTTAGAGGTAGGGCCACCTGGGCATGCTGCCAGAATCATGATCCCCACGGCCATGGTTCCTTCCAGCCCGAATAAGCTGACCAGGAGGAATCCAAATACAGGCAATAACACCAGTTGATTGGCCAGACCAAGAATGACCGCCTTGGGAAAAAGCACCACATTTTTAAAATCCCTTACCGAAAGGGTGAGGCCCATGCCAAGCATGATAAAAGCCAGTGCCAGGGGCAAAAATACCGCTGTCAACACATTTTGTTCCATAGTTATTTTTTTTTGAGCTTTTCCAATGCTTTTGACACCTGCCCGTGTATGATTGGGGCAGTCTCGGGGCCCAGGGAGTTTACTTCTCCGTAGGGGGCTTTTTCATTGCCATAGGTGAAAGGGGCTTTTTCGTCCCATTGGCTTTTGGGGATGATATAGCCTATCATGTCATTGGACATCCCAGCAAAAAACCGAAAACTCCCGGGCATCTGGGAACGGATATTGGGCACCTCAACGGGAGCAATTTCAAAATCCGCACCCTCGGGGGATTCCACGCCACCATTTAATATCTCCGGGTATAACTCTCCGGGCACATGCACAAAAGTGGCAGGGCCCAAGATCCAGGCAGCCACCTCAGACCTGATCTTGAACCAACCTGTTAATCCCCTGTCAAAAATCCCAACCCATGCGGCCAAGCGGAAAAGCGGGTTATCCAAGGGCAAGGTAAAAGTATTGGCAAAAAGGTTAAGGTTGGCTTTTCTCACCTCCACCATCCCCCTACCCATGGATTCATAAGTAATTTTTGCCAAGGCCATTCCTTGCGCATCCACTTTTTCCACCCCGGAACCTGTAAGGGTATCCCCGGAATACGGATGCACAATAGGGTGATCCGGTTTGGTGGTCATCAGGCCCCCCAAGGCTCCGTTTAGAAAAATGGCCACCCCACCTAAACCTTCCTGTATCTGTTCATTGTTAATATTGATCCCCTCTTCCATATAATGTCGCCAATAGTGAGGAAAATCTGAGCTTATCTCTGTATTCCCCGACCAAAAGGTTTCCGGGTGATTGCCCCAGTTCAGAAGTAGTCCCAATGTGTTTCCAGAGCTTTTGGAAACAACCTGCATTATTCTAATGCCCGCATCAAGAACCTGAGGCATCCTGGTATCCCCTACCAATGGCATAGCATCCTCGGCGGTTTTGGCAAACCGAAAATAGGCCGGCTCCAAACGCTGTACGGCAAGGCTCAAGGACTGCTCAATCCCTTGGATCACCTGTTTCATATAGGCTGGGTCAACGCCGTTTTTAAAAGGCTTTGGCCCCCACATGCCCATAAGGTCTGGAGAAGAATGTACATGGGTGCTGGCAATGATGACATGGTCCAGGTTGAGTTTCTCTTGTACCCTCTTTCTAACCCTAATTACATCATCATGTAAAAACCCAATCATATCGAGCACACACAAACCTATTATGGTCTGATCATCCTGTAACACCATACAACGGCTCCAAAGGGGATCGTTAACACCTGTGGCCGGACGGTTTTGATGAAAGCCTGCCAACCAAACCGGATCGAATTGCCCGTTCCCGTTTAGGTCATTATAGGTGTCCCCATCACCGGGAGAATACCTGGCATTACCACTCACATCTTTCCAGGTATCAAAGCTTGTCGGCGTGATGTCCACTTTTGCAAACCCCGCTTTCATTTCCACCTCTTCATCAGATGTAATAGCCAAATCCACGGCATATCCAGGGTGCCTGTCTTTTAATTGCATCCAAGAATACCCCATTAGCACCAGTAAAATTAAGCCCAACATTGAGAGGGCAATCTTCACTCCCCTATTCATGAAATTTTCCCTATGATTTAAACAGTATTTTATCATGAAACCTTCTTTCTCAAGTGGAAGGCTTCGTTGGAGCTGAATTTCTTAAGCTTCCCTTAATACAAAATCAATATAGTTTTTTTTTCGGTTGATTGAAGAGGATTCACCCATCAAAATTCATTTTTCAGGAATTTAATCTTACTTTAGAATTGAGGAATTTTCTTATCGTCATGAAATCGAGCCTGTCCTGACGGCAGTCAGGGCATGACGAGCACGTCACACACCGGGATGCCCGCTATCCGGGGAGATGCGAGATTCCTCCCGATAACCGTCGGGATGACTATTGAAAAACAAATATAAACAGATGAAAAGAAGAACATTCATCCACCAAAGTTTGGGAATTGGAATAGGGCTGACCTATACACCAATCTGGATCCTTGATCAGGATGTACCAAGCCCCCGGCGCATCACCGATGGATCCTCTGCATATTGGTTTGGGTATTATGATAAATTTCAAATTGACCCTACCGGACGTTTTGCATTGGGCTGCAAAGTGGGCTTTGAAGGCAGGTCTCCAAATGAGGAAGACGCTCTGGAAATCGGATTGATCGACCTGGAAAGAGGTAATGATTGGAGAAAATTGGGTGATTCCAGGGCTTGGGGATGGCAACAATCCTGTATGTTGCAGTGGATCCCAGGTTCCAAGACCGATGTGATATGGAATGATCGCGAGGGTGATAGGCACATCAGCAGAATAGTGAATATTGCTACGGGTGAAGAAAGGGTACTCCCCTTCCCCATCTATGCCTTAGCTCCCGACGGCACTTTCGCCATTGGCACCGCCTTTAACCGTATTCAAAACCTTAGGCCGGGATACGGTTATGTGGGTATTCCAGACCCTTATAAAAAAATAAAGGCTCCTAGAGAAGTCGGTTTGTACAAAATAGACCTTGGCACGGGAGAAATGGAGTTGTTGACAAGTATAGCCGAAATGGCAAATTTCCCTCATCTTGGGGAAGATGTTTCTGACAATTGGCATTGGTTCAACCACCTACTGGTAAGTCCTGACAGCAAACGTTTGTTATTCCTTCACAGATGGAGGCCGGAGATTTTGGAGCCACAGGTCATGGCCAGAACCGGGTTTGTGACTAGGATGATCACTATGGATGCCAATGGAGAGAACCTTTATGTAGCAGACCCCTCCGGCAATAGCTCCCATTTTGTCTGGAAAGACCCCAAACATATTTTTGTTTGGACCAAACCCATAGGAAAGAAGTCCGGTTTTTGGCTATTGGAGGATCAAACCGAAAACATGCGCTTAATTGGTGAGGAAACCATGAAGGGGAACGGCCACAACACCTATGTACCTAATACGCAAGATGAATGGGTGCTAAATGATACCTATCCAGATAAAAACCGGGAAATCACACTTTATCTTTATCACATTCCCACCAAAAAGCAAGTGATTTTGGGGAAGTTCTATTCTCCTGAGTCCTATTTCGGGGAGTGGCGCTGCGACTTACACCCGCGCTGCGATCAGGCCGGCCATAGGGTGTTTTTTGATAGCACACATGAGGGCAGCAGGCAAATGTACTATATAGATATCCGTAAAATAGTAGGGACTTGATAGTACCTACCGTTTATAAAATCACCATTTTTCTTTCTAAATCTACCATAAGTCTGCCACAAGGCCATTATACCTTTGTGGTTAGCGATTATGGAATATATTGTTATCGGTCTTGTAGCCTTTTTGGCCTCCATTCTCACCTTCTTTTCAGGGTTTGGGTTGGGGACCATCCTAACTCCGGCATTTATACTATTCTTTCCGGTTGACCTTTCCATAGCGCTTACCGGGGTGGTGCACTTTTTAAACAACCTCTTTAAATTGTACCTGGTGGGAAAAGCAGCTGATAAGTCTATTCTCCTTCGGTTCGGAATACCAGCGGTGCTAGCGGCCTTTGTTGGAGCCTGGCTACTCCTTTTGATTTCTGATCTTCCCGCTTTATTCAGCTATGAAATAGGGGGAAATCACTTTGTGGTCAGTCCCTTAAAATTCGTTATCGCCATTTTATTGATAATTTTCTCTCTATTAGATTTACTCCCTTTTAAGGAAGAAATAGATATAAAACAAAAGCATTTACCTTATGGTGGTTTGTTGTCAGGCTTTTTTGGGGGGATATCAGGACACCAGGGAGCGCTGAGATCAGCCTTTCTAATCAAGGCTGGTCTTTCCAAAACCGGTTTTATCGCAACTTCCGTTGTGATTTCTAGCTTTATAGATTTTACGAGAATATCTGTTTATGCCACAAGGTTTATTAGCACAGGGTTACAGGAAAACCTGCCTTTGCTCGCCACCTCCACCTTATCGGCCTTCGCCGGTGCCTATTTAGGAAATAAGTTATTAAAGAAAATAACCCTTCCCTTTGTTCAAAAATTGGTAGCCATCATGCTGCTGCTTATTGCAGTATCATTGGGGCTGGGATGGATTTGATATGATTTATGAACATTTATAATACCCAAGGAAATCGAGCCTCCCGAGATCGACATATAGAGAGGATTTACATTTGCGAGATTCTAACACGGCCTATGGTACGGGACAAGTTGTAACCGACGAAAAGAAAATATAAACCTATGAATGAAGCCAACCAAATACCAATCATCCATCGCGTATGCTTAATTGCATGCTTGTGGGTGATCCCCTACCTTGAGGGATCAGCCCAGGAATCCCTGTTGGATCTTCTGGACATCAGCATCGAACATTACCCTGAACTTGAGGCTAAAAAGCTGGAAACCGAAGCTTCGAAAAGTGGCGTGGCCTATGAAAAGTCAGATTTGGTACCTCAGGTAAATGCCTCTTATCAGGCCAATTATGCCACCGCCAATAACATTACCGGCATGTTTCTTCCCGGGCAAGTATTGCCCATTAGTGGGCCTCCCTCCATGGAAAACACCAATGACATGGTATATGGAAGTGCAGCAGCATTGCTTATGCACTGGTCACCCTTCACCTTTGGGAAAAGAAACAGCCGGGTAAAAGCTGCCCGTGAAGGACTTGCACTTGCGGAAGCCGAAGAGGAGCTGACTATTTTCGAACATAAAGTAAGGTTTGTGCAGGCCTACTTGGGTTTTTGGGAAGCCAAGGCCTACCAATCTGCCCTAGAAAAAGACTTGGAAAGATATCAATTTAACCTAGAGTTATCCAGGTCATTGGTGAAAAATGGCATTCGACCTGGGGTGGACTCCGCACAGTACCGCACCTTGACCTCGAAGGCCTCAATTGCCTTATTGAAAGCCAAAAATGAAACCATTACCAAAGCAGAAAGAGTAAAAGAACTACTAGGCACCGATGCCTGGCAGGGGGAAACAGACCCTAATATGGATAGGGTAATAGCAGAGTTTCCGCAAGTCCCTTCTCAAATCCACCCCCTTCTGCTGCGACAGCAACAACAAACGGTTTTGGCGCAGGCAGAAAGAACCCGCTATGCAAGGGCCATTTTGCCTGACTTTATGATATGGGGGACAGGGTTTGCCAGAGGATCAGCCATCAATTTTGATGGGACTTTTGACCGGCCCGAGGACGGTTTGAGCTTTTCCCGGTACAACTACGGGTTGGGGTTTCAACTTACGGTTCCCTTGCTGCAGTTTGCACAAAACCGCCATCAAGTGAGAAGACAATCCTATAATGTGGCTGCATCGGAAGCTTATGAAAGGCAGGTGGAAAGAGCCATTGACAAGGAATCAGCCATAGCCATTGCCACCTTGGAAAATGCCCTGGAGGCAGCCGGGCTCAGTCCCGGATACGTACTGGACGCCACCTTTGCCTTTGAGGCCCTGCAGGCTCGCTATGATGCGGGACTTATCAATTTGAGTGAATTGCTACAAGGCCAATATGACCTTGCCGCCGCCGAGGCAGAGGATATTCAAATCAGGTCTGAAATGTGGAAGGCCTTGCTTTATTATGCCGCCGTAAAGGGCGATTTAGACATTTTCACCCAATACCTCAACTGATATGGACCTGATAAAAGCCTCATTAAGAAAACCCATTTCTGTCATGGTCATTATGCTGGCCATAGGGTTCTTCTCCTTTCTCACCATACGTACCATGCCCATTGATATTTTTCCGAAGGTGGGAATTCCCACTATCTATGTGGCCCAACCTTACGGGGGCATGTCTCCTGAGCAGATGGAGGGATACCTTAGCTCTATTTATGAACAGCACTTTATCTACATCACCGGAATAAGAAACATGGAATCCAGGTCCATTCAGGGCATGTCCCTGATAAAACTTGAATTTCATGAAGGCACCAACATGGCAGAATCCATGGCACAGGTAGTGGCACAGGTAAACCGTGCAGGGGGAAAAATGCCCCCTGGTACCATTGCTCCCTTTGTGGTGAGGTATGATGCAGGAAATGTCCCCGTGGGACAACTGGTATTCAGCAGTGATTCCCGAAGCCTACCGGAAATCCAAGATCAAGCCGTAAAATGGGTAAGGCCAATGTTTTCTTCCCTGCCTGGCGTTTCATCCCCTCCTCCGGTAGGCGGTAACCAAAGGTCCATAGTCATCGATATTGACCCCGAGAAACTTAGGAGTTACCGATTGTCCACAGAGGATGTGGTAGAGGCCCTTGCCCAGGGAAACCTGCTCACCCCTTCAGGAAGCATAAGAATAGACGACACTGAATACCTGACCAAGCCAAATTCTGTGGTGAAAAATTATAAGGAATTGGAAAACATCCCCATTCACCTTAACCAGGGGCCTTCTGTGTACCTAAAGGATTTGGCAGAGGTGAAAAACAGTGCAGATATCACTACCGGGTATGCATTGGTGAATGGTCAGCGTTCCGTTTATATTCCGGTGACCAAAAGAGCAGACCCCTCTACCTGGACGGTAGTAAAAAACGTAAAGAACGCACTTCCTAGAATGCGTGAAGCCGTTCCTGAGGACATAAACATAGACTTTGCTTTTGACCAATCGGGGTATGTGATCCACTCCCTAAGAAATATTGGCATAGAGGCACTTATTGCAGCTATCCTAACCGGCACCATGGTAGTACTGTTTCTGGGAGACTGGAGAAGCGGGTTAATCGTGGTAATGACCATTCCTTTGGCACTTTTGACCTCCACCGTATTCTTGAACCTCGCCGACCAAACCATCAATATCATGACCCTTGTAGGACTGGCCTTGTCCATAGGTGTCTTGGTGGATGAGGCCACTGTAACCATAGAAAATGTTTTCAGGCATTTGGAAATGGGCAAGAGCAAGGCCAAGGCTATCATCGATGGTACCAGGGAAATTGTGGTCCCAAAACTGCTCATCGTTTTCAGCATCCTTGCTGTTTTTGTTCCCTCCTTCTTTATGTCCGGGGTACCCAGGTCCATGTTCGTACCCTTGTCTTTGGCAGTAGGATTTGCAATGATCGCCTCTTTTCTGCTTTCCCAATCTTTTGTCCCGGTCATGGGGAATTGGTTCCTCAAGGAAGAAAAATTGAAAACCTTAGCCGAAAAGCAAACATCGGGAAGGTTCCACCGCTTTTTGGAGCGCTATAAACGGGTATTGAACAGGAATTTAAGGGGAAGTAAGGTAGTAGTTGCGGGTTATTTATTAATTGGCATCGCGGGAACTGTGGGCTTCTACTTACTGATAGGTACAGAGATATTCCCCAAAGTGGATGCCGGGCAGTTTCAAATGCGGCTTTCAGCGAAGGAAGGTACACGCATTGAAAAAACCGAGCAGTTAACCCTTCAAGTTTTAAGCGAACTCTATGAGCTGGTAGGCAGAGAAAATGTGGAAATAAGCTCAGGATATGTAGGCACAATCCCCTCCGCCTATCCAGCTTCTACCAACTATATATGGAATAGCGGCCCTCAGGATGCTATTATGATGGTAAAACTTAAGGATGGGTCAGGAGTAAGCATAGAATCCCTGAAAGAGGAACTTCGGATGAGAATAAAAGATAATTTTCCGGAATTGAAACTCTCCTTTGAGCCCGCGGATATCGTGGATCAGGTAATGACTATGGGTGCCAATGCTCCAATTGAAATATCGCTTACAGGGAAAGACCTAATTGAAACCAGAGCCTATGCGAACAAAATCAAAAAGGAAGTAGAAAAAATTAGTTACTTGAGAGATGTTCAAATCCCCCAGCCCCTGGATTACCCAACTCTGGATGTGTCCATTGACCGCATCAAAGCAGGGCAACTTGGTCTCTCTTCGGCCGATATCAGCCGCTCCATGGTTTCTGCCACCAACTCTTCCCGATTTACCCGGCCTGTGTTCTGGCTGGAGGAATCATCCGGGAATTCCTATCAGGTACAGGTAGAAATCCCTCAATATAGAATGAACAGTGAGTTGGAACTAGCCAATGTGTTTTTGCCCCGAAGAGGTGAGACCAACAACCTTTTGGGTGATGTGGCCAGCATCAATTCTACCTACACTCAAGGGGAGGTAACCCGGCTCAACCAGCAGCGTATGGTATCGGTAACGGCCAATCTTCATGAGATGTCCATAGGTTCTGCCAAAAGAGACCTTAATCGGGCTATTTCCAACGCAGGGGAAAGACCCAGAGGGGTAAATTTGTCTATCAGAGGACAACTGGAGTTTTTGGATGACACCCTATCTGAACTTCAGACAGGGCTGATTGTGGCCATCATGGTGATCTTTCTGATGTTAGCTGTCAATTTCCAGTCCTTCAAAGCTGCACTGTCCACCCTTTCCACCCTGCCGGCAGTGGCCATGGGTGCTTTGGGTTTTCTCCTATTATTCGGAGCAACGCTCAATATTCAATCCTATATGGGATTAATCATGGCCCTGGGAGTATCGGTGGCCAATGCCATACTCTTCACCACCTTCGCGGAAAACAGCAGAAAAAAAGAGGGAGATGCTTATATCGCAGCAAAAAAAGCAGCAGAAAGCCGGATTAGGCCTATTCTGATGACAAGTATTTCCATGATCGTAGGGCTTATCCCCCTGGCCATGGGGGGAGATCAAACCGCACCTTTAGGCATTGCGGTAATTGGAGGGTTACTCTTTTCCACCATCACTACCCTACTCGTAATGCCTGCCACCTATTCATTATTAATGAAAAATGCCAGTACATCATCCGTATCATTAGATCCATATGACAGTCAAAGTAATTATTATGAAAATAAATAAGCCTTATCAACTTCTGCTACTTCTAGCCCTTCCCGGTCTCATTTGCGCTTGTGGAGCCGGAAGTACCGGCGAAAATAGTACTCAGGGTGCTGAGGAACAGCATGAGGTAATCATCTTGAAGAAATCTAACCTATCGGGTAATTTCAGTCTACCCGGGGAGCTTAAGCCTTTCGAGGCAGTAAACATTTACTCCAAGGTCGGTGGATTTGTACGAAAAATAAATGTGGACAGGGGAAGCCGTGTCAAAAGAAACGAAGTGATGGCCGAAATTGACGCCCCCGAGATCTTCGCAGAAATGGCTGCCGCCAAAGCTGCCGCTCAAGCAGCAGAGGGTGAGGTGCTTAAAGCCAAATCCCTTTGGGAAACCAGCAAAGACCAATACAACAGATTGCTGAAGACCTCCCAAACGCAGGGTGCTGTATCTGCGGGAGATTTGCTCCAAGTCAGCAACAAGATGAAAGCAGACAGCTCCCTTTACCTGGCTGCCCAAAGCCAGTGGGAAGCCAGCAAATCCATGCTACAGGCCAGTGAGCAAATGGCTGCTTATCTCACGATCAGAGCCCCTTTTGAGGGAGTGGTCACAGAAAGGAACATTCATACCGGGACCTTTACCAGTTCTCAGGGAAGTGAAAACATGGAACCCTTATTCCGATTGGAGATGACTCAAAAATTAAGACTGGAAATCCCAGTGCCTGAAGCCTATGCAGGATTGGATTTTCAAGGGGATAGTGTGAATTTTGAGGTCAACACTAAACCTGGGACCACCCATAAAGCTGTAATCACGCGTCAGGCAGGTGGATTAAGGCCACAGACCCGCACCGAAATGATAGAAGCAGATGTGTTTAATGAAAATTTAGGACTTTTGGGGGGAAGCTTTGCCCAAGTAAACCTTACCTATGAAAAGGAAGATACCTTTGTCATCCCTTCCTCCGCCTTGGTCAGCAGTCTGGAAGACAGGTTCGTAGTAAGGGTGGTCAACAATCTGGCCGAGAGGGTTCCTGTACGCAGAGGTTTAGTGGTGAAAGGAAACGTGGAAATATTCGGCAACCTTAAAGAGGGGGATCGGCTGCTAATATCCCCCCCTGAAAATTTACAATCAGGACAACAGGTATCAGTGGCCACTCCATAATTTTTGATTCGAGGCAATTTTGAGTAACTTGATTCCTGTAAATCCTTAAAGGAGAAAATGAAGGGATCTAGAAGAAAATGGATAATAAAGACTGCAGCTTCAGGGCTGGGATTCTCCCTGCTTCCTCAATTGGGCATCCCCCAAATAAAAAGAGGATCCCGAAATGAGCATGCTTACAGTGCGAACCGCTTTACTTCTGAATTGATGCAAAGGCCAATCCCTTCTTCAGGCGAAAAAATACCTGTGGTAGGACTAGGTACCTGGATACAATTTGACGTAGGAAATGCTAAGGAGGAAAAAGACCCGTTAAGGGAGGTGCTGAAGGAAATGTATAAGAAAGGGGGAAAAGTGATTGACTCCTCCCCTATGTATGGCAGGTCAGAGCGTGTGGTGGGAGAACTGACACAAGAGATGGACCAACCGGATCATTTTTTCTATGCCACAAAGGTGTGGACAAGTGGTAGAGAGGCCGGGATAAGGCAAATGAGGGAATCCATGCAAAAAATGAGAAGGAAGACCATGGACCTGATGCAGGTACACAATCTGGTGGACTACCAAACCCATTTGAAAACACTGGAGACTTGGAAGAAAGAAAGCCTGGTCAGGTACAGCGGGGTCACGCACTATACCGCATCTTCTCATAGTCAGCTGGAGAATATTGTCACTTCGGGATTGGTGGATTTTATCCAGGTCAATTATTCCATGGTGGACAGAAATGCCGAAAAGCGCTTATTGCCGGCCGCAAAGGACCATGGTGTAGCGGTGATCATCAATAGGCCCTACGCACAGGGCAATTTATTTGGCAAGGTCAAAAACAAACCACTTCCGCAATGGTGTGAGGAGGTTGACATACATTCCTGGGGTCAGTTTTTTTTAAAATACCTACTTGGCAACGAAGCGGTTACCTGTGTAATACCGGGTACTTCTAATCCGAAACACCTTGTGGACAATATGGGAGCTGGAATGGGTAAACTTCCGGATGATCAAACCAGGGTTAAAATGTTACATGTCTTGGAAAAGCTCTAAAATCTTAGCAATTAAAAGTAAATGCCTATATTGGTGAATGGTATTTTTTTGGCAGTTAATCATTTTGTAAATGAGGGCACATATTTCAGTAGTTGATGGTAGTATGTTTTTTTATATTTTACTATACGCTTGCCAGCCTCAATCTCCCGACAAAGATGAATTAAAATCGCTCACCGTAGGTTTAACCGCCTATGTGGGGAGGTGGCAACTTTCATTGCCAGGGATGAGGGTTATTTTGAAGAAGAGGGCCTGGATGTGAAAATCCTCATCAACCCCAGCGGGGTGGTTTCCATTAAGCAACTATTGGAAGGAAGTATAGACATAGCGCATTGTTCTGAAACCCTCTTGATGTATGCATTGTTGGATTCAACTTTTAATCCTGGTCACAAAAATGCGGAGTTAAGGATTATTTCCAATATGATCATGTCCAACCGCATCCAAAAAATCATTGCTTCCACGGCAAAAGGAATCCTTTCCCCTAAGGATTTTGTGGGCAAGAAAGTTGGGCTTGTCAAGAATTCACAATCGGAATATCATTTGGATGGTTTTTTTCTGGAAAACCAAATTGACCACAAAAAGGTGGGAACTGTCAATTTAAACCCAGAAGAGATATTATCATCCCTTCAAAACGGAGAAATTGATGGTCGGATTCCTGCAGAGTAACTTGTGTACTGCGGAGGTCCTCTGCGAACACCTTCGAAATCTGCGGGAGATATTTGTCCATAGTTTGGTTAGCATAACACTAGAAGAGGTCTAAAACCCTTCACTGTATACTCCCACCATCAATGCATCTATGATCTTTGCCAATTCCTCAGGGGAATGGCTGACCTTTAAATAGGCTTGACCACTATCCTCCCCCTCTTCCCACACATTTGACCCGTCATCTGCTACCACTACCCTGCCGCCACTTTCCAGGTTCCAGTAATCAGGGGATATCGCATAAAGTACAGCGGCCTGATCCCAGCTTTGCCTACCGGAAAAGTTGTTATATAACTGATAGGCCCTCCAGACAGGGCTTTTTTCAGAAAGATATTGCTTTAGAAAAAGTCCGCCGGTAATAATTTCCTGACCAATCTCCCAACCGGCAAAGACCACTTTACCCGGCCAATTTGCAATGGAATTAACTGTGGATGCAGGGTCAGGCCGATAAAAATTCGCTTCTTTTCCTTCTGGAAAATGACCTCCCATGCAAGACCAAAGCTTTACCTTGCGCGCCACGAGTTCCTTACCCTGTAGAGGGCTGATTTCATCTGCGGGTGAAGCTAACAAGCGTGCAATATTGGTCAAATGTCCAATGGAAATAATGACGACACTAGAATCAGGGGATTGCACAAGTAATTTCCTATACACCGCAACCGCATCTTCTGCCTGTTCATAGTCTGAGAGGGAACTTGGATACTCCTCACTAATTTCACGGGTGTACCTTGAATGATGGTTAAGAGCGATACCTGGTTCCACACCAATGGGCAATCCTGGCCTCCCAAAATAGGTGTTGAGTGCACTGGTGCAGGCTGGTGCATAAGGATCATCACTGGTAACCACCACACCCAATAATTCTATCCTTCCATGATCTGCCAACGTGTGTAACATGGCCAAAGCACCCACATCATCCACATCCGAATCTATATCCGTATCAAGAATCACCTTCACTCCCTGCCCCATCAGGAGTAAGGGGAAAAGCAAAAAGATCCCTAGAAACACCTCCTTAAGGTGTCTTTTACCCAAAAGAAACACTGCAACCACCCTTTTCTATTGTTTGATTTTATGAAAGCATTGGATTTGCCCTTTTGCAAAGTTGCACAGCAAATCCCCAAGGGTCACGCAGCATTAGCAACCTTGAGCCATCAGGCAGGGTATCGTCAGAAACTTCTTCGGCCCCATTGGCAAGGAGTCTTTTTTTATCCGCATCTGGGTCCTCTGAAACAAAGGCCAAGTGAAGCATCAAAGGACTCAGTTTTTCAAACTCCAAAATAGGTGCCTTTTCATTGTGGTACAATTCCACCATCACCTTGCCGCTATCATCTGCCAGAAAGGTCATATAAGGAGGCTCGGCCATTTTCCTCACCACCCTCATGCCGAGATGTTTTTCATACCAGTCTGACATTGCCTGGGGAAAGGGCACGTTTAATGCCACATGTTCAATTTTCATAATGTTGAGTTTAAAATGAAAACACCCCAACCCGGGAATACAGTTCGCGGGTTCAGGGTGTTTAACTTATCAAGCCCTATCAGGGCTGGGTTTGATTTCAGTCAAATCTGCAATTTTTACCGGGCCTTTGCTTTCTATCGAATTTCTGGCCGCCACACCAATCAATACTGACATAATCCCGTCCCTTAGGCCTGCGGAATGCTTGTAAGGATCGGCTGCTTCAGGGTTTTTGAAGATTTTGTCATGAAGCCTGCGGTCTCCACCTCCGTGTCCGCCTCTTTCGCTCAACACGTTGATGATTTTAGGTTCCTCAAAATTCTTGTGCAACACCAATGGTTCCTGGTTCATATCATCGGGTGTCTGATCCATTTCCGCAGCGTGCAAGGCTTCCTGATCAAGATTATCCTTGCTCATAAACGGAATGTCCAGCCAGGCATCGATCCTTCCCTTTTGCCCATTAAAGGCAATTTTCCAACCTTCATAAGGGCTGTAAGTGGTAAGGGAATAATTGACCACAGCATTATTAGCATATTTGATATTGGCAGACATCTTGTCATAAATATCAATCTCATGTCTGTAAACACAACCATCCCTAATATATCCGTCATGGTCTTCATGCTTTACATAAAGGTTCATGTCGTGTTGGCTTTTGGTTATATCCCAATAGTATTGGCAGTCGGATTTGTGCCCGCAACTTCTACAGCTTTTTGCACGGAAAGGGCCGTTGCTACCGTAATGTTCCAGGTCTCCATAGGCAAACACCTCTTCAGGGTCTGAATCAAGCCACCAGTTAAGCAGGTCAAAGTGGTGGGTAGCCTTATGCACCCAAAGGGTCCCCCCATTTTCGGCCACTCCATGCCACCTTCTGAAATAAGAGGCACCGTGGTGTACATTGAGGTACCAATGAAAGTCCACCGAGGTGATTTCACCAATTTCCTTGTTTTGTAAAAGTTCCTTTATTTTGGTGATATACGGACTCCACCTGTAGTTGAAGCCTACGATCAGTTTCTTGTCCGACCGTTTCTCAGCATCCAGGATTTCCTGGCATTTATCTTCATCGGTTGTAAGCGGTTTTTCGGTCAAGACGTCAATGCCAAAATCCAGCCCTTTGATGATGAATTCATGGTGGGTGCTGTCCTTGGTGGTGACAATCAACAAATCGGGTTTGGTTTCCTGTAGCATCTTGTCAAAGTCCACAAATGTGGGACAGGATACACCCATATACTGTTTGCCAAATTCCAACCTCCCAGGGTTGATGTCGCTTAGACCTACGAATTCGAGAATCTCAGGATACTGATCTACCAATCTCTTCCCCCAAAAGGAAATCCCTCTTACGCCGGTACCTACCAAGGCAACCTTGAGTTTTCTGCTCATGCCAAACCCTGTGAGGGGGGGCGCAAAGGCCGTTCCCGCTGCCAGCATACTGACAGAATACAGGAATGATCTTCTTGAAAATTTATTTTCCATATAATGCTTGTTATTGAATAAGGTTGACTTTGATGATGCGGCAGTAGCTGTGCAATGCGCAATCGATTGCATAATAGGGAGAATTTATTTTTTTTTCAAAAAAATTTTGGGGGATAACTCTTTCCCGCATAATTTAAATTTCCAAATTTTATTTTTTACAATGAATAAATATTTTTAAAATAACTTTTTTTGTGATTAAATTAATTAATTAACCATATTTTATTTCATAAATTATTGACAACAATCCAACTTTGTTTAAAGTTATTTATATTTAGTTTTAATAAAACCTTTCCATTTTTCCACTATACATGGGCTATTCTTTTTATTTTGTGCACCGAGACAGCAATGAATTAAATCCCAAATCATTTACTAAACCCAAATCCAATGAAAAAAACCAAGTGGGGCATACTCGGAGCAGCTAAAATCGCAAGAGAAAAAGTCATACCTGCCATGCAGGGCAGCAACATGCATGAAATAACCGGCATAGCTTCAAGAAATGCCGAAAAAGCTGCTGAAACTGCGAAATCCTTACAAATCCCCAAGCACTATGGCTCCTATGAAGCCCTGATAGAAGACCCTGAGATAGAGGTTATCTACAATCCCCTTCCCAACGACCTGCATGTATCCTATACCAGGAAATGCATAGCGGCCGGAAAACATGTGCTTTGTGAAAAACCCCTTGCACTACGCTCGGAAGAGATCCTGGACCTCATAAAACTTAGGGACCAGCATAAGGTCAAAGTGGGGGAAGCTTTTATGGTAGCTTCTAACCCTCAGTGGATCAAGGCAAAGGAGATCGTCAATAGCGGGGAATTGGGGACATTACGGTGCATCCATGGATTTTTCAGTTACCACAATGTGAAGCCTGACAACATCCGTAATATAGCAGAAAATGGTGGTGGGGGTGTTTGGGACATAGGTTGCTATCCCGTATTTACCTCTAGGTTTGTGCTTGGAAAGGAACCACTACGTTTAAGTTCCCTTTTGGACTTCGATCCCAACTTCGGCACAGACAGGTTGGGTTCCGTGCTGATGGAATTCCCGGAAAAGGTGCAAATGACCTTTTCGGTCAGTACCCAACTCATGCCCTACCAAAGAATGATTTTCTATGGGGACAAAAAAGCGCTGGAGGTACGCATCCCCTTCAATGCACCATCCGACGAACACAACGAATTGCACCTGCACCACGGAGATTTTCTCCACCATAACGTGGAAATCATCCGTATGCCTATCAGTAACCAATATACCCAACAGGGGGAAGACTTTTCCCTGGCAATTAGGGAACACAAAGAAGTACCTGTAAGTTTGGAAAACGCCTACCACAACACCAAGGTGTTGGAGGCCATATTCCAATCGGATAAGGAAAAACGCTGGGTGAATTTAGACTAAATGGTTATCATATACCCTCCTACCCTCTATAACAGTGGCTTTCACGTTGAGGTGTTCGTCAAATATGATCACATCCGCATCCATCCCTTGCAGAATTGATCCTTTCTGGTGGCTGACGCCCGCTATTCTGGCGGGCGTGCGGGTGGCCATATTCACTGCGTGAAGTAGTGGGACATCTGCCATTTCCACCATGGTGCGTACCAGCCTGTTTGTGGTGGCCACGCTGCCAGCAAAGGAACTTCTGTCAGGCAATTTGGCCACCCCATCCTCTATAATTACGGGCAATCCATCGTCCTTATGTCCCAATATGCTGCTGTCCACATCCGTTCCGGCTGCCCGCATGGCGTCTGTGATCAGCGCAATTTTTTCAGGTCCCTTTACTTTATAAATCAATTTGAGCAATGGAGAGGGCAGATGCACCCCATCTGCGATCACCTCAACATCCAATTCATCCAAAAGGAGTGAACTTTCTATGACCCCGGCATATCTGAAGGCATTTTTTCTCGTCACCCCGGACATGCCGGAATAAAGATGAGTACTCAGGCTATAGCCGTTTGCCACTGCTTCCAATACCTCCTCATAGATTGCATCCGTATGAGCAATGGCGGCCAGAATACCTTCTTCTCTTAATCTTCTCCCAAATGCCATGGCGCCCAGTCGTTCCGGTGCTGCACTCCATCGAGCGATCAAATGGGCTTTTTTGAGGATTTCCTCGTATTCAGCAGGATTTGGATCCCTAATGTAGCGGGGATCCTGTGCCCCTCTTTGGTTCATGGCGAAATATGGCCCTTCCAGGTGCATCCCCAAAAATACGGCCCCATGTTGGTTTTGAGCATGCGCCCTCTCATAGGTGGCTAAAATGTGCAGCAATTGGTCTTTTTCACTGGTCAGTGAGGTGGGGACCATCGAGGTGGTGCCATATTGTGCATGTATGGAGGCAATCTTCAAAAACCCTTCTACCTCCCCATCCATAAAATCGTGTCCACCTCCCCCATGCACATGTATATCTATAAAACCAGGGGAAACATAACATCCATCAGCATCCCAATGCTCAAATCCGCTTTTCTTTGTGTTTGTCCGGTCAATTTCAGAGATCTTCCCTTCTTTGATGAGCACACTGGCAAGGGGGATGATTTCAAAAGGGGTGATGACTTTGGCATTGAAGATTTGAATATTCATGGTTGAGGTTATCGCTTGGATTTAACAAGCACAAATCTAGGCAGGCTTTAGAAAATAAAAAAAGGCAGGTAAAAAATTAGCCTGCCTTGTACTAAAAAATAGGGGTTTCGGTTTACTTTCTTTAAAATTATCTCAACATAAATTTTGATAAGTTAAAGCAATATTTACATATATTTTCCTTTTTTCAATCTTAATCAATCCATAAATCTTTTAACTTTAATTCTACTCTCAATTCAAATGCCAAGTTAATCGACCATTTATGCTGACTGATTTATTGTTACCTATGCATCAACCTAGCCAAAAACCCAAAATTCGCATATTTTCAATCTAATTTGGAAATAAACCCTTCTTATCCTTTTATTTTCAGAAATTTACGGAAATAATTTATTATTTGCTGAAATTTTTTTTCTCAAATCCTTTTAAAAGTGAGCAGGTAATTCCTGTGGAAAATCCCTACATTTTGTTCAACTATTTACACAACAGACCACAAAAAAAAATCCCCTGTGCTGAGCACAGGGGATAAGGTAAAGTGGTTGATTAACTCCAGGTCCTGTCCCAGCTCCTTTTTTTATCCCAGTCGGGGGTAGGTTCAAAGTATCCAGGTGCATCGGGATGCAGGTGTTCTTTCATGACATCATCGTTAAGCTCAATGCCCAACCCGGGTGCATCCAGTGGTACATTTGCAAAACCTTTCGTCACCATTGGTTGAGATCCTGTCATGGTAACCAGGTCCTCCCACCAAGGGGTATCCACAGAATGATGCTCTAAAGACAAGAAGTTTTGAGTGGCGGCTGCACAGTGCACGTTTGCCATAAAACATACCGGGGAACCTGCCATGTGCATGGCCATCGCCACGCCATTCTCCTCTGCATAGTCCCCTATTTTCTTGGTTTCCATCAAGCCTCCTGAAGTTCCCATGTCAGGATGAACAATGTCCACTGCCCGGGCATCGATCAATGGTTTGAAACCATTCAACATATAGATATCTTCACCGGTACAAGTGGGGGTTTCTATGGCGTCAGAGAGTGTTTTCCATTGATCCGTATAAAACCAAGGCACCATGTCTTCGACCCAAGCCAACCTGTATTTGTCCAAAGCCCTGGCGAACCGGATGGAATTGTTCACATCAAAATGTCCAAAATGGTCTGCACACAAGGGTATTTCATAGCCAATGGCATCTCTGACTTGTTTTACATATTCAGCCAATCCTTCCAACCCCTTTTCGGTAATTTGTACCTGAGTGAAGGGATGCAGGGTGCTTCCATAACTCATATAGTCACGGGTGTCATATTGCCCCTTGGCTCCTCCCCAGAAATCCTTGTTTACCAGGGCATCTTCCTGATCGGCGACCACGTGTATTCCCAAATCCATTTTTAGCCAGGTGAATCCCTGATCGACCGTCCTTTCTTTCATTACCGCCGCAAATTCAGCAGGATCGCTGAATCCAGGCGTGTCGGCATACAGGCGTACCTTGTCCCTGTACCTACCTCCGAGAAGTTGCCATGCAGGCACCCCATAGGCCTTTCCACATAAATCCCACAGGGCCATTTCCACACCACATACTCCACCCCCTAGCCTGCCATGGCCACCAAATGGATGGATGATTTTCCACAATTGTTCCACGTTGCAAGGGTTTAACCCCAAAATTCTACTTTTGAGCATTAGAGCATATCTTTCGTCTGCCCCATCCCTTACCTCTCCCAATCCATAGATACCTTGGTTGGTGTCTATACGGATAATGGGGGTTCTCCCCACATTTCGGAGTACCGCCACCCGCATATCAGTGATTTTAAGGTCCGAGGGGTTGGATAAACGGTTTACCTTGGAGGTGGTATGGGCGATGGTGTCCTCTATGGGGGCATTCATCAAAGCTGCCAGGCTGATCCCACCCAGCATCGTCTTCTTCAGGAAACTCCTTCTTTCATTTTTTGTGGATGGGTCATCCATCTCTTCTTGTCTGGACTGTGCGGCTACCGCATCCTCCATTCTACATTTTGCAATGATTTTCTTTAAATCTTCTTTCATAGGTTTATCGTATTAAGTTTGATGAATTCCTCTGCATAAAAAAAACCATCATTGGAAAGTCCGAAAACTACCAATAATGGCTATGTTAAAATTTTAATAGGATATGCATGAAAACCAGTCCCCGTATTACCAGTTCCTCTCTTTCATATACTCGTCCAATTCCTGACGGCTCATTGGCAAGTCTTGTTTTTCATTTAGCCAGTTTAGAAAGTCTTTTTTAATTTCATCGCTCCAGCTACTGTCGATTTCTCCGGCAGTGTATTTTTTCTCCCTCAACCTTTGGTGCCCAAATTGGTCCCTGAGCATGATAAATTCAGCATTGATGACCAGATCGGCCAACAAATGTGGGGGGATAAAAATCACTCCCCATTTATTCGCCAGTACGGCATCACCGGGTAAAACCGTGGCCCTACCCAAGCGTATGGGATAATTGATCGTGGTAAGCATCATCTGCTGTATGTAGCTAGGATCATGACCCTTGATCCAGCCGTTAAAGCCATCAATTTCCAATAATCCAGCCATGTCTCTCACAGATCCGTTAAAAATCACTCCATTGCCCGAGTTGGTATAAATGGCATTGCCCAGATTGTCACCGATCAAGGTACCATCTACAATTTTACCGTAACTATCGGCCACATACACATCGCCCTGCACCAATTGATCGATGGGCCAGGAGTTGGTTCCTCCGCGCTGAGCACGGCCCTCTTCTTTGCCAATTTCCTTTACCAACTCATTCACATCATCTCTGAGTGGCATATATTGAGCAGTAAGTGCACGGCCTGTCATCACTTCATCATCCCTTAGAATGATCCAGTCGTTTTCATATTGATTGTGATATCCCTTATTTCTCAAAATACCCCAGGCCTCTTCCATGGAAATGTTTTTAAGACGGTCCAAAAGGGCATCCGGAACCTTGGGTCTTCCATCCTCAAACCTTTCCCCTTCCCAGTCAGAGGTGAGGGCAATGACTTGATCTTTGGTTGGTGTAATCTGTTGGGCATGAGCCTGAAGGCTCATTAAACAAACCCAGGCAATGACTACAAAAGCTATTTTCTTCATTATTTTTAGGTTTAATACAGTGAAAACGGTCTCAATTTGGGTAAAAGCTAACGAATATTCAAAAGGAAATCCATAAATTATAGGAGTGGTAGAACTAGTCCCCCACTCCTTTATTGAAGGTTCTAACTCCACCAGCGGTCATTAGACCTGATGGTGTTCCACTCCTCGGTAGGGGCAAAGTATTCGGTTCCTTCCACTAAATGTTGCTTGATCACCTCATCGTTTAGTTCAATACCCAAACCAGGGCCTTCCGGTACCGGAGCGAAACCATCTTTCACCAGGGGTTTGGGAATTCCCTTCACCATATCTTCCCACCAGGGAATGTCCACCGAATGATGTTCCAGGGCAATAAAGTTTTCCGTTGCGGCAGCACAATGGATATTGGCCATAAAAGATACCGGCGTACCGGCAAAATGCATGGCCATGGGTATACCTCTCTCCTCGGCATAATCCCCGATTTTTTTGGTTTCCAAAATACCACCAGACGAGGCCAAATCAGGCTGTATCATATCCACTGCCCGGGTATCCACTAGTTTGATAAATTCCTCTTTGAGAAAGATATCCTCCCCGGTAAGGGTGGGAGTTTTCACCGCATCGGTAATTTGCTTCCACTTCTCGGTAAAGAACCAGGGCACCATATCTTCCAGCCAGGCCAACCTGTAAGGTTCCAGGGCCTCGGCCAGGCGTATGCATTCCTTATAATCAAAATGCCCAAAATGATCTGCCGCCAAAGGCACATCGTAGCCAATCTTTTCCCTGACCGCCGCCACGTATTGCACCAGCTCCTTCAATCCCTTATCCGTAATCTGGATGGCAGTAAATGGATGCTCTGTCCTGGAATAACTCCCATACTCGCTGGCCCACTTGGTTCCCTTGTCAAAGGCCTTTGTATTGACAAGGGACCCCTCGTTATCGCGGATCATTTGCACGCCGAAATCCATTTTAAGGAAGGTGTATCCCATATCCATGCGCTCTTTCATCCTGGTGGCAAAAACCTCAGGGTCCCTGGATTGGGTGGTATCGGAATACAACCTCACCGCATCCCTATATTTCCCTCCAAGCATTTGATAAATGGGCACGTTATAAGCCTTGCCCGCCAAGTCCCATAAAGCCATCTCCACCGCGCACACTCCACCAGCTTGTCTTGCGTGATTGCCAAATTGTTTGATCTTTTTAAAAATCCTTTCAATTTGACAGGGGTTCTCACCTAGAATTCGGCTTTTGAGTTCTAGCGCATATTTATGGCTTGCCCCATCTCTTACCTCACCTAGTCCATAAATGCCTTGATTAGTGTCTATTCGTATAATTGGGCAACGCATGGGTGCGCCTGCCACCTCCGCTACCCTAAGGTCTGTAATCCTTAAGTCTGAGGGGCTGGAGTACCTGTTTACCTTTTGGGTGGAATACGCCAAAGTTTCCTCTATAGGTTGGAACATAAATGCCCCCAGAGCAAGGCCGCCCAGTCCAGCTTTTTGGAGAAAGTCCCTTCTTGCAGGCATTTCTTCCTTTTTTCCTGTTTGGGTGGAGATTTCCGGCTTTCGCTCCGGGAGCTTAAAGAGCTCGTTAAATTTTGGGTTGTGGTATTTTTTCATATTCGAACGGGTTTATTGATTATTCAAAGAATGGAACTCCTTCTACAGCATATTTTTTCATACCCTCCTCATTGATTTCCACACCAATGCCGGGTTTTTCTGAAAGGGTAATAAAACTATTTTCAGTTTTGGGGCCGTCATAGGTTACGATCTCCTCCCACATGGGATTCTTGTCCATGTAGATTTGCCATTCCATGATCATAAAGTTCGGAACGGATGCACATACATGGCAGGATGCCATGGCCCCTAAGAAGGAAGCCACCATATGTGGGGCAAAGGGCACATAATAAAGGTTTGAAAGGTTGGCGATCCGCTGCCCCTCTCCCAGCCCGCCTGCCTTTTGAAGGTCCGGCATGATGATATCCACGGCCCCATCATTTAGTAACCGGGTAAAACCATGTGCCAAATATAAATTTTCTCCCGTACAAATGGGGGTAGTAGTCTGCTGGGTGATGAATTTATAGGCATCCACATTATCGGCAGGTATGGGCTCCTCCAGCCACATCAGGTTCAAATCTTCATAC
This sequence comes from Cyclobacteriaceae bacterium, assembly GCA_003565295.1. Taxonomy (GTDB): domain Bacteria; phylum Bacteroidota; class Bacteroidia; order Cytophagales; family Cyclobacteriaceae; genus Pleomorphovibrio. The sequence continues at coordinate 24,306 of PXCO01000010.1, forward strand.
TTCTTGGCCATCCTCAAGCCCGTTGGGGCATCATACCTACCATGCATATCCACACAAATATCTATATCAGGCCCCACTGCCTCTCTTACAGCGGCAATGGCCTCGTACATTCTATTGATCTCCATGGGGTTAGCAGTCCAATTAAACCGATCATATTTATTGGGATCCCGGCCATCGTCCACATCAAATTTCACTGCATTATAGCCTAGTGCCACGGAATCCTTCGCTGCCTCTGCATAGTCTGCCGGCGTGGGGTTTCTCGCAGTATAGAGGGCAGTATCACAGTACACCCGGATCTTATCCCTGAATTTCCCCCCTAGCAATTGGTATACAGGGACGTCAAGGACTTTACCTGTCAAATCCCAAAGCGCAGTTTCTACGGCAGTCATAACGGCCACATACATGCCCGATTGAGCACCCCCGAAGAATGCAGACTTCCTCAAAAATTCTGCAATTCGGTGAGGGTTTAAAGGGTTTTGCCCCTTGATCATTCTGCCCATACGCTGTACTAAATGGTAGGTGCCGTGAATAGCATCCACTGCCTCACCACAACCCCACACATCCTGATTGGTATATATTTTCACAAACAAAGATCCCCTCACGTATCCGCATTTCACATCGGTGATCTCAAGGTCGGATGGATTGGAATATTTAGGGGCATTGTCCACCGCCTTGGCCAATCCGCTTCCATAAGAAGATAACCAGGCTGTTCCAGCCATTCCGGCCAATGCTGATTTCCCCAAAAACGATCTCCTGTCTAGTTTTTTCTTCATCTTTGTAATATTTGGTTAATAGATTTAATGTTCATTAAAAAAAAGAAGGGGCTTCTTCCACGGCATATTTCCGTATGGCCTCTTCGTCCGGTGTCACCCCCACTCCAGGCCTGTCCGATAAGCTGATGTATCCGTCTTCTATAATGGGATCTTCCTGAATGAGCTCGTTCCACTGATCCCATTTTGATATCCAATGCCACTCCAGACAAAGGAAGTTGGACACTGTGGCACAACAGTGGGATGCGGCCATCGCTCCAAAAGGGGAAGCCACCATATGAGGTGCCATGGGGACATAATATAGGTTTGCCAGATTGGCAATTCTTTGCCCTTCCCCGAGACCCCCGCACTTGTGTAAGTCGGGCATCACGATATCCGCAGCCTGTTTTTCCAGGATTTTGCGGAAATCGTGTGCCAAATAGTGGTTTTCTCCCGTGCAGATAGGTGTTTTTGTCTGCCGGGTAATCTCCCTTAAGCTGTCCAGGTTTTCGGCCGGTATAGGTTCCTCCAGCCACATAAGCTTGAAAGGCTCCATTTCTTTGGCAATCTGGATTCCCGAGGGCAGGTCATACCTGCCATGGGCATCCAGGCAAAGGTCCATGTTCATCCCTATGGCATCCCTTACCGCCCCCACCTGTTTCACCATACGCTCTATTTCACCATTGGAAGCAGTCATGTTAAACTCATCCTGCTTGGAAGGGTCACCTGCCCAGTCTATATCAAACTTAATGGCCGTAAACCCCTTGTTCTTTACGTCCATTGCGGCGGCGGCCATATCCTCAGGGCTCTCTGAACTACTTGCAGTATCACAATATAGCCGGATTCTGTCCCTGAACTTGCCCCCCATAAGCCGGTAAACGGGCAAGTCCATGGCCTTACCTGCCAAGTCCCAAAGGGCAATTTCTATTCCGGTAAGCACGGCTACGTACATGCCACTTTGAGCACCACCAAAGTGCCCCCTACGGAGGATCTGCTCAAAAATCTTATTGATATCCAGCGGGTTTTTACCCACTAAAAACTGCCGCATATTGTCCCAACCTATGGATCCTGTAGCCACTCCATAGGTCCCACGTACAGCATCCATGGCCTCACCGTAACCCACTATGTCCTGGTTGGTGATCAATTTCACAAACATATGGGTGCCATGCCCACGCATGTAGGCAGTCTTGATGTCCGTAATTTTTAAATCCGAAGGGTTGGAGTACTTTGGGCCATTGGAAACAGCTTTAGAAAGCTCGCTTCCAAATGCGGAAAGGCCAAGACTTCCCACCATCCCCGTGGTCAATCCCTTCTTCAGAAAAGACCTTCTTGAGGAGTACTTTTGAGATTTTTTCATTTTGGTTATTTTGGGTCGGTTATATGCTATTTCTTACCAGGTTCTGTTTTTCAGGATTTCCTGTATCTGTTCCCTTGGCACCGGCAACTCGTCAATATGGTCGTTGAGCCATTGAGAAAAGTCCTTTTCTATTTCTTCCTCCCACCTTGTATCAATCTGCCCCGCTGTATATACACCTTCCCTTAGCCTTTGATGACCAAACATGTCCCTCAACCTGACAATCTCAGAGGTGACGACTACTTTTTCTGCAAGGTGGGGCGGAATGAAGGATACCCCTCCATCTCTACCTAACACTATATCCCCGGCCATCACCGTCACTTGTCTGATTTTTGTGGGTTTGTTGATGCCGATGAGCATGGTATTCAGGTTGCCCCTTTGGTTATGGTGAGAGGGGTGGTAGCTTGTGAAAAAGGAAGTGAACCCTCCAATTTCCTTCAGGCCTACGATATCCCTTAAGGCTCCATCATATACTATCCCATTACCCGACCGGGCATAGATGGCATTGCCTACATTGTCCCCGATGGTTGGGCCGTCCTCATGAATACCAAATTGGTCTGCCACATACACATCACCCTGAATCAGCACATCTACGGGCCATGAATTTTGACCTCTTTTGCCCTCTGCTTTTCCCCTTTTATCAATGGCATCATGAATGTCCGGCCTGCCGGGCATAAAAGTGGCAGTGACCGCCCTGCCTACCAATACCGAATCCGGATTGATCATTTGCCATCCTTCTGCATATTGGTACAGGTAACCCGCATTTTTCATAACCGCCCAAGCCTCCTCATGGGTAACCTCCTTCATTCTATCAATAATATCGTCAGGGACTTTTGGCCTGCCGTCGTCATAACGCTCACCTTCCCATTCCGGGGTAAGGAACAGCATTTCTTCTTTGGAGATTTGTTGGGAATAAAGGAAATGGGAACTTAAAAAGATACTTAAAATTAGGAAAAGATTTGGTTTCAAATTCATTTTAATTAGGATTAGAGATGGTTGATAAGCTAAATTTAATAGGTTTTTTTGAAAAAGAGCAGGTTTTGGCACAATACCAAAACCTGCCACATCTAGTTCTATTATGATGCAATTCACTTAGATAAAACGTTCTATTGTGAGGGAGTATCCCACCAGACCCTGGTATCCAGGTCATCGGGTCCCTGCCGACTGATGGCAGCCTGAATGTTTTCATTATTCACAGCAAATTCTGCATCTGGATAAGACAATCTACGGATAAAGTCTCCGCTGATGTCACTTCCAGGATATGGGTTTGGGGTTAGAGCAGGATACCCTGTTCTCCTGAAATTGGCGAAAGCCTCGTGGCCATTTAGAAAAGAGGCTACCCAATATTGTTCCCCTAACATTTCCATGGCATTTCCCATATCCAAAGGATTAGCAGCAATAAAAGCATTTATCTCATTCTCTGGAATAGCGGTAGCAGAACCATAATCTTCCATTTGCTCCATATGCGAACGTATGCCCTCTTCATAAAGAGCTGTCACATCGCCATTTACCCAGCCCCTAAGCACGGCCTCTGCCAATAAAAAGGTGGTTTGGGAATAGGTCACGTGAAAAGCAGGTGCATCCCTGGCTACCATTCTGGTTCTATCCACTTGTGAAAACTCGTAGAAACTTCTAAGTCCCCTTTCCTGAACAACGTTACCAATGGTTTGATTATCAAACCCCATTGGCATACCCATCTGTTCGGCAGGGTCTCGGGACAACCTTACCCCTTCAGCAGGGTTTCCTGCTAGGGCATTGTTCTGATCAGGACCGCTTCCGGCACCTATAAACCGAACAGCGATAGAGCCCAACCTTGGGTCACCTCTTTCGGAAAGGAATTGCTGAAATGGTTCTGTGAGGTAATAATTGTTAGCCTCGGTAGCATTGAGCGTATTCCCAATTTCATTGGAATAGTTGAAGTCATGCCTAATGAGCATATTATCCTCGTTGGACTGCATAAGACCTCCGCTAATCGCTTTCACGGCCCATTCTTGTGCCCGGTTCGGATTTACCTTGACGTGACGCATGGCTGCTCTCAGCATAAGTGAATACCCAAGACGTCTCCATTTTTCAATATTTCCGCCATAGAAAATATCTCCATTTTCCGTCCTACTGCCGGCTGCTCCAAGTCCCGCTGTGGCTTGTTCCAACTCATTGAGCACATCCAAATAGATGCTCTCTTGTGCATCATAATTAGGGGTGACATTTCCCTCCAAAAACCCCAGACCGGCCTCAAAATAAGGGATATCACCAAAGGTGTCGGTAAGGATCATCGCACCAAGACAATGAAGAATCCGGGACATATGATAGAGGTTAGCCCTGGATGGATCGTCCCTGGTCATTCTTTTCACATCAGTAGTGTGTTTAAGCACATTTCTATAAAACTTATTCCAGGTGCCTATGGCAAATGGGCGGTTCAATTGATTGAAATTGCCCCCTGCCAACACTCCCCCATTCGGGGAGACGATTTGCTGAACAATGGCGATTTCATAAGTCAAAGACGTGCCCGCTGGAGTAGAAAACAGCGCCGCCCTGTTCATTAAGTAGACAGGGTCCAATGTAGTAGGTTGCACAGGGTTGACATTCATTTCATCGAACCCTTCATCACAACCACTCATGGGCATCCAAAGGATTGTGATTATCGCAATATATTTAAGAATATTTTTCATTTTTTCAGGATTTTTCAGTTTACACATCATACCTTTCTTCATCTGTTCAGAATTTGAAATTCAGGTTAAAACCAATACTCCTTGTGATAGGCAAACCGTGAGCTTCCAGTCCCATAAGGTTATCGGAGCTGAATCCAAACTGTTCGGGATGAATATTTGGCACCCATTTTTTCAACACCAA
>PXCO01000054.1 GCA_003565295.1 Cyclobacteriaceae bacterium
CTATGGTTTCACTGTAGGTGCCGATATTCGGGGTGACGCTTACATTTTTACCTGCTAACACCTTCCGTAGGTCAGAAGGGCTAAAGTCCCCTACGCCCATAACGTTCACCATAACGCTGGCGTAAGAAGCGGAATAATGATCTTCATCCGGATATAGGGATGTTCCCCCCTTGCTGCTTCCGGTAAAAAGGATTTCGTCATTTTTGAAATCGGTAGGTTTGAAATGAACCCTCACCCCATTGGACAAGGTAATACTGGTCACCTCCACACCCTCATTCATTTCCTGATCCACCACTTTCCCTGGAGTAGGCAGCTCTGCCAAAAGTTCCTCCATCAATTCCTTTTCCTCGTAAGGGGAGATTTCCATTTGATCCACTTTCTCGAACAATGCCAACACTTGTTCCTCAGTGGGCAAAGAATCTTTTTCTTTTTCAGGGGCCGTTACCACAATAAGGCGGTTATCATCCCGCACCATTCGTCTACCCATTTCATTGACCTCTTCCAATGTGATTTCAGGCAAAAATTTCTGGTATAACTCATACCTGTTTTTTTCCCCTTCGGCAAACCCACCATTCAAAAAGTGAGATACATACCTCCCCACCATTTGTCTAGATTCCATTTTGTCCATCTCCTTGAAACTGCGTTCTGCACTGTTGGCCAAGCTTCTTTTCACTCTTTCCAATTCGTTCACTGTAAAGCCGTACCGCAACGCCCGCTCATTCTCCACCAAAAATGCCTCCAGGCCCTCTAAAACCTTCCCCGGCCCCACCACACCAGAAGTGGTGAAAAAATCCAAGGACCTTACCAAGGAACCATACCTGGATCCTGCGAACATGAAGGGTGCATCCGGTTTTTGCCTGATTTCGTCCAGCCGCTGCGTTAAAATCCCCCCATAAATGGTTCGCACTATTCGGTCTCTATAATCGCCCTCCGTGATGGTAGAAGCGGGCGAGTGCTTATAAAATAACTGTAACTGGATCCCGGGAGCTTCCTCGTCGGTCACTATCTTCACAAAGTTCTCCTCGTGTTCGGGCACCTCAAAACTCACCCTTTCCGGTGCGTCTTCGGGATTTTCCAGATCCTGAAAGAATTCTCTGATCAATTCCTCCACTTCATCCACTGGGACATCCCCCACGGCTACCACCGCCATATTATCAGGCCGGTACCAGTCCCTGTAAAAACTTCTCAATTCTTCATAATCCGCATTCCTGATTACCTCCATCTGCCCTATCGGAAGTCTTTCTGCATACCGGCTTCCGTAAAGCAAATAGGGTAGCCAGGCATCCCGCATCCTTTGGTCTGGCCCTTGGCCTGTTCTCCATTCTTCTTCTATGATACTTCTTTCCTCATCAATATCTTCCTCGGTGAGCAGCAGGCCTCCTGCCCAATCCTTCAGCACCAAAAAGCCACTTCTCATTTTTTCCTCATCGTCAGTAGGTATGGGAAGTATATAAACGGTTTCATCAAAGGAGGTATAAGCATTCAGGTCTCTCCCAAATGATATTCCTATGGATTGCAAATAACTGACCAGTTCGTTTTTTTCGAAGTTCTCGGACCCGTTAAAAGCCATATGTTCAACGAAATGGGCCAAACCTTGCTGGCTCTCAGTTTCCAGCACGGAACCTGCGTTCACTGCCAATCTTAATTCAAGTTTATTTTCAGGCTTGGGATTATATTTGATAAAATAAGTAAGTCCATTTTCCAATTTACCCTTGTGCACCCTGTCGTCCAAAGGCACAGGTTGATCCTGAGCCAATGCGGCCATTTGAGCCCATACCAATAGTACAATTGGCAAGACCATACGCATCAGCCTGGCCAATTGGGAAATGGTCAGTTTTTTATTCATCATGTGATTTTTGGTTTGATCCAACTAAAGTAAGGTATATAAGAGAAATTACCTTCTCATACGAGTAAAAAGTAAGTTTGTTGAATTTAACCAATTACCAATGATGGAATTTAGAATTTGAGAAATATGATTGAGACTCAAACTACCCATGCGATTTAGGGAAGGTCAAAGGTAATTTTTCAATTTTCAATTCTCCATTTTCAATTTCTAACCTCTTCGACCTCATGTACTTCCGTAGGCAAAGGATTGCCCAATAATTCGGATCCTGAGGAAGTGATTTGGAATGCGTCCTCAATACGGATCCCTCCAAAACCAGCGTATTTCTCCAATTGGTCATAATTGATGAAGGCCTGAAGATGCCGTTTAGCTTTCCACTGTGCTATCAGTTCGGGGATAAAATATAAACCTGGCTCAATGGTGACCACAAATCCCCTCTCCAACTCCCTTCCTAGGCGCAATGACTTGAACCCAAATTCCTTGCTTTGTTTGAAAGAAGGTGTATATCCCACATAGGCCTCCCCTAAATCCTCCATGTCGTGCACATCCAATCCCATCATATGCCCCAGGCCACATTGAAAAAACAACGTATGCGCACCCTCCCTTACCGCATCCCCAGCATCGCCCTGCATCAGACCAATTTCCTTTAACCCTTCTACCAATTCCTTACAAGCCAATATGTGAACATCAAAAAATTTAATTCCCGGCTTGAGGGCAGCAATAGCCGCTTTATGAGCATTCCTTACGATTTGATATACCTCTCTTTGCTGATTGGAAAATTGGGTGCCCACCGGAAAGGTGCGGGTAATGTCCCCTGCATAATGCATGGCTGTCTCAGCCCCAAAATCGGCCAATAACATGTCTCCGTTGCTAAGCTTGTTTCCATAATAATGATTATGGAGAATATGCCCCTTGACGGTAATGATGGGGGGAAAGGAAAGGCTACATCCCTTTCTAAGGGCCTGCCCAGTCACCATCCCCACCACCTCATATTCCCTCATCCCAGCTTTGGCTTTTTCCATGGCCATTAGGTGCATCCCTACACTAATATTTACCGCCTTGGAAATCTCATCCAGTTCTTCTTGGGTTTTAATAGACCTTTGTTTGACGACTGCCTTAATAAATGTCCCGGAAACCTGCTTGGACACATCTTTGACCCTTAGCTGAAGCCATTCAGCTATTTTACAGGTGTTTTCAGGCCTGTAAGGGGGAAGAAAATGTATGTGCTTTCCCTTTAGGACAGCAAGGTATTCAACAATGGCATCCTTGGGCCGCACATCATAAACCCCGGCTGAATCAGCAAGTTCCACCAGGCTTGGCTTAGGGCCATGCCAGATGCTGTCCTCAATGCTAATTTCATCCCCGAATACTATTTCTCGATCTTTTTCAATATCAATTAGGGCAACCAAGCCGGGCTTATCTAATCCAAAAAAATATAAAAAACTGCTATCCTGTCTGAATGGATACCAATTGTCCTTAAAATTCATACTGCTTTCCTCATTACCCAGAAAAAGCAACACGCCATTACTCATTTCCTGCTTTAAGCGCTGCCTTCTTTCTGTGTACGTAGTTTTAGAAAACTGATTCATAACATTCAACTTACCCATTAATTGCTCTAAAGAAAGGTTTACATTGATAATGCCAGTTTGATCAAAAATTGGACATTCATAGGGAAATATTTTCCCAAACGGGCAAAACCGGCCTGCTGGAAAGGGAATCATGAATTACACCCAATACCTTTTCCCGTTCCCTGCCTACAAGTGGAAGCCTAGGAGCTCTTACATACTCAGTACCCAAACCTGTTGCCACCTCGGCCAATTTAATATATTGCACCAACTTGGGATGAATATCCAATTCCAACAGAGGGAAAAACCAACGGTAAATTTCCAATGCCTCATCATGCCTGCCTTCCTTGACCAGCCTGTATATGGCAACAGTTTCACGGGGAAAGGCACATACCAAACCCGCCACCCAGCCATCGGCCCCTAAGGTCAGGCTTTCCAAGGCTAAGGGGTCTACCCCTCCAAATATTTTGTACCGGTCTCCGAATCTATTTATCATCTTGGTTACAAAATTAAGGTCCCGGGTAGAGTCTTTTACGGCCTGAATATTCTTGCATTCCTTTAATTGGTCAAACATATCCAGGGTCACCATTATTTTATAGTCAATGGGGTTATTATAAATCATGATAGGCAGATCAGTGGCACTGGCAATCTCCTTAAAAAATGCTACTGTTTCCCTATCATCTGCCTTGTAACGCATGGGCGGAAGCACCATGAACCCTTTAATACCACTGTCATTGGCAGTGGTCACTGCCTTTATGGCATTTTTAGTGGATTGTTCGGCTATGGTAAGTACTACCGGGATTTTTCCCATTACCATTTCTAAGGTAGCTTTTACCAAGTTTTCCTTTTCACCGCCTGTCAGTGTGCTGGCCTCTCCCAGACTACCCCCAAGGATGACCCCACTTATCCCGGCGTCCAATTGAATCCTGAGGTTTTTGTGAAAGGCTTTTAAATCCAATTGATCATCAGGCGTAAACTTTGTAGTCATCGCCGGAAATACTCCCTTCCAAGTTATCATAGTTAAACAGTTTTATAATATTGATTTTTTAAATTAAACGTTAATTACCTTCCTCCGGGAGTTAGGTTTTCCAGCCAAAATTTTCTCATTGTTTCTCTCAGGTGTAAACTGGTGTTTTCCCTCTCATTAATGCCATGAGCCCGCATAGGATAAGACATCATGGAGAATTGTTTATTGTATTTAATTAACCGATCCACCAGCATTTCGAAACTCTGATAATGCACATTATCATCCGCGGTACCGTGAATAATCAATAATTTTCCATCCAGATTTTGGGCATAGTTGATAGGGGAACCATCATGATACCCTTTGGCATTCTCCTCCAAGAGTCCCATATACCGTTCTTGATAAGTTGCATCGTAAAGCCGCTGATCGGATACAAATGCCAAAGCTACCCCCACTTTGAAGAGCTCAGGATATCGGAACATGCAATTCAAGGTCATCTGACCTCCACCACTCCATCCCCACATACCCACTCTGGATGCATCAAGAAACCTATAAGTGGATAGTATTTGCTCAACAGCCTCCTTTTGATCTTGAGAGGCCAAAATCCCTATCTGACCATAGATTGATTTTCTCCATGCCCTTCCTCGGGGGGTTTTAGTGCCCCTATTGTCAATGCTAATTACCACATACCCCTGTTCGGCCATATAATGATGCCAAAGATCCCCATTCATCCAAGCGTCTTGAACTGTGGACCCCGCAGGTTCCCCATATACATAAATGAACAGGGGATACTTTTTTGAAGAGTCGAAATCCTTGGGCTTTAACATCCAGGCATCCAGCTCCACCTCCCCAATATCCACCTTTAAAAATTCTTTGGCATTCAGGTCCAAAGCTTCATAGGACTTTCTCAGGGACTTGTTTTCTTCCAAAACCCTTATGGTTTCGTGACTTGGTAAGCTGACCAGGGTATAAACTGGAGGAGTCTTGGTGTTTTGGTAGGTATGAATAGCATATCTGGAACCATCCGAAATTTGATAGGAATGCTGCCCTGGCTTATTTTGTGGGGTTACTCTTTCTGCGATGCCAGGGTTTACCAGTGAACTCCGGAACAGATACCTTTGGGTGAAATTATCAGGGGAGGCAATGTAGTACACGTAGCCATTCTCGGGGTCAATATGGCTAATCCGTTCCACATCGAAATCCCCCAGTGTCACTTTTTCAATGGTTTCCCCATCCCTTGAGACCTTGTAAAGGTGCCGCCACCCGTCCCGCTCGCTGGTCCAAGTAAAAAACTGCTCATTTTCTAGCCAAAGCACATTATCATGTATATCCAAAAAGGCTTCATCCTTTTCTTCCAAAATGGTGTTCAGCTCCATCGTGGCAATATTCCCATTCCATACTTTATTTTTATTCTGGGGCCGGTTCAACTGTTGGATCATCACCTCCTCCGAATTCGGGATGAATTCCATTCTTGCCAAATAATTGTTTCTGGGATCCCCCGGTATATCAAACCATCTGGTTTCACCCCCTTTGCTGGAAACCACTCCTACCTTTACGTCTGAGAGCGTTCCCCCAACTTTGGGATAGGGCATTGGGATAGGCTGTGAATAGATGGAATCAATGTTATTAATAAGATAAAAAACACCAACCCCTCGGGTATCCGATTGCCAATAGGCAATATGCTCCCCATCCGGGCTCCATCTAAATCCATCCCTACAACTCAGCTCCTCCTCATAGACCCAATCAAAAGTCCCGTTAATGATATCTTCACTCCCATCCTTTGTGATTTGAAGCACAGCCCCATCCTCCAAGGACTCCGCAAAAATATTATTCTCACTGACGTAGGCTACCCTATTTCCATCTGGCGAAAACTTAGCAAACATGAGAGTTGCAATAGGCCGCTCTTTTCCCAACTGCCTCAATGAATTTGTCTCAAGATCCAAGACCCAATAATCCCCTCTGGTATGATAGCGCCAAACCTTCCGAGTATTGGTGAATATCAATAATTTTCCGTTGTCTTCTGACCATTGGTAGTCAGCAATGGATAATGGTAGGTCTTCCCCATTGGGAATAAGGTCCTGAGCACTCAATAATAAGGACCTTTCCCCTGTAGCCGCATCGTACCGGACAATGTCATCCCCACCTATAGTTGGGTTTTGTTCAATGGTCGAATACCCTGTTCCATCCTTCATCCAACGGATAGGTCCAAACCGGCTTTGAGCATAGGTGCCATTTTGAAAAATATCAGGCAGCGTCAACTCAGATTGTGAATACAGGGAGTGGAAACCTATACTAAAAAAAAACAAACTTAATGTAATACACTTCTTCATCTAATTGTAATTAGTTCATAATCAACCCTTTAATTAAATAGAAAGTCAACACTTTCTAAATATTCAAAGGGTAAAAGGATTGAAACCATAACGATTATAAAGATAGGGACGAAAAGCTTTAATTTTATTCCATCATTTTAACCAAACGTTATGGTATTTTAACGTGTATTCCACTATTTAAGCCCCTATGTATGCAATGAAAAATCAGTCTTTTTTAAATATTTACCGCCAAGTAAAAAATTCAAGGTTAGGCCTATTTTAGGGTCAATGAAAATTTGATCAAATTTTAAATAAATTACCAACCCATGCTTGTGTGCCAACTATGCATTTGATTTTCGAAGAATATTATTCCTGTATTCCAGAGGTGTCATTCCAGTGACACTCTTGAAATGCTTATGAAAATTGGACAAGTTGTTATACCCGCAATTGTAGCAACACTCAGAGGTGTTTAAATCATCTTGATGTAGCAACCTGCATGCGTTCGCAATTCTTACTTCTATTAGAAATCTTGAAAAAGTTTTTTGACTCTTATATTTAAAATACCTACAAAATGCTGTAGGAGTCATGTTAACCATCTCGGACACCTGTTGAAGGGTGATTTTTTCGTTGAAATTGGACCTCACAAAATCAAATACCTGATTGATTTTTGGCAGGTTTTCTTGTACAGAATGAAGAGGCACGCCCAAGGATGAGATAAAGTCCAAGTCATTACTATTGGAAATTGATTCCAAAATATCCAATAACCCGATAAATCTCTCAAATGATCTCTTCTCTGGTAACAAGTTGAGTTTTTCACTGATTGTGGCAACCTTTTCCGTGGATACTCTTATACCATAGACCGATAAATCCAACAGCCGTTGAATGGCATAGGATTCTGGTATATCGCATAGGGCTTCTTTAATCACATCTTGATTAAAGAATACGGAAATCGCTTTGGCATTTTTATCCTTATTTTTTCCAAAGAGGTATTCTTTGTTCCTGAATACGTGGGGAAGATTTTTACCTAACAGGAAAATTTCTCCCCTTTTGAAGGGAACCACACTTTCTGCAACGAAAAGTGAACCTTCCCCTTCCAATACTAATGTAATCTGAAACTCCTCGTGAAAGTGAATGGGCTCAAAGAAATTATCCAGGTCCCAACATTCTACTTTGATGGTCTCCTCTTTAACCCTGGGAACTTTAAAATGTAGTGGTTGCATGGGATGATTAAAGTTAGGTATGTGTTATGTGGGTATTAATATAAATAAAAATCTGATATTTCTGGCAATAAACAACACAAAACACCTTCAAAATGTTAAGATAGTATACATATTTGATAAAATTTGAAAGTACAATAGTACCGAATTACCTCTACCTTTAAATAAGCAACAAAACAAAAAACAACATGAGCTACCCAAGCATCTTTAATGACGTGGTAGGCCCGGTAATGAG
>PXCO01000332.1 GCA_003565295.1 Cyclobacteriaceae bacterium
TAATATTTTATCCAATTCGGTTACTTGTCCATTAGTCCATACTTCATGGTATTTTTTAACAACATCACGATTACCGTTTAGGTCTATTTCTTGTTTATCTGAACTGCAACCGTTAGTAACCAAGAAGGATATAAGAATCAATACTGAGCAGAAATATTTATTCATTATGGTGTTTTTTGAAATGATATTGTATTTGGCTACCGAACATATTACCCCCTACTGAATTTACCTCCAGGAAGCCTGCTTTTAATGTACTTGAATGCCCGTTGTGGTTGGACTCATGTTCGCAGACATGGAACCATTTGCAGTAATTGTTGCTCGGACCCCCAAAACCAGTCTTCATCCACCGCCTAAAGCCATTTGACGTCCCTTTTCATAAACTTTTTGATGGTGTTTTCTCTTACTTCCGTCATGATTTTCAGAATGAATAGTTATTCAAAGGAATACTGACAGGTTTAAATGCTATTCCCAAATCCTTTATTGCCAATTTTGAACTGTAGTGTTGTAGCTTCCAATAAAGCCTGAACCCCCGATGATGCCTACTTTTTTCATGATTAATTCATTAAGTTTTGATGCCAAATTGGTTCGGTCATTGGTTTTCCCGTTTTAATTATTGTCAATTCTTTGGTTATCCTTTTCGGTTGCTGTTGGATACTACATTCCTTAAAAGGAATCAAATCGCCAAACCACTTATAATTCGGATAAATTAATGAATCAAAAGTTTTCATTTCCTTGGCTTAGGACGAAAAGGGTGAAATACTTTCCCCAATGAACGGGTTTTCTTTCCGAAAGGGATTTCACCTCTGCTGTTTAGGATCTAATATTCAACGAGTAGGTTGTGTCACAGCATCTGTAGGTTTGTGAGAAGAAGATTACCTCCTACAGTTCTTATTTTTCCTCCCAGTCAATCAAACAGATTAAATTATCAATACTTGCAAGTTTTCAAGTTTTGATAATTGTAAGTTGCACCTCTAGCTTGCCTTTGGTATAGAAACCAGCCGGATATTTCATCGTTGATCAAAGATATCAAGCTGGCCAGTAGAGACCGGATTAAAAAGTAGCCGTCTTTTCGCTTAAACAGACTGAGTGGTATAATCTGCATGCTGGCCTGATGGTAGGGTTCTCAGATATGGATAATGGGCGTATTGGTATCCCTCTGGGGCTAGGATTCAAACCCATCGCCAACCAAAGGCAATTTTCGATTCTTATGGAGGGCACACCTATCATCGTCAATTCTGATCTCGCCATTAGAGCAACTATCGGCCTTCGATATACCTTCCGAAAGGAATAGTGTAGCGCGCTAGTTTGATACCTATAAGTGGAGTGTATCAACATGTGAATCCTAATTTGAACCCATCTAATCCATTCTAAAATGCCTGCAATCTTTTTTTTGTTGGCATTTTTTCATGAAACCCCTTTTTCCCCAAGGTTAAAAATAACCAATTTCCCAACTTGCACCCATTGCCTATTTCCAACTTTTGGCCTATATTCACTCGATTTATAGCACACCTGTTTAGCTAATGAGATCGGTACTCCTTTTCATTGTGATCCTGCATGGGCTTATTCACTTACTCGGCTTTGTAAAGGCGTTTGAAATTGCGGAGGTGAAGGCCTTGGAGCCACACATCACCAGGGGCACTGGAATGGTATGGCTCTTTGCCGCGTTGTTGTTTTTGGCTTTAGGCCTCCTGTACTACCTGAATAGTGCCTATGCTGGACTTGTGGGGCTGCTTGCGGTGATAGTTTCCCAGGGGCTTATCATCTACTTTTGGCAGGACGCCAAATTTGGCACCATTCCGAACGTGCTTATCCTCATTACCGCTTTTATTGCCATGGGGAATACAGCATTTACTAAGCTGGTCAACCATGAAACCTCAACCCTGTTAAGCAACACCCGGTCTAGGCCCGAAAAATTGCTTACCGCAGCGGATATTGTCGAATTGCCGGAACCTGTTCAACAATGGCTGCATCATTCGGGGGCTGTTGGAAAGCCCAAGATCCGAGTGGCGAAGGTGGTTCAAAAGGCGGAAATGCAATTAAACCCTGGCCAAAAGGGTTGGAATGGCGCAACGGCTATTCAATATTCCACCGTGGATGAACCCGCATTCCTTTGGGAAGTGAATGTACAGATGAATCCCTTCCTGGTCTTTCGCGGAAGGGATAAGTTTGTAGATGGTAAGGGAGAAATGTGGATCAAACTGAATGGGCTTGTCAATGTGGTGAAGGAAAAGGGAGAAAAAATCGACGAAGGCAGCCTACAACGCTATTTGGGCGAACTGGTATGGTTTCCCTCCCTAGCACTGAGCGATTATATTACCTGGGAAACCCTTGACGAAACTTCAGCGAAGGCCACCATGAACTACAAGGGTACTACAGGAAGCGGGATTTTTCACTTTAATACAGAGGGGGACTTTGTCCGGTTTTCCGCCATGCGATTCAGGGGAAATGAAAAGGATGCCCAGCGAAAGGAATGGGTATTGGAAGTGGAGGATTATCAAAGTTTTCAGGGAATCCGGGTCCCTTCTAAAATGTCCGCCACATGGAGACTAGATGAGGGGGACTGGACTTGGCTTAAGCTGGAGATTGTGGATATTAGGTATAATGACGTAAGCGAGGACCATGACAATTGAGGATAAAGGCAAGTCAACCGTTCAGGATAGACACTGCTGCGATTTTAGCAAATGTCTTTAGAATCAACATGCTTTTAGTTATAACTGTCGATAATTAAAGCACACTTTTATGGTAGTTATTGATCATGATTTAAACTATATTTATAACCTGTTTTATTTTTGTGTTTTATAATTCACTCTACTATAATGCCCATGAAAAACCCTTTTACCTGGGTGGAAATTTACGTGGACGATATGCCACGCGCCCAAAAATTTTATGAAGATGTGTTGAAAGTCAACATGGTCCCCATGCAAACCCCCGGAGAATTTGGCGACCTGGAAATGCTGAGTTTTCCATGGGAAGAAGGAGGGGCCAATATCAGCGGGGCCTTATGTAAATCCAATGATTTCCATCCGGGCACCGGCGGGACCCTGGTCTATTTTACCTGTGAGGATTGTGGCATCGAACTATCAAGGGTGAAAGAAGCCGGGGGGGAGTTGCTGCAAGAGAAATTTCCCATTGGAGAACACGGCTTTTGTGGAATTGCTTTGGACACGGAAGGAAATTCGATCGGTTTTCATTCCGATAAATGAAAACCTGTATTTTATTCAGGGGGTAGGGGTATAAGGACATAAAAATCCTCTCTTTATATCGGTAGGAAACCTCAATAAAAACGCCAAGAGTCTTCCCTCCTGGCGTTTCTCCTTTATTTCAACTTCTTACTAAAAGGCTTTTAATATTTCTTTACCAAAATCGAAAATGGGGTTTGTTCATTGGAATAAGAAACATATTTCACTCATTTTTCTCTTCTTCAGAAACTAAAGGGTACTTTTCCAAATACTCCTTCGGAGGGGTATGCCATTCAGAAAGCCGGGTTACATTCGTCCTAAGACAATGGTAGATAAAATCATAGAGTTGAAGGCTTAAGCCCGTGGGAAGCATCGCCCTATCCTCCTCTGCCAACTCCCAATTTGGCCCTTCATTTTCCTTTTGGATTTCCAGCATGGCATAGGTAACCGGAAGTCGGGCGGATTTTACCCTGATCAATTTTTCAGGGTCATATTTAACCAGGCGCTCCGCCCGGTCAAATAGGTGGTTGTATTGTTCAATAAGCCCCGGGGTCAAATAAGAATCCGTTTCCCTCAGCGGCCCTCCAAAGATGGAAAGCTTTCTCCCTGTATGTCCTTGGTTGTTTTCATGCAGCAGGTCAATGTAATCCTTAATAGGTTTTGCTGCTCTCCCGTAATACATTTCTAGAAAACCCTGCATCTCTTGATCTATGTCCACATCCGGGTTCCATATCAATTTACTCAGTAAATAGGCCCTTAGTCCCGCAAATTCACCTCCCTGCTGTATGTTTCCTTGTTCAAAAAGAGCACTTACCCTGTTTTGTCTAAAAAATTGCACATTGGGTTGCAAGGTTAGCAGGTTAGGAAAAGGGGCAAGAAGATGGGAGAACTGAATGGTATAGTCCCAAACCAGGATGTTGTCGGTCAGATTACCCCAACCTTCCAGGTCTTCGCTGAACGAAGGATCGCCTGTGGAAATGGGTTCGTTTCTGGTGCTCTCTATGCTGCACAACATGATGTTCACATTATCCCTGGGCTCTATGCCTTTGGGGGGTACCCGGGTATATTGATAAGCCAGTGTAGAGATGATTTTTTCCGGAAAACGATCCGCCACCTGATTCACAAAATGCAACATGGAGCCCATACCTAAAGCCGGATACTCACTCCCATGGGTGGAGTACATTTTTTCCTCGGGGGCAAAGGCCGCGTATTTTTCATCCAAGGCCGCACAGTGTTCGCATTGGCAATAGTTCACATTATCATTCTGACTTACCGACCAGTAGAGGGCTTCAGGTTTTTTGGCAATGGCCTTTTCCAAATTTTCGCAAACGATCTCCAGCACCTCGGGATTGGAAAGGCAAAGTTGCGATTCAGGCTGTACACTTGTGCCGTCCCAGGAAGGGATCAGCCCCGGATGCCTTTCTCCGTCATAATAGCTAAAATACTCGGGGTTGCTTTCCCCGTATTCCTTGGGATCCAGTAGTTGGTGGAAAGTGTGCACCCAATACCCCCACTCAGAGGGTGAGTTGCCCCTGCCTCCAAATGAATGAAGTTTATGCCAGTCCATATATTCAGGATCATACACGTCATGGTAAAACACTTCCCTAAAAGAAAATACAGGCAATTGCAAATCATCGATCTGGCCTATGGTCAATGTGCTTCTTATAGGGGTAAAGGCCACATCCGAAGGATATTTTTTACATCCTAAATAATCTTCAAGAAAAGTGTAAACCCCATAAAGCACCCCCTTCTTGGAGCCTCCAGTGATCACCAATTTATCATTCTGGGTAAATATGTATAATCCATCCCTGCCCAATTTCTCGTAGGAGACTTCTTCCAATTCCGGGCGGTTTACCTTACCAATCAAAATCTCCTTCGCCTGAGGCGTCTCCATATCATGGACAATGGGCAAGTTGGCGCTTGAAATTCTTTGAAGGTAGTCCTGCAAAACCTTTGCCGCCTGAATTTCTTGAACATCCGGGAGTGAAGGAAGCACTATCTGGTAATCGGACTGCCCGTGTGTGGCCAAGATAAGTTGTTGCCCAATGCAAAAGGTGTATAACAGGAATACGGGCACAAATAATAAGGTCTTCTTCATGGTATTTTGGGATAAAGCTTTACTGCAAGAGATCGAATTTAATCATTTTATATAAAGTAGCGAAAAAATGTTTGACGAGCTGTAAATAGCTATTTTTGAAGGAGACATTATTATGGAGGTCACCATATCAGTCATTTACTGCATAAGTACACTAGCGATATTTATGATGTTGAGATAAGGGAAATGTGTGATATAATGACAAAAATCAGTACATTATTGGTCCATAGAAAATACCCAAGAGCCATAGATTTTATCTATGGAAAAAAAATTTTAATACGTATTTTTTTTAATAACTTAGGCAAGAATTCAGCATAAACGATAACCAAAAAACATATTGCCCTATGAGTAATAACAATAATCACGACGCCAAGGTCTCAGATATGAGCAAGTCCGATGCGAAATGCCCTTTTCTACATGGCCCTATGAATCATAGCGCCGGAAAAGGGACCAGAAACACCGACTGGTGGCCAAACCAATTAAAACTCAATATACTTCGGCAACATTCCAACCTATCCAACCCCTTGGGTGATGGGTTTAATTACGCCGAGGAATTTAAGAAATTAGATCTGAAAGAGGTAAAGAAAGACATTGTGGAGGTATTGACCACTTCACAAGATTGGTGGCCTGCCGATTACGGCCACTATGGTCCCTTTATCATTCGAATGGCCTGGCACAGTGCAGGCACCTATAGGATTGCCGATGGAAGAGGTGGAGGTGGCACGGGCTCCCAGCGTTTTGCTCCGCTCAATAGCTGGCCTGATAATGCCAACCTAGATAAAGCAAGACTGCTATTATGGCCTGTAAAAAAGAAATATGGAAAAGCCTTATCCTGGGCGGACCTGTTGATACTATCCGGAAACTGTGCATTGGAATCTATGGGGCTACCCACTACCGGATTCGGGGGTGGCCGAGAAGATGTTTGGGAACCAGAGGAAGATATCTATTGGGGTGCAGAGACAGAATGGTTAGGCGACAAAAGATATACGGGTGACCGGGTATTGGAAAACCCCCTGGGTGCGGTTCAAATGGGATTGATTTATGTGAATCCCGAAGGACCCAATGGCAACCCAGACCCTGTGGCAGCCGCCAAGGATATACGGGAAACCTTTGGCAGGATGGCCATGGATGATTACGAAACCGTGGCCTTGATTGCCGGTGGGCATACCTTCGGTAAGACCCATGGTGCAGCTGACCCCTCTAAGTATGTGGGAAGGGAACCTGCCGGTGCGAGCCTAGAGGAGCAGAGCATGGGGTGGAAAAACACCTTTGGCTCCGGAAATGCAGGGAATACCATCACCAGTGGATTAGAAGGTGCCTGGACCACCTCCCCTACCCAATGGAGCAATAATTTCTTCGAAAACCTATTTGGGTTCGAGTGGGAACTGACCAAGAGCCCTGCAGGAGCTTATCAATGGAAACCAAAGGATGGAGCTGGTGAAGGAACCGTACCGGATGCACATGACCCGGAAAAGAAACATGCCCCATTCATGTTGACTACTGATCTTGCCCTAAGGATGGACCCAGCCTATGAAAAGATTTCCAGGCATTTCCACGAAAACCCCGATGAGTTTGCCGATGCTTTTTCCAAAGCTTGGTTTAAATTGACCCACAGGGATATGGGGCCAAAGAACAGGTATTTAGGTCCAGAAGTGCCTGAGGAGGATTTCATCTGGCAAGACCCTGTACCAGCCGTGGATCACGAATTGATAGATGAAAAAGACATCGATCAACTAAAAGGTAAGATATTGGATGCTGGTCTCAATGTTTCCGAACTGGTTTCCACTGCTTGGGCATCTGCCTCCACCTTCCGTGGTTCCGACATGAGGGGTGGAGCCAATGGTGCCAGGATTCGGCTGGCTCCTCAAAAAGATTGGGAGGTGAATAACCCCAACCAATTGGCCAAGGTGATAGACAAGCTGGAAAGTATTCAGGAAACCTTCAATGGGTCACAATCCGGAAATAAAAAGGTATCATTGGCCGACCTGATTGTATTAGGTGGCTGCGCTGCCATTGAAAAAGCCGCCAAGGATGCCGGGCATGATGTCAAAGTTCCTTTCACTCCAGGAAGAGCAGATGCCAGCCAAGAGCAAACAGACGTGGAATCCTTCGAAGCACTTGAGCCTGTGGCAGATGGATTTAGAAACTATATTAAGGAAGAGTTTGCCGAAAAGGCCGAGGACTTATTGGTCGACAAAGCCCAATTGCTCAAACTGACCGCTCCCGAAATGACGGTGCTGGTTGGGGGTATGCGGGTGCTTGACACCAATTATGATGGTTCCAGGCATGGCGTATTTACCCAAAACCCCGGAAAGTTGACCAACGATTTCTTCCTCAACCTCATTGATTTCGGGATTACTTGGGAGGCCACATCCGACAAGAGTGTAAGTTTCGAAGCCCATAAACGAAACAACGGTCAAAAGAAATGGTCAGGAACCAGGGCAGACCTTATATTTGGTTCAAATTCTGAACTCAGGGCCATTGCCGAGGTATATGCGGAGGATGGTGCCGAGGAAAAATTCGTGAAGGATTTTATCAACGCATGGGACAAAGTGATGAACCTGGACAGGTTTGATTTGGTGAAATAAACCGTTAACCTATCCTCGATAAAACTAAAATGGATGACTCCAAGAGTCATCCATTTTTTTGTCAAAAATTCATAGGAAGTTCGAAAACAGCAATGCCGGGATCCTCATCAGTGGTA
>PXCO01000387.1 GCA_003565295.1 Cyclobacteriaceae bacterium
CCATATCCTCTTCGGTAATTTCATGAGGGTTTTCCGTATTATCCAGCTTTTTGTCTGTTGATGCCGTGGTGCCTTTATCTGCAGCTTCTTTTTTTGAATTTCTCTTTTCCATGGTTTCTGACCGTTTATTTACAAATGTCTACTTGGGAAAGTCTAGTTATACCTTTCCACACATTTTACCGACAATATCCATGCCTTAGCCTGTCAATAAACAATTAAAATGCATTAAATATTATCTAAGAAAAACTAAATAAAAATAAGATGGTCTGTTATTTGCAAGATAATTTATGCCCTTCAATTAAATATTTCAAAATTAATGCCTAAAACCTATGTATTTAGTGGTTGGACATGATCGGAAAAATGTTTTCGATTTTCTAGAAGGCAATCAATAGTCTCCATCATGCAAGAAAGTATTAAAAATACCCTAACCGAATACCTGAACAAAGGGTCTCAAGTAACCATCAAGTTGGTAAATGGGGGAAAGCTAAAAAAGGAGAGGCTCCTCCCCTACATGCTGGTGTACCGGTATGCCTCTAGGGAGGATAAAAGTATTCGGTTGGTCCTCGGTGAATCTTCCTATATCATTTCACCCCAAACCGAAGAGCAGGATGAGGAAACCGCCCAAATTATAAAATATGTTTCCAAAGAGATCTCCCAAAAAGTGGGGGCAGTCATGGTTCTGGAGTTATGGATTGGAGCAGAAGGGAGTACTGATTTTACGATATTCGCTCCCAAAGACATCGTTCCTTCAACTGTTGAAACATCTGCATCTGGCCGAAGTGCATGTTCGGTTCCGGGAACAGGTTGGTTCTGCTCAGGATACGGGGGTTGATCGTATTTTTCCTGTGGGTTTTTTGCTGGATGAGTAGTAGACATGTTGGTTGTAGTTGTAATTGATAACAAAATAGGCTGGTTTCAGAAAAACTACCGTAAAGCCATGACCCAGGTCCCCGAGTGTAGTATGGTATTTCACCCGGTTCATGTAGCCATGGCCTTTCCGGAGAGAAATGACTAGGTCAGATTAATCCGAACCTTCTGTTTTTACTAGTTTGTTGTAAACGCCCATCAACAGAAAGGGAGCTGCCCACTGTCCAACGAACAGTGCAGACTTGTCCTTTCCAAACAATTTAAGTCCTAAAGAAACACCCATAGACGCTATGGACGTCCAAAGATAGACGTCAGACGGAATTTCTGCCGTCCGGTTTTCAATCTTTTTTGCAACTTTTCCTTCATTCTTTTGATCATTCATAATAGTTTGGTTTAGGTTAACAATATTCAATCTTAGCTAGATGACTAATTATTCCCTTTAAAAACAAATAGCCTTCTGCTGAAATAATAAATTACAATAATCATTCCATAGAAACACTTTTTAAAAATTAAGGATAAAATCATAATATTTTATCCTTATTTAGGTCAAATTAAATTTCTGATAACGAGAAAAATAATGGGCAGAATTGCCCTAACACCGCATGCAAATACGAAATGGTCTGAAAATATGTTAAACAGAAATAGTTTTAAGTCTCTTCTAGTGATGCCAAAATATTAGGTTCTCTTCAAGCGGGACAGCTACTCCTTTATATTTTGGGATAACCCTAATGGTATAATCATTTTGATTTCTTGAGGAATCCACCTTGGCACTATACCTATATTCTTGATCTCCATCGTATTTGATTGATGTACATGTCATCTCAGTCACGGTTGGTTTGGCACCATTTACCCCATCCGCATACACTTCTACTGAAATCTGCTCCGGAATAATCCCAATTAAAAAAAGCCTGACGTTGAATGTGTAGAAATCCTCAGCCTTTTCAACATCCAATTCAATGAACTTCATTTTCTGCCAGTTTTCATGGAGGACCTGTTTCCATTGAAAAATTTTTGAACCTATTTCGCCATTATCGGCCATGCGTTTTCTAACATTATGTGCCATAGGCAGATAATATTGATCCAAATATTCTATTAGGGTTCTATTTGTGGAAAACCTGGGAGTGAGTAGGGACATACTTTTTCTGATTTTGGACGTCCAGGCACGGGGGATGCCCGCACCATCTCTGTTATAAAATTCCGGGATGATTTCTTTTTCCAGTAAGTCATACATCTGTTCGGCTTCAAAATCATCCCAATTGGGATCATTGCCATGGGATTTCCCGTCTCCCAAGGCCCATCCTACCTCAGGGTGGAAGGCCTCATCCCACCAACCATCCAATTCGGAGAGGTTTAGCCCCCCATTTACCAATACTTTCATCCCACTTGTACCGGATGCTTCCCAAGGGCGCCGGGGATTGTTTAACCAAACATCCACACCCTGGACCATTAGGCCTGCCAAATACATGTCATAATCACTTAGAAAAACCACATGGGACCTCAGGTCCTCTCTCCTACTAAAAGTTACCCATTCTTTAATCATCGCACGTCCTTCGGGGTCCCCGGGATGGGCCTTGCCTGCAATAACTAGTTGAACTGGTCTAGAGGTGTTCCTGATGATTCGCAATAGCCTTTCCTGGTTATAAAGCAACAAAGTTGGCCTTTTATAGGAGGCAAAACGGCGGGCAAAGCCCAAAGTAAGGGTATCAGGATCCAAAATTTGGTCAGCAATTCCAATCAACTCAGGGGAGGCACCAGAGGCAGCTAATGTCAAAGGCAAACGCTTTCGGATAAACTCAATTAAAACCTGCCGAGAAGCATTTCGCATCTCCCAAAGGTCTTCATCATTAACATCCCGAATATGCTCATCCAACATTTCCGTGGTGCCCATCCATCGGGGCTTTCCACAAAATTTTGTCCACAACTCATCGGCGGCTTTAGAATCCCAGCTGCGCATATGGACACCATTAGTGACATGCTTCACAGGCACGGCCTCCCTTGGCCATCTGGGAAATAATTGCTGAAATAATTCCCTGCTTACTTGGCCATGCAGTTTACTTACTCCGTTAACGGCACCCGAACCTCTAATGGCCAGGTATGCCAAATTAAAATATTCACCTGAGTCCACCGGGTTTAACCGTCCGAGCGCAAGTAGTTCCTGCAAAGTAATTCCCAGCTCTTTTTCTGCATAGGTACCTAGGTAATGCCCAATTAATTGGGGGGAAAATCGATCAAAACCTGCCGGAACTGCAGTATGCGTGGTAAAAAGGTTACCGGCTCTAGTGGCTGACAACGCTGCATCAAAGGACAGGCCGGTTTGCTGCATAAATTGGCGGGCTCGTTCCAAAAGCACAAATGCGGAATGTCCTTCATTTAGGTGACAGATTTCGGGGTCAATATTCAGCTCCTTTAATAAACGCCACCCACCTATCCCCAAGACAATCTCCTGCTCTAGTCGCAATTCTTGTCCTCCACCGTATAACTCACTGGTTATTCCCCTGTGGGCAGGGTAATTGGCCACATCATTACTGTCCAAAAGAAAAAGCCTGACCTGGCCCACCTGAACCTCCCAGCATCGTAACCATACTGTTTGACCCGGGAATTCAATTTTTAAGCGCAGCCATTCTCCGGTTGCGGTTCGAAGGGGGATAATTGGTAATTGTCCGGGGTCATTTTGAATATAAATTTCCTGCTGTTCCCCTTCCCTGTCTATGATTTGCCGGAAATATCCCCGCTGGTACAATAAGCCAACGGCCACTACCGGAATACCCAGGTCATTGGCGGCTTTGAGCTGATCCCCTGCTACGTTACCTAAACCTCCGGAATAAATAGGGAGGGCTTCACTTAACATGAATTCCATGCTGAAATACGCCACAGTAGTCAATGGGCTATCGGCATGATTTTTCTGAAACCAGTAATTCCCGGGGACAGGATGCTTTTTGGACTTTACTTTATTAATCTTATCCAAGATGACTTGATCCTCCAGAAATAGCTTAAGCTTATTAAATGAGACTGTTTTCAAAACGACCCAAGGATTATGGGTTTGCTCCCAAAGGTGAGGGTCCAGATTTTCCCAAATTTCATCGGCGGAATGATCCCAGTACCAGCTTAAATCCAGTGCGAGCTCTATCAAAAAATTTAGCCCATTCAAATTTGCTCCTGAAAATTTAGCTAACAGCCTTTCGATTTCAATTTTTTCATTCATATGTCTATAATTGTCTTTTAGCGCTCATAACCTGCCCCGTACCGCAGGTCGGGGTGGAATTTCGCAACGATAATCCTCCCAGTGTATGAGAATACTTTCTCATGGGCATTTCATGTTCTTATTTCTATAATTCAACTTAGGCCATATACCTTGAATAGCCACTCCTTTTTGACAAATGCTGGAATCACGCAAAACAACCACTCCCTGGGTAAAAATACAGCTAAGAAATGTCCACTCCCAATTCTCAGGCTGCTTTTATGTTTCATAATCAGGGTAGTTACAAAGTTTTAAACGGATCGGCTTCCAACAATGACAAAATGTTGGGTTTTGCCTAAATTCAAAGATGGCTGGACGGCAGAAGATTGAATCTCTTACAACCTAACATTTTAAATGGGGAAAATCAAAACCCACTGGCAAAATGTCATGAGGTTTATTGAAGACTAGCTAGAAGATGAAAAATAGAAAAAGGACTCTACAGCCCTTATTACCCTTTTCTCCAAACTCACAGGAGAGTTGCCCACAATGTGGGGGGCGAGTACTATTGGCTTTGGGAAATACCATTACCGGTATGCAAGCGGACATAAAGAAGATGCCCCACTGATTGGCTTTTCTCCTAGAAAATTGGCATCTATCAGCAGATAGAGGTTGCATCCTAATATAATTTCTTTTTCGTAAATTTGACCCTACTCACAAATGGAAGTGACCATGAAGCATTTAATTTTATCATCCACCCTATTTCTAATTTCGGCCATTGCAATTTCCCAAACAGAGGAATTTCATGGTTCGTTTGTTGAGGATTTTTCTAAATCGTCTTCAAATTACTTTCGGTATGGTTCTACCGGAAATAAAACTGATTTTAAGTACAGGCTTGGTGTCGACTCTCCCACAGAGGAGGGCATCAAAATCCTTTCGTTTAAGATAGACCCGCAGGACAGTGCCGGTGCCGGTCGGGGACCGGAAATTATATCAAAGAACTTTACCCACTTTGGCACCTACGCTGCCCGGCTTAAAGTTCCCCAGGTCACAGAAATTCAGCCCAACGTAGGGGCGGTGGTAGGCTACTTCACCTACCATGTAGACAGTATACCCGGGCTAAGTGAAATTGACTTTGAATGGCTCCTGGCCGACCCAACGGTAATTTATGTAGGAACATGGACCGGTCAACCAGGAGAGCTGAAAAGAGTGGGGAGGACCATCAATATGGCCAAAGGAATCATCTACAACACCACCTACAGAGAGAATCATACAGGTGAAAGAATTCCTTTGACCGGCCTACAAAACCAACCGGACACCATTCCGCCCATTGCGGATTTTGATGCCTCGTCCAAATTTTATACTTATGGTTTTGATTGGTACGAGGATCGCATACGCTGGTGGATGATTCATCCCGATAGTGGTGAAAAAATAACCTTGTGGGATTATCAGGGAACCACAAGGGGAATTCCTCAACACCGGTCGCGCTACCGCATGAATTTTTGGCACACCAAGGACTGGGCTGTTGAAACAAACCCGAATTCTACCGAAAGACCCCTGCAACCCTATGAATTGGAGGTGGATTGGATGTCTTATGAGCCATTTACAGATCCATGATTTTGAAACCTGCTCTCCGTATATCCCTGATTTTAGTATTCCAACTTTTGTTAAATGATATTTTTGCCAAAGAAGTCTACTGGGAAGAATTACCCATATTACCTGATAAAGAAGGGTTTGCTGGCATGTTCGCTGGAGTAAGTAATGGGGCGTTGATTTGTGCAGGAGGGGCTAATTTTCCGAATGAAAGGCCTTGGGAAGGAGGAGAAAAGAAATGGTACAATAAAATTTTTGTACTAGAAAATACCCAATCAAAGTGGATAGAAGCCTCAGAAAAATTGCCTTATCCTATGGCCTATGGAGTATCAGCTTCTTACAATGATAAGTTATTCCTTATTGGAGGA
The DNA here is from genome assembly GCA_003565295.1 of Cyclobacteriaceae bacterium. Taxonomy (GTDB): domain Bacteria; phylum Bacteroidota; class Bacteroidia; order Cytophagales; family Cyclobacteriaceae; genus Pleomorphovibrio. The sequence goes on from PXCO01000387.1 coordinate 6,004, forward strand.
AGTGATGATAAGGGTCATTATAAAAATGTGATTTCTATCTCATATGAGAGTGGAAGCATACAAATTGACGAGAAATTCCCTGAGCTTCCCCTTGAGTTGGCTAATATGTCCGGAACAATTATGGACGGGGTCATCTATATAGTAGGTGGACAATCGACTCCTTTGGGTTTGTCAGAAAATATATTTTTAAAATTGGATCTTACACTTCCAAAAGATCAATTAAGATGGGAAAAAGGGCCTAATTTTCCCGGGGAAAGCAGAATACAATCTGTAGTGGCAGGGCATGGAGGAGAATTTTTTGTGTTTAGCGGTTTTCATTTGACAAAGGGGGAAGATGGGCAAATTATTCGTCACTTGTTACATGATGCATATAAGTATATTCCTGACAATAGTTTGGAAGGAGGGCGTTGGCTAAGACTTAAAGACATGCCAAGAGGGGTGGCAGCCGCACCCTCACCTGCTTTTAGTATAGGGGAAGCCCATATTCTGGTAGCTGGGGGATTAGATAAAGAGACTTTACTATTTACGGATCCGGCTACACATCCCGGGTTTCGTGATGAGATGATTGCTTACCACACTACCTCAGGTGAATGGGTTGAAATGGGGAAAATGCCTGGAGGTAGTTCTAGGGTTACAGCTCCAGCCGTTTTCTGGAACAAAACATGGGTAGTGCCCAGTGGGGAGAAAGGCCCGGGGGTTAGGTCTCCAAAAGTTTATGCTCTTAACCCAGGACAATTGTTCGGGTTTACCAATTGGCTTACCCTAGGAATTTATTTGGGCTGTATGCTGGGCATTGGGTTTTACTTTTCCAAGAGGGGTAATTCAACAAATGAATATTTCCTTGCTGGAGGGAGAATACCCTGGTGGGCTGCGGGTTTAAGTATATATGGGACCCAATTGAGTGCAATAACGTTTATGGCTATACCTGTGATCGTGTATGCAACAGATTGGAGGTTAGCAGTTGGGTCTTTTATGATTTTTGCAATCGTACCCATTATTATTAAGTACTATCTTCCTTTTTTTAGGCGGTTAAATATTACAACGGCATACCAATACTTGGAGCTTAGGTTTGACATGAAAGTTCGTTTTCTTGGTAGTATTACCTTTATATTGCTTCAATTGGCAAGAATGGGGGTGGTTGTTTATCTGCCCAGCATTGCCATATCCTCAGTTACTGGTATGGATATTTTTTACTGCATCATAATCATGGGGGTTTTTAGTACTATCTATACCGTTTTGGGCGGAATTGAGGCAGTTATTTGGACGGATGTTTTACAGGTTGTAGTCCTATTAGGTGGGGCGCTGGCATCGATTATTATTGCCATAAGCAATATAAATGGGGGATTAGGTACTGTTGTGGAAATTGGTTTCGAACATGGTAAGTTTCGGGTTGTGGATTGGTCATTGGACTATACCCAGCTAGTTTTTTGGGTTGCCGTGATTGGCTTCTTTTTTTTAAACCTTATTTCATATACCTCAGACCAGGTGGTCATTCAACGCTACCTCACGGTTAAGGATGAAAAAGAAGCATCCAAAAGTTTGTGGACAAATGGGGTGATTACTTTACCTGGAATATTGCTGTTTTTTGGACTCGGAACAGTTTTATACGTTTACTACCTCACCAATCCCCAAAAAATTGGCGCAACTAATTCAGAAGAACTCCTTCCTTATTTTATCGTGGCTGAATTTCCAATGGGAATTGCAGGTTTGGTAATTGCAGGGATATTCGCAGCCAGCATGTCCTCACTTGATAGTAGCATGAATAGTATTGCCACTGCTTATATAACGGATATTCACAAATTTTTCAACC
>PXCO01000039.1 GCA_003565295.1 Cyclobacteriaceae bacterium
ATATTGACGGAAACTTTTCCATAGAGGTACCCGATGGTGCCGTACTGCTGATTTCCTTTATCGGCTATGAATCCCAGCGGGTAGAAGTAGGGGACCAGACCCAGTTTGAAATTGTAATGGGTGAGGACCTTTCCTCCTTGGATGAAGTGGTGGTGGTAGGTTATGGTACCCAAAAGAAAGTGAACCTAACCGGTTCAGTAAGTACAGTTACCTCCGATGACATTATCAACCAACCTGTGGGGCAGACTTCTATGGCCTTACAAGGTATGGCACCTGGGGTTACTATAGCCCAAAGATCCGGACAGCCCGGTGCCGATGGGGGTGCCATTCGGATCAGAGGGGTTGGAACCTTAGGAGATGCCAACCCGCTGGTGATGGTAGATGGAGTGGAAATGGACATCAACAACGTGGATCCCAATGAGATCGAAAGTATTTCCATATTGAAAGATGCCGCATCTGCCTCTATCTATGGAGCCCGTGCCGCCAATGGTGTGGTATTGATCACCACAAAAAGGGGAGTAGAAGGAGTTAGGGTAAGTTACAATGGTTATGCCGGGGTACAAATGCCTACGCGATTGCCCAATATTGTAGGTGCAATGGATCATATGGAAATGACCAACGAGGCCTTTACCAATATCGGGAACGCCCCTCAATATTCAGAATCCTTTCTTCAGGATTACCGGGCCAACATGCCCTCAGACCGGTATCCGGATACCGACTGGCAGGCACTCACCATGAGCAATGCGGCATCCATTCAAAGTCATGCGCTGAATATCAATGCCGGTAGTGAAAAAGCCAGGCTTTTTGGCTCCATTAACTATTTCAACCAGGATGGTATCATTCCCAATACGGATTTTAACCGTTTGAATATCCGTTTGAATTCCGATATAGATATTACCGATAGGCTGACTATGTCCACGGACATTTTCTTAAGGAGAACAGAAAGGAATCAACCTGCCAACGGAACAGGATATGTATTCCATTGGATGAGGAGAATCCCTGCCAATGAAGTAGGCGTTCTTTCCAATGGACGCTGGGGAGAAGGCTGGAACGGGGATCACCCCCTGGCCAGAGCCCAGGATGGGGGATTGTGGACACACGAAAACTTGGATGCCACCCTAAACTTCCGATTGGATTATAAAATAACCGATTGGATGTCTGCGGAGGTCATGTATGCCCCGCGATTTATGAATCCCCATGAAAAGCGTTTCTTTAATATTACCCAAACCTATGCCAGGGATGGTGTAACCCCTACTCATTTTGTTCCCCAAAGGAATAACCTTACCGAAAGGTTTGATAGGGAATGGTACAATAACTTCCGGGCAGTGATAACGATGGATAAGACCTTCAATGATGTGCATACCATAGGTTTCACAGGGGGGTATCAGCAAGAAGACTTGGTGAATACCTGGATATCCGCATATAGGGAGGTTTTCCCCCTGCCTCAATACCAGTTTATTGATGCAGGGAACAGGGCCAATGAATTGACCAGAGGCTCAGGACACCATTGGGCCTTGAGTTCCATCTTTGGTAGGGTGACTTATAACTACGATGACAGGTACCTTTTAGAAGCAAATATGCGGAGGGACGGTTCTTCCAGGTTTGCAGAAGGTAATCGTCATGGTATATTCCCTTCTTTTTCAGCCGGATGGAGAATATCCGAAGAAGCCTTTATGCAGGGGACTTCCCATATTATTGACCATTTAAAGTTGAGGGCCTCTTGGGGCCAATTGGGTAACCAAAATATTGGTTTATACCCTTACGCTGCTTTCATGGCCATAGGTGGAGGAGGCCAGGATTATGTGTTCAATAATGCAAATGCCCCGGGTGCTGCCTTAAATTCCATGGCTAATCCTGATATCCTTTGGGAAACTTCTGAGACTACGGATATAGGTTTGGAATTTAATTTATGGGGCAAGTTGGATGTTACTGTGGATTATTACCATAGTATTACCAGGGATATTTTACTTCCCTTGAATATTCCGCTTACCCTAGGCTTAAACGCTCCATTTCAAAATGCTGGAGAAGTACTCAATAGAGGAGTTGATTTAATGATTGGATATAGAAACAAGATTGGCGACTTGAATTATGGTATTACCGTTAATTACTCCGATGTCCATAATGAGGTATTGGATATGCGAGGAATACAAGATACCGGTCTTCAGGTAAACAGGGAAGGCTATCCAATAGAATCTTTCTTTGGCTATGTAGATGAAGGTTTATTCCAATCCCAGGAAGAGGTGGACAACCACGCTACGCAGTTTGGCAATGTGGCACCTGGAGACATCAAATACACGGATTTAAACGGTGACGGTGTTATAAATGACCAGGATTTGGCGGTGATAGGAAGTCCAATACCCAGACATACCTTTGGTGCCAGGTTTAACCTGGACTATAAAGGCTGGGATTTCTCCTTGTTCTTGCAAGGAGTAGGCCAGGCGGATGGCTATATGTTTGGTCAGGGTATTATGCCCTTCTACTTGGGCGGAACCGTTCAAGAGCAACATAAAGACCGTTGGACTCCCGACAACCCCGATGCTTCCTTTCCCAGGCTAGCATGGAATCAGGTGAATAATGAGCAAAATTCCAGCTTTTGGATGAGAAATGCCGCTTACCTTAGGGGGCAGAATATCCAAGTGGGGTATTCACTTCCCCAGCCTACATTAGATGCCCTAAGAATTCAGAGAGCCAGGATCTATGTAAGCGGAAGGAATTTCTTTACGGTGACCAATTTTTATGAAGGTTATGACCCAGAAGCTCCTGTAAGTAACGGGGGATGGTATCCACAAATGTCGGTGTACACCCTAGGGTTAAATATTAACTTCTAAAATCTGCTATCATGAAAAGAATTGTAAGAATATGTATATGCTTTGCTGTATTGATGGCAGCATTCGCTTGTGAAGATTACTTGGAAAGGGCGCCATTGGATCAGCCCTCTGACGATACCTTCTTTGCCAATGCCACCGAACTGGAAATGGCGGTAACGGGGGTATATAACCGGTTGTGGTTCTGGCCTGCCGGAATAGCATGGTTCTTGTCCTTTGATTTTGCCTCCGATGATGGTTGGGACAGAAACGGAAGCCCCTTACAGGCTTTGGGAAGAGGGGAGCAAAACTCCGATAATAGCTTTACCAATTCCTTTTGGTCTAACTTTTACAGGTCTATAGGGCGTGTCAATTTTATTGTGTCCAATTCGGCACATCTCAGGGAAGAGATGGGTGCTGAAGCTTATGATGGCATGGTTGCCCAGGCAAGGTTTTTTAGGGCTTTCTTTTATGCTTATTTGGCTGAGCTTTATGGAGATGTGCCATTATTAACGGAAATGGTCTCCTTAGAGGATGCAGAAATGCCCAGGACTCCAAAGGCTGAGGTGGTTGATTTTGTGCTTGCCGAACTAGATGCCATTGCAGATCACTTGCATGATGATGTGAACACCAAGGACAGGATTGGGAAAGGTGCGGCACTGGCCATTAAATCCAGGGTGGCACTATGGAACGAAAGATGGGATGTGGCGGCAGAGGCTGCCAAGCAATTGATCGATGCCGGCATTTACCAGTTGGATGATGATTATGAAGGCCTCTTTAACAATGAAGGGGATAATTCTCCTGAAACCATACTCCGGATCCAATACCTGAGAGGAGTGCAAACGCACAACCTTCCCAGGAATTTTTGGTCAAGAATGGCCTTGGGGCACTCTAACAAAAAGCCACCTCAAGATATGGTGGATACCTATGATTGTATAGATGGATTGCCCATAGATCAGTCCCCATTATATGATGTAAACAATCCCTTTGAAAACAGGGATCCCAGACTGCATTACACCCTGGTGGTGCCTCAGTCTAGGCTGGTTAACCATATCTTTGAGACCCATCCTGACAGTACCATGACCTGGGACTTTAGGGAAGATCCCCCAGTAAGGGTGGAAAATATCGAGGCAGCCCATGCTTTTGCTAGTTTCACCGGTTACCTGTACAGAAAGCATGTTGATGTTGCCAATTATCCAACTGATGTGGGTTCTAGTGATCAAAACTTAACGCTTATTCGGTATGCTGAGGTACTGCTTAATTACGCTGAGGCCAAAGTGGAATTGAATGAAATTGATGAGACGGTTTATGAGGCCATTAACTCCCTCAGGGAAAGGCCTTCCGTGAATATGCCCCCCATCCCTACAGGATTGTCCCAGGATGAGATGCGGAACCGGGTAAGGAAGGAAAGAAGGCATGAGCTGGGTATAGAAGGACTTAGGTACTTTGACATTAGAAGATGGCGGATTGCTGAGGAAGTTATTCCCGGGCCCTACAGAGGAAGGCTGAACCGCTACGAGGGTGGTGGATGGTTAAATGAACCCCCACATATAGACCCCATTGGTACCCCAAGTTATGATCATATCAGTAATGTCGATGAGTTGGTGGTCATAGAAAACCGTGCCTTTAACCCCAATAGGGATTACCTGTGGCCCATACCCAGGATTGAGCTGGAGACCAATACCGCTTTGACCCAAAACCCGGGTTATTAAACTGATGAAAGGTGCTTTGGAAGGAAAATACCAAGCAACCAGGAATAGCCTGCTCCATTAATTGGGGTGGAGCAGGCGCATTCTTTTTTTGGAGTGATGTTATGTTCTCTTGCAACAGCCCAAGAGCTGATTTGGCTGGAGACGAAAAAAATCGATGAATATGGGGGGTGGACCAATGATTGGCAATTTCTGGTGCAAATGGGCTCTCCCTATATGTTGGCCACTGGCTTAGGAAGTCCCGTAGAGGATGCCCATACCCAGGTGAATGCTACCAGTAAAGGGAAGCACCGGGTTTGGGTAAGGACCAAAAAATTGGATACTGCTTATAAAAATAATAAAAATGAAGCGAAGAAGCTTAAAGTTACTGTACAATATAGGGTTCGTATTGCTTGTTTTGGTTTTCGGTTGTACATCAAAAACACGGGACCTCGAAAAGGAATCTAAGGTAAGTAAGTTGCGGTATTATAAGAAAATTGAACCGGGTGAGCCAAAGTTGATCGAGTTTGATGTAGCTGTATATGGTGGCACTCCTGCTGGGGTAGCTGCTGCGGTACAGGCAGCACGCATGGGGAAAAAGGTCGTCTTGCTCTCTTCCAACCGGTATGTTGGGGGATTAACCTCGGGAGGGCTTACCGCATCCGATTTAGGGAATAAAGAATCCATTGGTGGTTTGGCACTTGAGTTTTATACGAGAATTGGCCGTTCTACTGGGTTTAGCCCATCGGAGGCCGAATCGCTTTACCTTAACATGCTTGAAGAAGCCGGGGTAACGGTTCTTTTTGATCGTTTTCTGAAGGTTGTTGAAATGGAGGATAATCGAATAGTTTCCATTACAATAGAGACAAATGAATCCATTGAGGCGGATGTTTTTATTGACACTACTTATGAAGGCGACTTATTTGCCGCAGCGAACGTCTCATATCGAGTTGGAAGAGAATCTTCCAGTGCATACGGGGAATCGTTAGGTGGACAGTGGCAGAAGATTTCATGGCAGAACACCTATCAATTTTGTAGGTTGCCCATCAGCCCATATGTAGACCCTGATAATCCTGAGTCGGGGCTGCTTCCAGAAATTTCTCCAGAACCGCCTGGAAACGAGGGGGATGGTGATTTTAGAGTTCAGGCTTATAATTTTAGGCATTACCTCACAACTGAGGAGGGAAGAATACCATTTCCTAAACCAGCTGGATATGATCCTGGGCGATATGCACTGCTTGAACGCTTTTTGAATTTTGATGCGCCCATAGAGTGGGTTTTTGATTACACGGTTCAGCCAATGACCGATGGGCCAGTCCAATTGCGTAAGGGAGACAGCAATAATGCAGGAAGTTTCTCAACAGATTACGTTGGTGGCAGTAACCATTGGCCAGACGGCACCTATGAACTAAGTTCCTTTGTGGAAATGCCTCCACCTCGGCGTGGCATGCCTATGCCTTTGTCGGAATTGTACAGATTAAGGGAACAGGCCTTTCAAGACCATGTCAACTACCAACAGGGATTGATGTACTTTCTTGCCAATGATACGGGGGTGCCAGCTACATTACGTGAAAAAGTTAACCAATGGGGACTTGATCCCAATGAATTTCAAGATACAGGTTTCTGGCCCCATCAACTTTATATTAGGGAAGGTCGACGCATGGTTTCCGATTATGTAATGACTCAGGCTAATTGTGAATCACAAACATCAGTAAATGATGGTGTTGGGCTTGCTTCATACCCTATGGATTCCCACTTTTGCCAAAGAGTGGTTGTAGAAGAAGGAGGTAGAGAAGTTGTGAGAAATGAAGGTGGCTTTGGACACCCTTGTCCGAAACCATATCCTGTATCTTATCGCTCAATAGTTCCCAAAAAGCAAGAGTGCATAAACCTTCTAGTACCGGTTTGCCTATCTGCATCACATGTAGCTTATGGGTCTATTCGGATGGAACCCGTTTTTATGATATTGGGGCAGAGTGCAGGAACGGCCGCGGCTTTTGCAATTGATGAGGGAGTTAACTTGCAGGACTTACCCTATAATAAGTTAAAAGACCGATTGCTAAAGGATGGCCAAAAACTATGAAAGTACAATAGCATAAGATAATAGGACTATTGGGAGCCTGTTTTACAGGTAAAAGTGAATGGCTTATTTAAAAATCAAAAAGGACTATTGAAAACAAAATAAAATACCAATGATACCCATAACCCATGGTTCCCAGAAACCTCATAATAACGACTGCACAGGTTATTACCAGAATAAGAGTGATTGGACAAAGTTTGGAGCAGTCCTTTCGAACACTGTTTATTGGAGGTTGAAGCAATTAATAATTCTTTCCCTTTTATTTCAGTGGATGTCCTGCTCCCCGGAAGGGGGGCAGGATCATCACCTGGAGGTGGATGTATGTGTATATGGTGGCACTGCGGCAGGTGTGATGGCGGCCTACAGTGCTAAGAAAATGGGTAAAACAGTGCTACTCATTGAGCCTGGGAAGTACCTGGGAGGGATGACCACCGGAGGACTGGGATGGACTGATTTTGGGAATAAGGAAGCGGTTTCAGGTTTGGCACTTGATTTTTACCGAACTGTTGGTAAGTATTATGGCAAGGAGGAAGAATGGAGGTTTGCTCCATCGGTAGCCACCAATGCCTTACAGGAATATGTGGAGGAAGCCGATCTGGACATTCTCTTTCAAAAAAGAATCGTAGGAGCTGAAAAAAGCGGGAAAACCCTGGAGGCCATCAAATTGGAGGATAGCTTCAACCATTCGGAGAAAAACCTTACCGTAAAAGCCAAGGTGTTTTTGGATTGCACCTATGAAGGTGACCTGTTTCCCCACGCAGGCGTTTCTTACCATGTGGGTAGGGAATCTGCTGAAACCTATGGGGAATCCCTGAATGGAGTACAGCTTTACCCCGAAGAGCTCCCCGAGGATATAGACAGCATTAAGGTGAACTATTTCAGCCGCCCCCCGGTAAACCGGCATCAGTTCCCGGATGGGGTGGATCCCTATGTGGAAAAAGGAAATCCTGAGTCGGGCCTGCTATGGGGAATAAGCGATGAGGAATTGGCACCAAATGGCTCCGGAGATGACAAGGTGCAGGCCTATAATTTCCGGGTCTGCCTGGCCAAGGACAAGGAAAACCAGGCTCCCATCACAAAACCTGAGAACTATGATTCTGATAGGTATGAATTATTGCTAAGGTTGATAGAAGTACAACAAAGCACCGATATAGATGATTACCTGCTGATACGCTGGACCATGCCCGACGGGATCATAGATGTGAACAACAAAGGAGGGTTTTCGACGG
>PXCO01000256.1 GCA_003565295.1 Cyclobacteriaceae bacterium
AAAATTGCAGACATGATATGGGATTAACCTTGAATAAGCGATTCGCACTACTTGGTTTCTTGGCTTTCTTCAGCCCTTTCCTACTTGTGGGACAAACCTATGACCTGGTCATTTACGGGGGAACCTCAGCAGGTGTGGCCGCTGCCATACAGGCCTCCAGGATGGGAAAAACGGTAGTACTTATCGAACCCGGGCAGCGACTGGGCGGGCTTACCACCGGTGGATTGGGGCAGACGGATATTGGGAATAAACAGGCTATTGGAGGCATATCCCGGGAATTTTATGAAAAGGTATATCAGTATTATGAAAGACCCGAAAACTGGAACTGGCAAGATAAGGAGGATTACAAGGGCGTGGCTTATTCCAGGACTGAGGAAGGGGAAAAATCCCGTTGGACTTTTGAGCCATCTGCTGCCTTATCCATTTACAAGAATATGCTGGATGCAGAACACCATATCACCATCGTATATGGAGAAAGGTTAAATCGTGATTCAGGGGTGGATAAGGAGGGGGCAATTATTCGGTCCATCTCCATGGAAAACGGATCCGATTATAAAGGTCGTGTATTTATGGACGCTACCTATGAGGGTGATCTCATGGCCACCGCAGGGGTAACTTACACCATTGGAAGGGAATGGAACCAAACGTATGGAGAAACCCTAAATGGGGTTCAAGCCCATCGCTATAATGTTTCCTTGCGGGGCAATGTGGCTCGAAACGCAAGAAACCATGAGTTTGTGGATAGAGTAGATCCCTATGTGGTTAAGGGAGAACCTTCCAGCGGTTTGCTGCCCTACATCAAAGATGGAGGCCCCGGGGTGGAAGGGGAGGGAGACCATCATATCCAGGCCTATTGTTTTCGCATGTGCCTTACAGACCATCCGGATAACCGTATTTCCTTTGAAAAACCAGAAGGGTATGACACCTTGAACTACGAATTGCTATTCAGGAATTTCGAGGCCGCCGATGACCTAGAAAACATGTACACCTATGGGGGAGGTTTTATCCCTTGGGCAAATTCGGCCATGCCTAACAGAAAAACAGACACCAATAATAAATACGGGTTTTCCACCGATTTCATCGGGCAAAATTATGAGTACCCCGAGGCTTCCTACGAGGATAGGGAAAAGATTGCCCAGGCTCATCTTGACTATCAAAAGGGGCTAATGTGGACTCTGGCTTATCACCCCAGAATTCCTGACAAGGTAAGGGAGGAAGTTTCTCAATGGGGAACATGCAAAGACGAATTTGATAGGGAGGACGGTTGGCCTAGTCAACTTTACATCAGGGAGGCAAGGCGTATGGTTAGCGACCTGGTAATGACTCAACATCATTGCGAAGGTCTGGAAGTGGTGGAAGACCCCATAGGCTTGGCCGCTTACGGAATGGACTCCCATCATACCCAACGCTATGTGGATGCCAATGGGTTTGTGCAAAACGAAGGAAATATGCAAAGCAGTGTGGCGGGACCATATCCTGTGGGGTACCGATCCATTATCCCCAAGCAGGGGGAAGCGGATAATCTGCTGGTTCCCGTTTGCCTGAGCTCCACCCACGTAGCCTTCGGTTCCATCCGAATGGAACCCGTGTTTATGGTGTTGGGACAGTCTGCGGCCATTGCTGCTGCGCTTTCTTTGGAGGAGGATATGAAATTGCACGAACTTCCCTATGCTAAATTGAAAGAGAGCCTCATCAATTATGGACAAAGAATAGAATAGTAGAAAATATATAGAACTGAACGTAATTTTAGATCCAAACAGAAAATGCGAATCCAATTTATCCTTATTCTAGTAAGCCTTGGCTTATTTTTCCAGCCTTTTACCAGTTATAGTCAAGAAGAGACTTATGACCTTGTCATCTATGGAGGAACCTCAGCCGGGGTGGCAGCAGCCATTGAGGCTTCCAGGCAAGGAAAATCCGTGGTGCTAATAGAACCTTCCCAGCATGTGGGGGGGCTTACCACTGGAGGCCTTGGTGCCACAGATATCGGAAATAAGCAAGCCATAGGAGGAATTTCCAGGGAGTTTTACATCAATATCAAAAAGTATTACGACAACCCGGATCACTGGAAGTGGCAAGACAGGTCGGATTACTTCAACAGACCCGGTCAAAGCAGGTCGGTGGAAGGGGAAGAGGCCATGTGGACCTTTGAGCCCTCTGCCGCAAAAAAGGTATATGCCGATATGTTGGGGGCTGAGGGCATCACACCCATCACCGGACAGCGGCTGAACAGGGAAAGTGGCACCGAGGTGGAAAACAATAAATTGGTGGCCATCACCATGGAGTCCGGAGAAAGGTACTCCGGAAAGATGTTTATGGATGCCACCTATGAAGGAGACCTTATAGCAGCGGCAGGTGTATCCTATACCTATGGAAGGGAAGGCAACGATGAATATGGGGAAACCCTGAACGGGGTGCAGGCAAACTACTATAACGTAACCCTTAAAGGGGGGGTGTCCCGAAATGCCGTCCACCATAATTTTATCCCGGGAGTGGATCCCTATGTGGAAAAAGGCAATCCTGAAAGCGGCCTTCTCCCTTTTATCATTGAAGGAGGCCCGGGGATTGACGGAACCGGGGACAAGGGCATTCAGGCCTATTGTTTTCGTATGACCCTAACCGACCATCCCGATAACAGAATCCCCTTCGAGAAGCCTAAAGATTACAATGAGTTGGAATATGAGCTATTGTTTAGAAACTATGAGGCCAGGACCGGGGAGATTTCGGAAATGTACCATTATGGTGACCCACTCGTTCCCTGGATCAACACTCCCATGCCCAACCGCAAGACAGACACCAATAATCAGAAGGGATTTTCCACAGATTTTATCGGCCAAAACTTTGACTTTCCAGAGGGTAGCTATGCCGAGAGGGAGGCCATTACACAGCGGCATTATGAATACCAGAAAGGGCTGATGTGGACATTGGCCTACCACCCACGTATCCCTAAGGAGGTTCGTGATGTAGTGTCCCAGTGGGGCATGACCAAGGATGAATTTGAGGAGGGAGAAGGCTGGACCCCGCAACTCTATGTAAGGGAGGCAAGGCGAATGATCAGTGACTATGTGGTGACCCAGAGGGACTGTGAGCGCATGGTAGACCCTGTGGAGGATGTAGTGGGGCTGGCCGCCTATGGCATGGATTCCCACATGGTTCAACGCTATGTGGACCATAACGGGTACGTTCAAAACGAAGGAAATGTGGAGGCGCACGTGAGGGACCCCTATCCCATTCCCTACAGGTCCATAGTGCCCAAAAGAGGGGAACTGGAAAATATGCTTGTGCCTGTCTGTGTGAGTTCTACCCATATTGCATTTGGCTCCATTCGCATGGAACCGGTATTTATGGTACTTGGTCAGTCCGCAGCGGCAGCAGCCAGCTTGGCCATTGACAAAGGAGTGGCCGTACAGGATGTGCCTTACCAAGAACTACGCACTCTGCTCGAAAAGGGAAATCAAATTCTGGATCACAAATAAAAAATAGGTTGGATACAATTAAGATAAAGTAGTTTTCCATTACCAATACAATGCTATGCAACTATGAAGAGAAGGGAATTCTTGGGTACAATGTCCATAGGCGGGATGGCAGGGTTAGGCCTACCTTTTTGGTCTGAAGCTTCTCAATCTAAGCTAAACAATGCCCAAGAATCGGGGTATAAGGTGGACGTGGCAATTGCAGGTGCCGGATTGGGTGGTTTTGCAGCAGCCATGGCAGCACTCAGAAATGGCCTCAGCGTTCTGCTCACCGAAGAAACCGACTGGATAGGTGGACAAATCACCCAGCAAGGGGTACCTCCGGACGAACATGGTCATATAGAGACTACAGGGGCCACCCAGTTTTACAGGGACTACCGCAATGCGGTCAGGGAGTATTACCGAACCCATTACCCCATGACCGATAAGGCCAGGGCAAACCCCTTATTAAACCCAGGTAATGCCACCGGTGCCAGACGAATGAGTCATGAGCCACAAGTGGCCCTTGCCGTTATGTACGGGTTTCTTGCCCCTTATTTGAGCAATGGGCAACTTACCCTGCTGCTCAGTCATAAGGTGGTAGGAGCAGATTCCGGCAAGCATAAGGTTAAGTCAGTGAGATTTAAAAGCTTGTCAAGCGGAAGGGAAATTACCTGTGAAGCCCCCTATTTCGTGGACGCCACGGAGCTTGGGGACTTGTTGCCACTCACCAATACCGCATATGTGACAGGTGCTGAATCAAAGGCGCAAACCGGGGAGCTGCATGCACCGGAACAGGCAGACCCGGACAATGACCAGGCCTTCACCCTTTGTTTTGCCATTGATCATGTGGAGGGGGAAGATTTTACCATAGACAAACCTAAGGATTACGCTTTTTGGAGAAACTTTGAACCGGAGATGCATCCACCCTGGTCCGGGAAGCTGTTGGATTGGCATTATTCCAACCCTTCCACCCTTGAACCCAAATTGTTGGGATTCAATCCGGAGGGAAGTACCGGGGATTTGTTGAATTTATGGGATTACCGGCGCTTGGCTCACAGGAAAAATTTTAAGCCGGGTACCTATAAAGGAGATATCACAGTGGTAAATTGGCCCCAGAATGACTATTTTCTGGGAAGCCTTATCGATGTGGATGAAAAGACCTTTCAGCACCATGTAGCACAAAGCAAACAACTTAACTTGTCCTTACTGTATTGGATGCAAACCGAAGCGCCCAGAGCTGATGGGGGCCAGGGCTGGCCGGGACTAAGGCTGAGGCCCGATGTTATGGGCACTGAAGACGGTATGGCCAAATACCCTTATGTACGGGAATCGAGAAGAATTAAAGCGGTTTTTACTATATTGGAGGAGCATGTGGGCAGGGAGAACAGGGCACTGGTTACTGGAAACCCAGACATCGATAATGCCAAGCAGTTTGAGGATAGTGTTGGGATAGGTACCTATCATATAGATTTGCATCCCAGCACCTCAGGAAACAATTATATTGATTTCGGTTCCTTCCCCTTTCAGATACCTTTGGGGGCACTGTTGCCTGAAACCATGGACAACCTAATTCCGGCAAACAAAAATATTGGAACCACTCACATCACCAATGGCTGCTACAGGTTGCATCCGGTGGAATGGAGTATTGGGGAGGCAGTGGGGTATTTGGTTGCATTTGCCAAGAACAAATCTGTGCCTCCTAGAAAAGTGAGAGAGGATAAGGGGTTACTTCAGGAATTTCAAAGCTATATTCGAAAGCAGGGCGTGCACACAGCATGGAAAGTGTAAATCCCCTCCATAAAAACATTAATCTTAGTTAAATAAACACCCAGCATGAGTCAACCTAAAGAAAGAAGAGAGTTTTTAAAAAAACTAAGTGCCGGTGCGGCACTTACCGCGGCATCTCCAATGGCTTTTTCGCAGGCCAGGGAATTGCCCCAATACCTGGATTTGGTAAAGAGAAAAACCATAGCTGCCAACGACAACATCCGGATAGCGGTGATTGGTACCGGAGGTATGGGTATAGGGGATACCAACACGGCCTTGATGGTAGATGGAGTGGAGGTGGTGGCAGCTTGTGACCTGTATGATGGGAGGCTTACACGCGCCAAGGAGCTATGGGGGAAAGACCTTATGGTGACGAAAGACTATAGGGAAATCCTGGAAAGAAACGATATAGATGCGGTGATCAATGCCACCACTGATCATTGGCACGAGAAGATTTGTTTAGACGCCATGGACAAGGGCAAGCACATTTACTGTGAGAAGCCAATGGTGCAGAAAACGCCGGAAGGGCACCGTGTCATTAAGAAGCAAAAGGAGACCGGAGTGGTGTTTCAAGTAGGCAGCCACTATGTGAGCTCCATTATCCATGCCAAGGCCAAAGAACTTTTAGAAGCAGGAGAGATCGGTGAGATCAATTTTGCCGAGGCCCAAATCGACAGGCAAAGTGCTATCGGGGCCTGGCAATATTCCATACCGCCCGATGCCTCCCCGGAGACGGTGGACTGGGATACCTACCTTGGCCAGGCTCCTAAAAGGCCTTGGGAGGCTAAGCGCTTTTTCAGATGGCGGAATTATTGGGATTATGGCACAGGCATGGCCGGAGACTTGTATGTACATATGCTTTCCATGCTACATTTTGTCACTGGGTCAAAGGGCCCAAACCGGGTGATGTCCACCGGAGGCTTGCGGTACTGGAAAGATGGCAGGGATGTTCCCGATATTCATTTGGGACTTTATGATTATCCCGAAACCCCCGAGCATCCCGCATTTAACCTTGCCCTCCGCACCAACCTGATTAGTGGAGGGGGTGGGGGATACCTGTTCAGAATAGTGGGTTCAGAAGGGGATATTTCCATTGGGTTTGACAGCCTCACGCTGAGACGGACGCCTATGCCTGAAGCTCCAGGCATGTCCATCAATTCGTTTTCTGAGGAGATGCAGGAGAAATTCAAAGAGGAATATTTCAAAAAGTATCCCAGGCGTGCGCAAATGGAAGGCCCCAGGGAATTTTCCTATAAGGTGCCATCCGATTATAAGGGGGACAGGTACGAACACTTTGTCAATTTCTTTGAATCCATCCGTGAAGGTAAGCCAGTAGTGGAAGATGCTGTCTTTGGTTTGAGAACCTGTGGCCCCACAGAGGCAGGAAATATCAGTTACAAGGAAAGAAAGATCATGGGGTGGGATCCGGAAAAAATGGAAATAGTGGATGCGATTTAACCATCGGAAAAATAGACCTGTATTAATATATCACAGTATGCAATCAGCAAAATTCATTTATACACCTTTTTTCTTAATCTGGATAATGGCCTGTAGCCCAAATGAATCGAAGGAAGATAGGGCCGGGGAAAAATCTATTGAAACCAATGAAATAGCCCTAAATACGCTTACCGATACCGAAAAGGCGAAGGGTTGGGAATTACTGTTTGACGGGGTATCCACCCAGGGCTGGCACTCCTACCTGGGAGACGAAACTACCGGTTGGCAGGTGGAAGGTGGCATATTGTACACTGAAGGGGGAAATGGGGATATCGTAACGGACGCTGAATTTGAGGCCTTTGAACTTCTGGTAGATTGGAAAATTCAAGACCAGGGAAATAGTGGGGTGTTTTATCACGTGATAGAAGCCACGGAGTATCCCAGGATCCATCATACAGGCCCCGAGTTTCAGCTCATTGATGATGAAAATTACCCACAAGAGCTACTGGATACTCAAAAAACAGGTGCCATTTCCGATCTAAAAGCACCCGATGTTTTGGCATCCAATTCTCCTGGAGAATGGAATCACACACGGATAGTAGTCCAGGAAGGTCAAGTGGAGCACTGGCTAAACGGAGAAAAAGTAGTGGAGGCTGAAATGGGATCCCCCGAATGGGAAGAACTTGTTGCCAACAGCAAGTTTGCCGAGTTTGATTATGCCAAAGTCAGGAAAGGTCGCATAGGTCTTCAGGATCATGGAGATGCCGTTGCATTTCGGAATATTAAGATCAGGGTGTTTTAGGGAACAGATGAACAGATGAACAGATGAACAGAAGAACGGGGGAAAAGATGAACCGAGGAATGAGGAAGTTGGTCTTAACATAAAAAATTGAAACAGAAACAAACAAAAACCAAAAAATATGAACCAAAAACTGAATGTAAAAGCAATGCTATTGGCATCGGTCTTCTTTTTGGCCTTTATGGCCTGCGATTTTGAAAGTGAGGATGAGGATGTCTATG
>PXCO01000101.1 GCA_003565295.1 Cyclobacteriaceae bacterium
CTTAGGGCAATCAAACACAATACCCCCTGGTACAGCTATAGGCCAAGTTCCGCCTTGGACCAACACCTCGAAACCACCAAGGATATCCGCTACTGGGAGGCCTTTTTGGATATGATGGTGGAATACCGTTTCAATTCCTTTTCCTTATGGAATCTGCATCCTTTTGTGTACATGATCAAACCCAAGAACTTCCCCGAAGCATCTCCCTTTGGAGAAGCCGAAATGGATGAATGGATAGCCCTTCATCAGGAAATTTTTAAGATGGCACATGAAAGGGCCTTGGATACTTACCTGATACCTTTCAATATTTTCGTAAGTGAGGAATTTGCCAAGGCCCATGGGGTTGCAAAGGGCAACTATTACCCTCATTACTATGTGGATGGGGATACCTCCGCTATTGTGAAGCGGTATACCAGAGAAAGCATCACTCAGGTACTGGATGAGCATCCCACCCTGACCGGCCTGGGATTAACTCTTGGGGAAGGGATGGCCGGAATGACCCCTGACCAAAGGGAAAAATGGATGAACGAAACCTATATTGCCGGAATGAAGGATGCAGGAAGACCCCTAAAGCTGGTGCACAGGATCCCTTTCAGCAGCACCACAGAATCCCTGGGAGCAACAAGTGTGGAATTGGAGCAGTTGACCCGCCAATCCATAGAAGAAGAAGGAAAACTGGATTTTATTGAAGGACCCATATGGGCAGACCTCAAATACAACTGGTCTCATGCCCATTCCACCCCCAAGCTGGTAAAAGTACATGGGGGGGAGATGTTCGATACCTTTTATAATCCTCTGCCCGAAAACTATAAGATCACCTATACCGCTAGAAACGAGGACTTCTTTGCCTTAAGGTGGGGAGTGCCGGAATTTGTGAGAGAACATGTAAGGGAGAACAGCAAGGAATATGTGGGTGGGTATTTTATTGGTTCTGAGACCTATATACCGGCCTTGGATTATTTCACAGCTCTTGAGGGTGAAAAGAGCTGGGAGTTTGCTTTTGAGCGGCAATGGCTGTTTTATAAACTTTGGGGAAGGTTGCTTTACAACCCGGATACCCAAGACGAGGTTTTTGAGGAGGACTTCCAGTTCAGGTATGGAGAAAAGGGGAAAGGTCTTCTGGAAGCATTTGCCAAGGCTTCTTCCACACAGTTGCGGCTTAACTCCCTCTATGACACCCGCTGGGATTTTACCTTGTACGGTGAAGGTTTTCTGGCGCTTATTGGTGATGATACCAGGTATATCAACGTAACGGACCTTATTTCACATCCCCCCCTGGCCCCGGATTATGTGGGGATAAAGGAATTTGTGGAAAAAGGTGCGGACCGTACAGCTTTTGGGAAGGAGTTAATTACCCCAGACCGCTTGGCGGATCAGCTTGAGGAAGATGCGAAGGCGGCTTTGGACATGGTGGTGAAGGTAGATAATCCGGAAAAGGATATGGCTCTTTTTTATGAATGGGAGGACGTGAAAATATGGGCGTATTTGGGGCTGCACCTGGCAGAAAAAATCCGGGGGGGCATTGCCTTGGCAAGTTTCCAGCAGGGATTGGATGAAAAAGGGCAAGATCAGGCCTTAGTTTATTTGGAAAAGGCCTTGGAACATTGGGATACGCTGGTCGAAATCAGCAGGCCCATCTACAAGGACATGCGCCTGACCCATTATAACGCGGGCAGCCATGACCGCAATGATGAAAACCTTTTTCATTGGGCACTGATAAGGGATCAGGTGGCCCAAGATATGGAGATAGCGAGGAAATCTAGTTTTGGGGAAGAGTAGGGACTCAGATATGCCTATTAGCCTATTCAGGAAGGGAACAGTGTCACGTAGAAATGTGCCGTCTTGCCATTGCAAATGGCCTTTTGGTGTCTTGCATTTCGGACATTGTGCAAATGATGGAAGGGTGTAGTGGCATACAACACCCAGGCTAGGCATACAACACCCTGTCCAGGAAGAGAAATCTGTGCTTTATATTGAGGAATTCGCCCTGAATTTAATACTCATTCACCTCCTTAAGGTCTTTAAGATCTGTTCAGGGAAGGAATTGCTAGAAATGTTATCAAAATCACCGCGCAGTACTTTCAATGCATACAACTCTTCATCTATTTCCCGACGGGTTCTGATACCCATAGTCCGGAGGACCGGCAGCGGTGGGCACCATCCTTGCAGCCCATGTTGAAGTAAGAATCCAGCCACTATGCCTGAGAGTGCAAACCACTTGTTGTTTACAAACCTACCCATCAGTATTCCTGAAAGCATAAGGGTAGAAGCATTCACTTCCAAGATTCTCTCTACATCCCATTCCCCCTTGAGTTCAAAGAGACGTTCTTCTATCTGGCTGGCTGTCAAGTTGCTGTATAGTCTAATATACTTGAGTGCTACCTCATCAATCTCCTTGTTTCTTTTTTCTGAGGTATTTTCCCTCACTCTTCCTTCGATGTTATTTTCTTGTTCGTCCATAATAGTTGGTTTTTTGAGTTAAAATGTAGCAAAATAAACTATCTTCAAAAAACATGCGAGGAATGCCCATCTGAGCAAACTCCAACGAAATTATGTAGGTGTGTTTCGAGAGGGATAACCTTTAGAGGTGTGTAGTGGCATACTTTCATCCAGACGGGGTCCCTTTTAACAAACCTATAGAATTTACTTATTATAGGTCAATAGAATTTTAAAGCCAGGTAAATTTTCACACTGCAAAAAGGTTTCATATACCAGGTCAAAAAAGTTGTTTCAAAGCAAAATTGCATACAATTTTGTTGTGATAAAAGACATTTGCCCATGAACCTAAAATTCTACGCCCCATTGTGGGGAAACACACTACCTTTTGAGTCCTTCTGCGAACGAGTGAAAACGGCGGGATACGACGGTGTGGAAATGGAACTGCCTTTCGAGGAGGAAGAAAAGGAAAACATCCTGACTCAGCTTAGCCATTATGGCTTGGAATTGATCGGCCAATACTACCAGTCCTTTGAGCCAGAGATTGAGGCCAACGCAGAAAACTATGAACGCTACCTGAACCATTTGGCAGAAGCCAACCCCGTGCTGATCAACTGCCAAACAGGAAAGGACTATTTCTCTCTTGAGGAGAATAAAAGGCTCTTTCTGATCGCTGAGCGGATAAAGGATGGTACCGGCGTACCCATCACCCATGAAACACACAGGGGCAAATGCCTTTATTCCGTACCCGTAGCAAAGCAATACCTTGAGGCCTTGCCAGACATCCGGCTTTGTTTGGACATCTCCCATTGGTGCAATGTGCATGAATCCTTGTTGGAGGATCAAGATGCTGGGGTTCAAAAAGCCCTTCAGCGGACAGACCATATCCACAGCCGTGTCGGCCATCCGGAGGGGCCTCAGGTAAACGATCCCCGTGCCCCAGAATGGGAAAAGGCCCTGGATGCTCATTTGAATTGGTGGGACAAAGTAGTCGGATACCATAGGAAGGTAGGCACCACCTTGAGGATTACCACCGAGTTTGGTCCTTTTCCATATATGCCCACCTTGCCATATACTACCATGCCTTTGGCTGATCAATGGGACATTAATGTGTCTATGATGGAATTGTTTAAGGAGAGGTACCTTTAGATAATTGAAAATTGAAAATGGAGAATTGAGAATGGGGAATTGAGAATGGGGAATCGAAAATTGATCTTTGTTAAATGAGAGAATTGAGAATTGGGGGTTATTTCGGTTAAAAAAATGTCAAAAAGTAATTTATAAACAATAGCTAAATTTTGGATATCATAATAAAAAACGTTTTCGGTTACGAATAGTGTAAAAAATAAAAAATATGTTTAAAATATTTTTAATATATGGTTTAGTATATTAACTTTGTAACATCAGAAAGGGAAAAAGCTTCCTTTCTATCACAATGTAGGGTGATGAAATTGGCAGACATGCCCTCCGGTCTCGGGGGTGGAGAATTTAGGATAAAGCAAATATCGAGCTCGTGTTTCGCCTAACTACTCCGTGGAGGTTCGAGTCCTTCTCCTACAGCAGGTTATTTTGGGTTTATTGTTAATTGACTAAGCTATGGAACACTGTTTCATGGCTTTTTTTTATGTCCAAATGTCAGTGCTAACTGAGAAAAACCCAAGACTATTTTTCTGTTTATACTTCTAGGTAGATTGAAAAAATTTCTTTTATCCTTTCCCTTTCCCCAAAATTTATAAGGGCGGATTGGAAAACGGTAAAATTTTGGATACTTTGATGGTTTCATTGTTTATCCACTCAATAAAGACCATGCAAAGAACCACACACATCCCAAAACGCCCCTGCCTTGGAACAAGGACCTTCATTTTCCTTATAGCTCTTTTTTCCCTTATGGGCTTTTCCCAGCCCGAGGGTAGGGATTTGACCCAGGACCCCATACAGCATGAGGTGAGGTTGGAGCGGCAGGTTGCCATACCCATGCGGGATGGCACCGTTCTGTATGCGGATATCTACAGGCCTGCCAAAGAAGGAAAGTACCCTGTAATTGTCACCCGTTCCCCGTATGGATTGCAACGGGAAGGGGTGCACCATGAACGCATGATCAAGTTTGCCCAAAGAGGCTATGTAGGCATCGTACAGGATGTAAGGGGTAGATATGAAAGCGAAGGTAAATGGGAGCCCTTCCGGGATGAAGCCGAAGACGGCTACGACACCATTGAATGGATAGCGGAGCAGGAGTTCTGTGATGGGAAAATCGCCATGCAGGGTGGGTCCTACTTGGGCCACAACCAGTGGGCGGCTGCCAGTCAAAGCCCCCCAAGCTTGGATGCCATATTTCCCTCCGTGGCCTCCACCAACCTTTATGCCAACTGGATCAGCATGGGGGGTGCCTTCAGGTTGAGCTTCAATTACGGTTGGGGCGTGGTACGCATGCCCAATCGGATCATGCTTCCTCAGACCTGGCATACCGCAGCCTTTACCCCTGAGGAGTTGAAATACGAAAATATCCTTATGCATTTGCCGTTGAAAGACGGAGACCTCAAAAGTGCCGGGTATGCGGTGCAGCACTACAGGGATTGGCTCACCCATGAAAGCTTCGACGAGTATTGGAAAGAGATCAGTGACGAGGAGAGGTTTGACAAGGTGATGGTGCCTGCCTATAATACAGGGGGCTGGTTTGATATTTTCATCATGGGTACCCTAAACGGCTACACGGGCATGAAAAAAAATGGAGGTACAGAAGCGGCCAGAAGAGGAACAAAACTTCTCGTGGGCCCTTGGGGCCACGGGCCTTCCACGGGTTTTGGGGATATGCAGTTTGGGGAACATGCCTTTGTGGACCTTTATGAAGAAGAGCTTAGGTACTATGACTTTCACCTTAAAGGCATCCAAAATGGGTTGGATAAGGAAAAGCCCGTAAAGATTTTCTATATGGGTGAAAACCAATGGAGAGAGGAAGATGACTGGCCATTACCTGGTACGGAATATAAGAACATGTATCTAAGCGCAGAGGGACCGGCAAATTCCCTGAGGGGAGGAGGAAAGTTAAGTTTTGAGCAACCTTCCACCGCCAGGGAGGACACCTATCGCTACGATCCGGACAATCCAGTGATTACGCACGGTGGTAATAATTGCTGTGGTACTCCCACCCTTTCAGGCCCCAGAGACCAACGAGTGCTGGAAAGAAGAAATGACGTTTTGGTATATACCAGTGATTTCTTGACCGAGCCGCTTACGGTGGCTGGCCCCATAAAGATGACCTTACATGCGGCTACAGATGGTCCTGACACGGATTGGATGATCAAACTGGTGGATGTGTATCCAGATGGGAAAGCCATTCCTGTTTCAGAGGGGATACTAAGGGCAAAGTTCAGGGATGGACTGGATAAGATAAATTTGCTCACCCCCAACGAGGTGTATGAATTTGAAATTGAGATGACCGGAACGGCCAATGTCTTTCAGCCCGGGCACCGAATTCGGGTGGATATCACTTCCAGTAATTTTCCGCAGTTTGACAGAAATCTAAATACGGGAAAACCCTTGGGGTCAGATGATGAGGTGAGGGTGGCAAAGCAGACCATATACCATGGGGGCGAAAGATCCAGCCATATTACCTTGCCGGTGGTGAGGGGGTTTTAGGAAGCAAGTGACACTTATAGGTATTCCCCAACCCCGATAGCTATTGTCGTTATCAGCGGCAGGAAAACATATAATGTGAGGACTTCCGCCCAGAAGGGGCGGGCCACATCCAGGCTAGATTTCGGTGCATAGAAATGTGCAGGAGTGGCAATTACAGATTGCCTAATTATGCCCTTTGCTTCGGACATTGGGCAGATGATGGAAGGGTGTAGTGGCATACTACACCCAGTCAAAGAACATACACCATGGCGGTGACCGACCCAGTCATATTGTATTGCCAGTGGTGAGGGGATTTTAACTCAAATTAAAACGCAATTCTCGATGAGTGCAGCTATTGAAAAAAGTTATTTTAGCCATTGGTTCCGCTTGAACATACTCTTTTTGGGGCTTTTAATGGCTTGTCATCCTGACCCTGATGATTTCGGAGAAACGGAGATCCTGCCTTGGTATGATGGGAAAAAAATGGCTATTTCCATCACCTATGATGACGGGACGGTAAATCAGTTTCAGAAAGCATTGCCCATAATGAACGAATTGGGGATGCCGGGTACCTTTTACATCAATACGGGTGAGATCCCCGGATCCCAATACCAGGCGAAGTTTATCGGTAGGGATTTGAAGGAGATTGTGGAGGAAAGTGCCTCAGTTGCCACGGACAGGGAAAACTTGTTCGAACGTGCCTCCGCGATTCGGATGATCGACATGTCTGGGGCCGTGGAAATGCACAACCAGGCAGGGGCGTTATTTGAGCAGGGCAAGGAAGAAGAGGCCATAGCCGTAGTGGAAAAGGCGCTAGCTCAGGCAAGGGGCTTAAATCAGGTAAGGGAAAGGGCCCCCAGGGTGCTGGAGGGGCCAAGGACGGATTGGGATGCTATCAGGGAATTTGCCAGTCAGGGTCACGAGTTCGGGGTACATACCATTTCTCATCCTCGATTGGCCGTAATGGATGAGGACAACCTCCTTTATGAGCTGCTGAATTGCCGGGAGGACATCCTTAACGAGCTGGGCCCGGAACACACCTTTTCCGCAGAATGTCCCTTTGGGACAGAGGATGAGAGGGTAATGGAGTATGCACTGGCGCACTTTGAGGGATTAAGGAACATAATGCCCATGGACAGTTTACACGAGGTAAATCGCTGGGGGCACTATGATCCCACCTATGACCAAAAGCCTTATGTACAATGGCAAAGGGGGCCTTTAGGCGACACCACGCTGACTCAAAAAAAAGCCTGGGTGGACAGGGCATTGGACGCCAAACACCACCCCTGGCTGGTATTGGTATATCACGGCATTGACGGTATTGGCTGGGAGCCACAGTCCAGTGATAGCGTAAGGGCTTACTTCGAATATATTCATGGCAAGGATGACCAAATTTGGGTAGGGACTTTCAAAGAAGTCACCCAGTACCTCAAGCAAAGGATGGCCGCTGCTGTGGACATCCAACCTGGTAAAGACCAAATTACCATTCATTTGACACATAACCTGGGAGAAAGGTTTGACCATCCAATGACCCTCCGCACACAGGTGCCGGGAAATTGGGATGAATTCAGGGTCTTACAAGGTGGCCAGGAGATTTCCTACAATGTGGC
>PXCO01000381.1 GCA_003565295.1 Cyclobacteriaceae bacterium
ACACACGGGGGGATGATTATCGTTGCGAGATTCCATCTGACCATAAAAAGACAATTATAAACAGATGAAATCGAGCCTGTCCTGACGGCAGTCAGGGCATGAGGAGAACCTCACACAGAGGAATGATTATCAAAGCGAGATTCCATCTGTCCGCTGAAAAACAAATTATAAACAGATGAAATTAAGGTGCATTGACACGGAGTGAATTGGATAATGAAGGGACGGTATGTAAATGTGGATACCCAATTTTAAACTAAACGATCAAACCAAAATATCATGAAAATAGCCATAATAGGAGAATCCAAATTAGCGCTAAATCTGGGCAATAAGTTTATCAGCCGATCCATTGATGTAGTTTATGGTGTAGGAAATGATTTTGAGTTAAAAGATAAACATATAAGCTGGAAGTTAGCTAACCCCTCCTCTTCGGAAAGGTTTCTGACCTACAAAGAAGCAATTGAAAGGGCTGATGTCCTATTCCTTTGTTGCGAAAACGATTGCTATAAAGAGATTTGTCAACTGATCGGTGAAAGTTCCTTGACTGCCAAATGCATCGTGGACTGTACCAATAGTAGCTATCCAAAGGGTTTCAATTACAATATTACTATGCTTAAAAAGCACGCTAAGGCCACAAAGGTCTTCAAGGCATTCAGCAATCTGGGCCTTGACTATCCAAGTAATGATCCCCTTGGGCTGATTAAGGAGACTTATTATTGTGGGGAGGAGTGTGAAGAAAAGTTGATGCTCAAAAAATTAATTGCACAAGCAGGATTTAACCCCATTGACGCAGGAGATTTTGACAGTGCTATGCTTCTGGAAGCCTTTTATCATCTGAAAATCAAAATTTCCGCCTCGCATACTCAAAAATCCGGATTTGACTTTAAGCTCATTTCGCTTTAAAAAGAAAAGTGCAACCGTCTAGCAGCCGCACTTTTCCCCTTATTTTTAGGTATCTGCTTATTTCCTTGATAGCACTTTTTTAACTGCTTTTACAATATTGGCCGTATTGAGACCATATTTTTCAAGCAGCTCTTCCGGCTTTCCTGATTCTCCAAAGGAATCGTTTACGCCCACCATTTCTAATGGGGCAGGGTGATTCCGCACCAGGGTTTGGGCCACACTGTCTCCCATACCCCCATTAAGTTGGTGTTCTTCCGCCGTTACTGCACACCCGGTTTTTGCCACGGAATCGAGGATGGCTTCTGTATCCAGGGGTTTAATGGTGTGGATATTGATTACTTCTGCTTTTATACCCTCCTCTCTGAGAAGTGCTTCAGCCACCACCGCTTCCCATACCAAATGACCTGTGGCAAAGATGCTTACATCTTTTCCGTCAATCATCTTCCAGGCCTTCCCTATCTCGAATTTTTGGTTCTCTGGAGTGAAAATAGGCCATTTCGGTCTTCCAAATCTCAAATAAACCGGACCCTCATAATCCGCAATAGCTATGGTAGCTGCTTTGGTCTGATTGTAGTCGCAAGGGTTGATCACAGTCATATGGGGGAGCATTCTCATCATCCCCACATCCTCCAGGATTTGGTGGGTGGCACCATCCTCACCTAAGGTAAGCCCTGCATGGGAAGCACAAATCTTCACATTTTTACCCGAATAGGCAATGGATTGTCTGATTTGATCGTATACTCTTCCGGTGGAAAAGTTGGCAAAAGTACCCGTGTAGGGGATTTTTCCACCAATGGTCAAACCTGCGGCAACACCCATCATATTAGCTTCTGCTATGCCGACTTGAAAAAAGCGATCCGGAAATTCTTTTTGGAAAGCCCCCATTTTGAGGGAACCTATGAGGTCGGCGCATAACCCCACCACATTCGGGTTTTTCCTGCCTACCTCCAAAAAACCATCACCAAAGCCGGATCGGGTGTCTTTTTTTTCTGTGTATGTAAATTTAGTATCTAATGTTTTTTCCATGTCTTGTTAATTTTGGCAATAGAATGGCATTTCGGTTAATAGTCTCCCAGTGTTTCATCTAATTGACCCAATGCAGCAGCCAGTTGATCATCATCAGGTGCTATTCCGTGCCATTTATGGGTTCCAACCATAAAATCCACCCCATAGCCCATGTCAGTCCTCAAAAGGTTTAGCACGGGCTTTCCATTCCCCAGGAGCCCTTTGGCCTTCTCCAGTGAGGAGAGGACTTGTTGGATATCATTGCCATTTTCGGTCTCTATCACTTGCCACCCAAACGCCTCCCATTTTGCTTTTAAGTCCAATAGGTTCATGATTTGCTCAGTGGGTCCATCAATCTGCTGTCCATTCAGGTCAATGCTAGCAATGAGGTTGTCCACTCCGTGATGAGGTGCGCACATGGCTGCCTCCCAAATTTGGCCTTCCTGTTGCTCCCCATCCCCCATCAACACATACACAGTATGATCGTCGTTATTGAGTTTTTTTGCCAGGGCTGCACCTATGGCCACGGATAACCCTTGACCTAAGGATCCCGAAGCTACCCTTATTCCGGGCAGACCTTCTTCGGTAGCGGGGTGCCCCTGAAGACGACTGTCTATTTTTCGGAAGGTAGAAAGCTCTTCTGAGGAAAAATATCCGGACCTGGCAAGCACGCTGTACCACACAGGGGAGATATGACCGTTGGAAAGAAAGAAAAGATCCTCCCCTATTCCATCTATGTTAAACTCCTTATAGTGTTTCATCTGATGAAAATAAAGGGCTACAAAAAACTCGGTGCATCCCAATGATGCTCCCGGATGCCCGGACTGAACGCCATGTACCATGCGTACAATATCCCTCCTCACTTGAGAGCAAATGTTGTTTAACTGTTCAATTGATGGTTTCTCCATGAATAGGAATTATTTGATAATTTGATTGGTATGTTCTTTTGTCTTGACTTTGTCAATAATATCGGTAATCACACCCTCTTCATCGATGATGAAGGTGGTTCTGGCAGTGCCCATATAAGCTTTGCCGTACATTTGCTTTTCTACCCAGGTACCATATTTCTCATGCACACTTTTATCCTCATCGGCAATCAAGGTAAATGGCAGCCCTTGTTTTTCAATGAATTTTTGATGTGATTTCACAGAATCCGTGCTGATGCCCAATACCTCGAATCCTGCGGATTTCAAGGTTTCGTGATTATCCCTTAAATTACAGGCCTGTGCGGTACAGCCTGGGGTGTTGTCTTTGGGATAAAAATATAAAACCACCTTTTTTCCTTTAAAGTCAGATAGTTTTATGGAATTGCCGTTATGGTCGGTGGATTCAAAATCAGGAGCCTTCTGACCTACTGCTAGAGACATAAGATTTGTTAGTTTTGGTTAGTGTTACTTGAATAGTTACGGGGCGTAAATATCGCAATAAATTAAATCTTTCCCCTAAAAATCGATTCGTTATTTGCCATGTCCCTCACTTTTAAGACCACATCTCCATTAAAAGGACTATTCCTCAACTTTTCTGACCAGATCATGGCCTGTTTGTGTTCATAGCGCATGAGTACCCATTCCCCATCTACGTACGCTTCAAAGTCCCTTATCCCGGATAAATTATCTCGAATGGAAAACCTTAGTTCATAGGAATTGACCCTAATGGGCCTAATGGTTGGGCCAATACTGTCTTGGGCAACCACAAAGTCCCCCAACTGATTAGTTCTGAAGGTGATACAATCCTCTTCCCAAATTCCTCCTTTAAACCGCTTAAAGCCGTTCTCGTACCTCAGGTAGACATGGTTATGATCCTTACTACCTTCTATTTCCTCTGGACAAAACTGCACTTCAATATGCCCTCTTAGGTATTCATAAAAACCATTAATTTGTATACCTGGTAATCTATCTATTTTTTTGTGTGCTATTCTAAGGTAAAAATCGTCCAATAAGGAATGCGCTTCAAACTTAACGCGAAAATCACCATCGTCATAAAGAGCTTCATCTTGAAAATAAACCTTGGTCTGTACTTCTGGTATTAAGACCTTACCTGAACATAATTTTACCGAATCTGGAATCCCAAGGCGCATATCCCACAAATAGGTTCTTTTGTTGGTCCCCTGGTATTCATAGGGGATTTCAAACTGATACCCATGCACATAAAATAAAGCCAAATCTCCCAATTGATGGTTGGTCTCGTTGATGACCATATGATGATCCTCATAACTTACCGATTCATTATAAGAGGTGCTATTATAGGTTCTTAAAAGATCGTAATCCTCCTCCCCCCTGAATTTCAGGAAAAGATTCCGCGTATTTTGATAAGCATCCACCAATTGCACTTGAACTTCCTCGGAGACTGCCGATTCCAGGCTTATAGCACCAGCAAAGGTGGAATCAGGCTGATAGAAATCGAACAGGTTGTTGGGCTTTTTGTATAGCCTGGTGTACCTGTTTTTATGGGTATGTGAAAGGATGAACCTTCCCAAGCTAAAGTCCAGTGGCTTAGCTGTACTCTCAAAGATTTGTATCCCTTCTCTCAGGATTTTATAGGTGGGAAAACCATTTCTATTATACATGTCGTTAAGCTGATCATAAGCCAGCACTTCTATGCCCACCTTCCCTGTGATTTCAATTTCCTGGTTTACCCTAAAGGCATTGTCATAATAGACCACCGGGAATTCTCTTCGCTGAAACATGCCATTTACACGGCTATTGATGCCCAATGGAGTAATGGCTATACGCTGAACAAATGGAGGGATGGAGTCAATAATTTCCTCAAATCCAAAATCCAATGGATCCAGGGCACGATCCAAAGAGTCCCTGATTTCAAAATGCAGGTGCGGCCCCATGGAGCTTCCCGTGTTTCCTGAATAGGCTATCGTGTCCCCTCTTTTTACAAGTAATTCATCCGGTTCCGGGAAATACTCCAACTCATTTACACGGTACTCATACATTTTGGCCCGCATATAGGCTCCTATTTCATCATTAAGGTTTCTCAGGTGGGCGTAAACGGTATATTGCCCATTGGGATGTTTGAGATATAAGACGTTACCATATCCTTGCGTGGATATTTTAATCCTATGCACATATCCAGCAGCAGCTGCATGTATGGGAAGGCCCTGTCTACCCTCGGTTTTGATATCCACCCCTGAATGAAAATGGTTGGGACGGATTTCAGCCATGGTTCCCGCTAGAAAGTTTCTTTCTCCCGGCTTAATGGGAAAAAGATAATACCCCTGTTGCTCCTGGGCAAAAACTGCCGTAGACCCTAAACACAAAAAAACAAAAATTCTCCCCCAATTACTTAACTTCAACATTCAATACTTTTTTTCCCTCCAAATATCCTTCAAGATGATCCCCTATACTTACCTTTCCTACTCCGGATGGAGTTCCTGTAAAGATAAGGTCTCCTTTCTTTAACATAAAAAACTGCGATACATAGGCCAAAATTGTGGCAAAATCAAACAATAATAATGAAGTATTGCCCTTTTGGCGGGTTTGCCCATTTACATCCAAATGGAAATTGATGTCCCCAAAATCGCCGAATTGACTGGCTGGCAAAAAGTCCCCTACTGGAGCGCTTCCATTGAAGGCCTTGGCAATTTCCCAGGGCAATCCCTTTTCCTTGCATTTTTTTTGTAAATCTCTGGCAGTAAAATCGATCCCTAGTCCTATTTCGTCAAAATAGGTATGTGCAAATTCTTTCTGAATGTATTTTCCCTCTTTATTGATCTTCAAAATCAATTCCACCTCATGGTGGATGTCTTTAGAATATTCAGGGTGGTAAAAAGGAGCCCCTTTTTTGATCACCGCAGTTTCGGGTTTCATAAAGACCACCGGCTCATCAGGCCTTTCGTTGTTCAACTCTTCTATATGCGCCGCATAATTACGGCCTATGGCGATTATTTTCATCTGTTTATAATTTGTTTTTCAGCGGTCATAACCTGCCCCGTACCGCAGGTCGGGGTGGAATCTCGCAACGATAATCATCCCCCCGTGTGAGGTTCTCCTCATGCCCTGACTGCCGTCAGGACAGGCTCGATTTCATGTGTTTATAATTGTCTTTTCTAAATGCCCTGGCAAAGGAAAGGATTTTCCATCTATTTTCTAATGATCACCTGCAATACCATGGCAAAGAACATCACCAGCAAACAGCCTATGGCATTATACCACAAGAAACCTATGTCTATGGGAATGCCGAAAAGCTCATCTCCATTATGCCAGTGAATGATCAAAATAATGGCTTCCGCCAAAAGGGCAGCGATAAATGTGGCGTGACCCTTTACCCACTTCATCAGAAACCCAACCAAGAAAATCCCAAGTATGGCCCCATAAAACAATGAGCCCAACAGGTTTACGGCTTGTATGAGATTTTCAAACAGAGTGGCATATGCAGCAAAAAGAATGGCAAAACCTCCCCAAATAGCCGTTAACCATTTTGAGGATGAAAGGTAATGGTCTTCCGTTCTGTTTTTGTTCAATGAACGCTTATACACATCCATGGTAGACGTGGACCCTAAGGCATTGAGCTCCGATGCGGTGGAAGACATGGCTGCACTGAAAATCACTGCAAAAAGCAGTCCTACGACACCTTTAGGCAAATAATCCATGACAAATCGCATAAATACATAATCCGTGTCATTGATTTCCCCAGCAGGATCGTTTACAAGGATCAGTTCCCGCACCTGCTGACGAAGTGCCTCCTGTTCAAATTCCTGGTTTTTTATACTCAGCTTGAGCTGATCCACGCGTTTAGGATCCTCTGCCGATATGGCTTCCAATAATTCGTACAATTGCTCATTTTTCAATTCAAACCCCTGCTGAAAGGCCTTTTCCAGGTTATCGTAGTCTGCTTGGTATTCGCTTTGCCGAAGCTTATCCACCTGCACTTGGTTAAAAAATAGTGGAGGCTGGTAGAATTGATAAAACACAAACACCATCACACCAATAAATAGGATGATAAACTGCATGGGGACTTTCAGAAACCCGTTCATCATCAGCCCCATCCGGCTTTGTTTCAAGGAACTTCCGGTAAGGTAACGTTGCACTTGCGACTGATCGGTACCAAAATAGGATAAAAACAGAAATAATGCGCCCGTCATCCCAGACCAAAAATTATACCGGTCAGATAAGTCAAATTCGAAATTGGTGATGTTTAATCTTTCCATTTTACCGGCAACGTGCAAGGCCTCCGTAAATTTCACAGGCAGCAATTGGATCACTAGAATACCCGCAAGGATCATTCCTCCCATCATCACTGCCATTTGTTGTTTTTGGGTAATGGATACTGCTTTTGTCCCTCCGGAGACAGTATAGATGATGACCATCAGGCCGATGAAAACAATGGTGAAATTCAAATTCCAATTCAATAAGGTGGACAAAATGATGGACGGTGCATATATGGTAATACCTGCCGCAAGCCCTCTTTGAATGAGAAACAACAAGGCGGCCAAGGTGCGGGTTTTTAGGTCAAACCTGGATTCAAGAAACTCATAGGCCGTATATACCTTAAGCTTATAATAAATAGGAAGAAAAAAAACCGAGAGAATGATCATAGCCACCGGAAGGCCAAAATAAAACTGAATAAACCTCATTCCGTCCGCATAGGCCTGACCCGGGGTACTAAGAAACGTGATGGCAGAGGCCTGGGTGGCCATAATGGAAAGGCCTATGGTCCACCAA
>PXCO01000059.1 GCA_003565295.1 Cyclobacteriaceae bacterium
CAGGAATGTCGCAGAAACGAAATCAGCTATTGGTGGGGAAGAGCACCAAAAACAATTCTTCGGGGTGTAGCGTAGCCCGGTTATCGCGTCCTGACTTTGGTCAGGAATGTCGCAGAAACGAATCAGCTATTGGTGGGGAAGAGCACCAAAAACAATTCTTCGGGGTGTAGCGTAGCCCGGTTATCGCGCCTGCTTTGGGAGCAGGAGGTCGCAAGTTCGAATCTTGCCACCCCGACAAGAGCCAGTTCTAAATTGAACTGGCTTTTTTTATTTTAAGGCCCGGCTATCGCGTCCCGACGATTGAGTCGGGAAGGTCGCAAGTTCGACCAAAGGCCAGCTCATGGGATCACTGCGACTCCTAAGCCAACTAAAACCGAAGATTGGTAAAATTTGGTTCCTGAAATTTCGCCCTGTAGAAAAACCGTGAAAATAGAACATATCAATGAATCACCTTCCATGGGAGCCGTATTCACCGTGGATGAAAACAATGAGGTCGTTCCGCTTGATTTCACTTCAGTAGTTGAGGAGGTGATGGATGCCGTAGTACACATCAAATCCACCCTTACCAGCTATTCTGCTCGAACCCCACAGCACTTTTTGTCTCTGCCAGATCCCTTTGGGATTTTTTCGGTGATGACTTCTTTGATCAGTATTTTGGTCCTCGGTACAGGTATGAGGCTCCTAGGGATCAAAAGCCACAAGTACGAGTGGGCAATGGCTCAGGGGTGATCATCAATGGGGAAGGATACATTATAACCAACCATCATGTCATTGCACAAGTAGATGATATAAACAATTAGGAATTTTAAGAGTGGATCGTTGTGCGTCACTTTGGACACAGCCTGCCTTCTGAAAGTGGGCGGCACCGAATAATCATAAAAACACCGTATCTTTATGAGGTTAGAAGTATGAAGGCAGGCAGCATACTATGTTTCAAATTCATTTACAGACTTGATTAATCGGAGGATTAATGGAAAAGAAGCAAGGCCACCGCTAATTTCTCAAATTAGCACTTACCTTTAAGAGGCCATTAAATAATGAAGAGTCGAATGTTCCCCGTCTACAAACTGAATACTGATTGGACTAATTATTTAAACCCAATAATATTATGCCAACAAAAGGACAGAAACTAACAGATAAATTCACGGGGGATTCAATAGAGTTTATTGAAACTTCGGCAGACACGAATGGAGCAAGAGTAACTATAAAGGTGACTCTTAAAAGCAAAGGTCAAACAGTGGATGATCATATTCATTTATTACAAAAAGAATCATTCAAAATATTATCAGGAAGGTTGACCTACTTTTTAAATGGGGAGAAAAATCATGTAAATGCCGGTGAAGAAATTGTTTTACCAAAAAATAAAGCTCACAACCATTACAATATGGATGATGAACCGACAGAATTCATCCAAACTATTACCCCTGGAATTGATGTGGATTTTTTTCTAGAGAATTTATTCGGAATGATAAATGATGGAAAAGTAAAAGGGGGGAAATTGCCTTTTTTACAGGCCATGGTAACAGCGAGATATTTGGAGAGCCCATCCAGACTTGCCGATATCCCGATGGGTATACAGAATGTTTTAATTAGCATTCTTGGGCCAACGGCTAGGCTTTTAGGGTATAGAGCCATTTATAAAAAATACACTGGAATTGAAAAATAATTAGTTCCCAAATTGAACAGGTTCAATGTATCCATTATTAGATATCCCATTGAGCCCCCCGAATTGATCACACACTACGACGAGGTACTTAAGGAAGCATTGCTTTCGGGATTCTGTGCGCACATACAAAAAACCTATCCCTAGCTAAGCAAAAAATTGATCCGATCTGATATGTATTGATCACCTTTTCGGAAAACTACTTAAAGATTGAAAGCCCTAGGCATCCAACCCTCAATTGTAGTGCAGTGAATGCTTCCGTGAATGGGGTGTTTTTCGAGAAGATAAGGTGGGCTCTCCATGATAATCATCCCACTGGATGACGCTCTCCTCATGCATGCCTGTCCGGTAGACAGGCTCGGTTTCATCCATAAATTTAACCTGGGACTGTTCTTAATTTTATTTTCTCCCCGAAGGGGGTTACTTTTGGAAAATTTTACCGTGCACATTTATTATGAAGCATCTATATTACCTGCAGAATCATGTTGTATCATTCCTTTTAGCTTTCGTGTTTTTTTCCTGCGAAAATGGAGCAAAGGAAAGTGTGGAGGACCAGATTGAGATCAACGCAGAGATGCTCTCCAAAGGTGAAACCCTTTTTATAAACCATTGCAGCACCTGCCATAATTTTAATCAGGACGGCATAGGCCCGCATCTGGGAGGCATCACCCGGGAAGTCTCAGTAGATTGGTTAAGGGATTTTATCGCCAATCCTACCGAGATGATTGACAGTGGGGATGAAAGGGCACAGGCGGTATTTGCAAGATACAATACCTATATGCCGGCCTTTGACCACCTGGGTGATGAGGGTATCGATGCAGTCATTGCCTATATGCACCAATTTGAGGCACCCAAAGCGGACCACCTGACCCGATCGGATTCCATTGATAACCCCATTCCCGATAAAATACCCCTTAGTGGGCTGGTGGCGGAATTAAGTTTGCTGGCAGAAATCCCTGCCTCCAGCGAGGAAGGACCAAAGACCAGAATAGCTAAAATGGATCATTTTCCGGATGAAAATGAACTTTTCATTATGGATTTGAGGAGCAAGATGTATCACCTTCAAAATGGCAGCCCTCAATTATTCCTGGACATGGAAAAGGAAATGCCAAAATTCATTAATAAGCCGGGTTTAGCCACCGGCTTTGGAAGTTTTGCGTTTCATCCTGAATATAAGAATAACGGCTTGCTCTATACCTCACACACCGAAACCCCGGATGCTGGTGAAGCAGATTTTGGGTACGCCGACTCCATCAGGGTCACCTTGCAGTGGGTGGTAACGGAGTGGCAAACGGATAAGCCATTAGACGTTCCATATAAGGGGGAACCCAGAGAACTCTTCAGGATCAATATGGTCACTGGCATACATGGTATGCAGGAGTTGACGTTTAACCCACTGTCTAAACCTGGGGATGAGGATTATGGATACTTATATATAGGTATAGGGGATGGTGGATGTGTAGGTGCGGGCTTCCCCTTCGTCACCTATGGGCCTACCCAAGCCTGGGGCAGCATATTAAGAATTGACCCCCGTGGTAACAATAGTCGTAATGGAGCCTATGGAATACCCCCGGGGAATCCCTATGTGGGCATAAAAGAACTGCCTTCTCCTCCTTCAGAGGTGCTTTCCTGGCAGGAAGCCCCTCTATTAGAGGAAATCTATGCGCATGGGTTCCGAAATGCCCACCGGATCACCTGGCTTAAGGATGGCCGTATGCTGGCATCCAATATTGGTCAGGGAAAGGTGGAATCCTTATACATCGTAAAGCCGGGAGATGATTACGGATGGCCCCTTAGGGAGGGCAATTGGGTGATTGAACCCTATATGGACATCAATCAGGTGTTCCCGCTTCCTGATAACGA
Organism: Cyclobacteriaceae bacterium; assembly: GCA_003565295.1. Lineage (GTDB taxonomy): Bacteria > Bacteroidota > Bacteroidia > Cytophagales > Cyclobacteriaceae > Pleomorphovibrio. Next base: position 3,527 of record PXCO01000059.1, read on the forward strand.
TGAAGCCTACGGCTTTACCTATCCTGTGGCCATGTATGATCATGATGAAGGAAATGCCATAGTGGGCGGGTATGAATATTGGGGCGAGGAGATACCCGCTTTATCAGGGAAGTATTATTTTGGGGATATTGTGCATGGGCGCCTGTTCTATGTAGATGTGGACGAACTGAGTAGGGGGAATAATGCCCAGGTCCACGAGTGGCGGGTATCCTATGATGGGGTAATCCAAACTCTCAGGGAACTTTGCGGCAGAAACAGGGTGGACCTGCGCCTGGCAAGGGATTACTACGGGGAGCTGTATCTATTTACCAAGGCAGATGGAAAGGTGTATAAGGTGACCGGGGTGAAATAAATCTCATTATTTTGTGTTTATTCTTAACTATTTTATGGGAAGATCAGCACTTAGAATTTCAACAGAGCCAAAATGCCAATCCCCCCAGGCATATGCTAAATCAACTGGCACTTTTTAGCCAATTGGGATTGGTTTATTTTCCAATGGAGAGATTCGCTTTTGAATTGGTCTTTTTTGGGGGGGCTTTGGAATACAACAGAAGTTATATTTATCCAGAATCGGGGAATTCTTCTATAACACATTGGCTTACAATGAGGACGGATTTAATGCTGAACCAACCCTCCGTTTCTTTTCGCTATTACTTCTAATTCCGTCCCAATAAAAACACGGTAGGCACTTTATGAAGGTCTGGTATGGATTTTTTCCACTCGGCCACGGTCAAGGTGCGGACCATTTCATCTGCTCCGGTGAGATTTTTGGCGATGCATAATGGGGTGTCAGGGAGAAGATGTGCCAAAAGGTCTTCTAAAAGCTTTTGGTTGCGGAAGGGGGTTTCCATAAAAAGCTGAGTGCTTCCGTCCTTCTTTGCTTGACTTTCCAACTGTTTAAAGGCATTGATTCTTTCTTTACGATCAATGGGTAGGTAACCATGAAACGTGAATTTCTGACCAGAAAAGCCTGAGGCCATCAAGGCGAGAAAAAGGGAGGAGGGGCCGCTTATAGGCACCACCTGAATGCTTTTTTTATGGGCATATGACACCGCTAGCGCCCCAGGGTCTGCTATACCAGGACACCCGGCCTCTGAAACTATCCCCAAATCATGCCCGGAAAGAAGAGGAGCTGCCAAGGCGGCCATTTCTTTCTCTTGGGTTCGTTTATCAAGCACTTCAAAGTGCAAGGTACTGATGTTTATTTCCAGGTTAAGGCTACTGATGTACCTTCTAGCCGTCCTAATATTTTCTGCCAGATAGTAGTGGGTGTTTTTGATGATTTCTTTTACCTGTGGAGCAATCACCATTTCCGCAGTATTGGGGGCCAGTATATTGGGGATTAAGTAGAGTTTTCCTTTGGAACGCATTATTTTTGTGAAATGGAAAATGGAATGCCTGTTATTGCAAAAATACTCATTTTTACCGGATTGCTATTATTGATTGGCGGATTGCTCCTGTGGGGACTTCACAAGTTCCCTGGGATTAGGTCCATGCCCGGGGACATTGTGGTGAAAAGGGAGAACTTCACTTTTTATTTTCCCTTGGGCACTAGTATTTTGTTAAGCATTCTTCTTACACTTTTAGTGTTTTTGTGGAGAAAATTCGGGAGTTAGGGAAGTCTTTTAGGGCCAATTCAATAGTTTTGTTTACCCCTTCTACCCCCTTTCTTTTGGAAGTTAGCTTCCCTCCTGAAACCAGCGTAGAAGAAAACCGTATCACCCACTAACGGTTCGCTTATGTTTGGCGATTTTTCCAATCCCTTAATTATGAAAGGAAATTTTCGATTTGGGTTTTTGGTGATTTTTATATGGCTCACCGAGGGTGCTTGGGCTCAATCCTATCTCAACGTGCAAGTTTCCAGAGGGTATACCCTTGCCCATCATCAGGAGCTGAGAGATATACAAGGCATTCCTAATATATATAAAATAGACTATGGTTTTGTGCTGAATGACAAAGCCTATCACGAGGCCCTTGGATTACCGGAGGCAGGTTTAAGCCTCACCTTTATGGACCATGACAATTCTTATACAGGGAAATCCTTGTCCCTGAGTGGATACATGCAGCCACAAATCCTGGGAAATCAGCGTCACGGACTTTTTGGCAGGCTGGGTTTGGGGCTGAGCTATGTTCAGAATCCGTTTGATCATCATAATAACCCCCTTCAGCTGGCCATAGGGTCTAAAGTCAATTTTTTTGGAGAGGGACAGCTTTTGTATGGGTTTTGGGTAAATGAGGCCCTGAGGGTTCAGGTGCAAGGGGGGATTACCCATATCAGTAATGCCGCCAGGAAATTGCCCAACTCCGGGCTTAACATTGTACATGCGGGAATAGGGGCATCTGTGAGGTTGGCTGAGGAGAGTAACCCTGCATGGAAGTCTTTCAACCACCCTGAAGTGGAGCCTGAACTGAGAAAATGGAGCCCATATGTTTATGGTAGGTTTGGTCTAAAAAGTATTAGGGTGCTAAATTACCGGGTGTTTTCTGCCGGGGGGGCAGGGCTGCAAGGCGCTTACAGGTACAGTGTATTAGGGTCATATTTGTTGGGTTTAGATGTGGATTATAACGAAGGATATATTCAGGAAAGAAAGGAGGTGAACAGGCATTTGGATGAACCCATCTCCTTTCATAGAATGAGGTGGGCAGTAGTGGCAGGGCATGAGCTGCATATGAATAAGTTAAGTTTGGTTACACAGGTGGGGCTGTACCTGAGGCGACCCCACCCCAGTCATCCCCTCGTCTACCAACGGTATGGACTACTTTATCGGGTCTCTGATAAATGGGTGCTGGGAGCTACACTTCGGGCGCATGCCGCCAGGGCGGATTATATGGAATGGACCTTGGGGAGGAAAATCTGGTGAGGTAGGATTGGAATTAAAGACAAAACAGGTGGTAACTAAACCGAGGTAAATTTGATTGCATCTACCAGGAACCATAAAAAAAATTGCAAAAACAGGGCGAAGGCAGCGTCTTCACCCTGTTTATAATTTCACTTTATTCTTCTTGTGGGGGACAAATTACATTTACATTGAAATCTTCAAAGATACCGTTTGGATTGCCTTTCCAAACCCATACATGTAGAGCAAAATCTGCATAAGGCAAGTGAAAAGGGCTGAATGGCTCCACTCCGGCAAAAAGTGGCGACTCCTCTCCTACAAATAAGTATTCAACCCCTGTTAATTTGTAGCTGCCATTATTTTTCACCTCATAGAGCAATACCTCGGGTTCTAGTGGGTTGAAGACATCGTCAATTAATTCCTCCTTCACAAAATGAACACCCATGGCACCTTCGCCAAAAGGGTTTGAAACACAGTCCATTGTATTAACGTATCCCGAGGCTATGGCCTTTTCCACATCATGATATTGGGTGGTCGCTTTTCTGACATCGGCTAGTAGTTTGTTCACTATCGGGGAATTTTTTTTGGGAGCATTTTTGCCGGATAGAAACAGAATGTCCTCGGATGAGTCCATTCCAATGGGTGGATCCATTTCTTCTTGGCATGAATACAGCAACATCAATAAGGGGATGAGCAGGAGGGGGGTTATTCTAAGCTTTTGCATCTTGATTTGGGTTTAGTAAAATAAAATGTTTAAATAAATTTTTGATGGGGTAAATTTGTGAATTACGCACTTGCTGTACATCACCCATTTGGGTGATTTTTCATGAAAACCCCGTATGAATGAAAATAACCATACGGCTTATCCCCGTTTTTCACCCTTTAATCCTCCTTTTTGAAAAAAATTTTGCTTTAAGTAGTGGTATTCCTGATTTGACCTGACTATATTGTAAAAGACCTGACTATTACTAAAACCTTTACCCAGAAAGATTTGTGATTGGTACTGAGGATGATTTGATCAGACGATTGAACGACAAAGATTCAAGTGCTTTAAGGTATTTGTTTGACCAGCATTACCTGAAGCTATGCCAATATGCATTTACCTATCTGAAAGACATGGATGAAGCCGAGGATGTGGTTCAAAACCTGTTTGTGGAAA
>PXCO01000012.1 GCA_003565295.1 Cyclobacteriaceae bacterium
GCGAAAAAAAATAAGCTGGTGGGAATCATTGAGTTTAAGTAATTCCCACCTGCAAAACTTATTTACTCAAAGAAAAGGAGTCCACTATCTCACCTTTCAGATTGAAGGTGTCAAAACTTAGGGTGTTACCGTCAATAATCACCTTTTGGTAGAGGAATGAGGCGGGAAATTGCTCCTCGGCATAGGCTTCTTTTGGAGCATCCTTGTTTTTTCCGTGTGTTCCAATGGATATCAGGTAGTATGTCCCTTTGTTGGGGTCATCAGAGACTTCTCTTCCCAGCATGGGCTTGGATCTCATATAATAGTGAAAATGGCCACTCAACACAAAGTCTACCTGGTGCTTTTGGAAGAGTGGCGCCCATTCATCTATGATATGCTCATAGGGTTCAACGGCATTGAAAGGGGGAAAATGAATGGTGAGGATTTTCCATTCCTCTTCACTATTTGCCAGGAGATCCGTCAGCCAATCAGTTTGCTGTTTGATGTTCAGGGTACCATCGATCATAATAAACAAGGCGTTTTGGTAGGTAAAGGAGTAAGTTCTTCCAGCAGGTAGCCCTTCTGGCCCATTTTCGGGAAAACTAAGCATGTCCTCAAACATCCATGCCCCTAACCCATCTTGGCTGTCATGATTCCCGGGAACAGCCAGCAGGGGTTTTTGTGCAAATGACCTTCCCCCATAGGCAAAAAATTGATCCCAGTCATCCCTGTGCAACCCGGTGTTAACCAGGTCTCCGGCAATGATATGGAAAGCATGGTCTTGGTGAGTTTGATTTGCCAAGGCGATAAGGTCTCCCCACTGTTCGGTATTGTGTACGTCACCAAACCAAATAAAAGAGAGGGGGCTTTTTCGGGCAGGTGCGGTGGAGAAATTTTCCTTTGCACTGGAAAGACCTTCTTTGGTTTCCACTATATATTCGTAGGAGGTGGCGGGTTTCAGGTCTTTTAATTTTGCCGTAAACCTGTGGATGTACCTATCGTTTTGTAACATTCTGTCTTCCATCAGCAACCGCTTACCTTCTTTTATCAGGGTGTCTGTTGAACCTTTAGGCCAATACTTCACATTACTTTCTGTATTGGTCACATGGGTTCTCCATTGTATGTCCATGGTGGTGGCGGGATCACCGCTCCAGGTGAGCAATAATTGATCCGGTTTACTTGATGAGGGGTATGCAGTATTTCTAAAGGCTCCCACCACGTGTGCCTCTCTGGCTCGGCCCCTGATAGTGGTTAAAAGGCTTTGTCCCTGAAGCGGTTCGGGGACGCTTTCGAGGGTAAGTTCATCCCAGTCATGGTAGGTAAATGCACCTGTCTTAAGTTCTTCGATGTGTTGATTTTCAGGAAATACAGAATTTATTGTAAGCTCTTCGGTGGGGTCATTGGGTTTAACAGCTACCAGGTAGACGGGACGGTGTTTGTCTAACCCATTGATGCCAAGGTGAATGCGTCCCTCATCAAATTTTTTCTGCCAAACTTCATAGGTGGAATGACGGTTCGTCACCTCCATCTCAGTCTGTGTAAACCCTCTTTCTTCCAACCAAAAAGGAATGACCTCTTGGTCTTTATCCCTGATTATTGAGGCGGTCACGGGGGTGTTAACCTCAAAAACCCAATATTGATGGGCTAGAACCTTCTTTTCCTCCGGGGTGATGTAATTTAAGATAAAGGAATGGGAAAGGGTGTCCAGTTGGGCCTTTTCAAAATTTTCATATAACCGTGTCACAATACCGTCCATGGTTTCCGACAAGGTGGGGAGTTCACGGAGCTTATCGATCTGAGGTTTACATGCCCATAGTAGTAAGGCCAAAAAGGGGATGAAAAGATGTTTCATAATCTAAATATACTTTGATTTTAGTAGAGTCCTCTATTAGGGGAATTGACTTGGTATAGGATTTAATTTATACGGTTGAATAGCTTTTATAACTACTACATTTTTTATAGAAAGGACTAATGGGCGGTTTCATGGTTATGAAATATTTACGAATCGGAAAAATTATATTTTAGGATAAATTTTGATTTAAAATTGTACAGATAGGAATAGCCTTAATTTTTAAACCAAAGTATTATGGTTGGAGGGCCACCAAATGAATAAGGAAAAAGCTGATGATTTGATAGAAAAACTGATATCCGGAAGGATCGGTAAAGCTGAATTCGAACAAATTCTAAGCGGAATTGATGACCCTGGGCATTCAATCTACATTGAAAACAGCATGAAAAGGCATTTCCTTGACTCTTTAGCCGCCAATTATAAGAAAAGCAAATCAAAAGCAGGCGATGGGGGAAAGGAATAGGGTACTTCTCTAGAGAAGTTTTTCAGTAGCACAAAAATTATCCTTACAAATGACAAAAGCTAAAATCGTTCGAGTAAAAGTTATACCCTAGGAATTTCCGGGGTATCGTATTGCATCCCAAACATGTTATCGCTATCCATTTAAACTTAAAATTCAATGAAAATGAATCTAAAATTTACCAAGAGAAATGTCAGGTGGGTCATCCCTCTGATTGGCCTCTGCTGTTTTAGTATTACAGCGGTGCCAGGGACTTCCTTTGCGGAGGGAGTCGCCACTTCAGAAGATGTGCCCTCTAACGAACAAAAGAAGGTAGCCATCACGGTGAGTGGTAAAGTAACCTCTGCAACTGATAATGTCGGACTTCCCGGTGTTACCATAGTAGAGAGGGGTACCAATAACGGAACAGTTACCGATATCGATGGAGAGTATACCATCGAGGTTGCAGATGAAAATTCGGTACTGGTGTTTTCTTATGTGGGTTTTGACAACCGGGAAGTGCGGGTCGGAAATCAGACCACCCTTAATGTGGAGCTTGAGGAAAGTATAGACACCATGTCAGAAGTGGTGGTAACCGCCCTTGGAATTGAGAGGGATAAGCGATCTCTTGGCTATTCAGTTGGAGAAGTCGGCGGAGATGATATCAGGAATGTTACCCAGGAGAATGCGATCAATGCATTGGCAGGTAGGGTAGCTGGGGTAACCATTAATCAGATGAGTGGGCCAGGGTCCTCCACCTCAGTAATTATTCGAGGCGCTACCTCCCTAAGTAGCGATAACCAACCCTTATTTGTGATCGATGGTGTGCCAGTCTCCAATACACTGAACAATATCAGTAGAATGGGGGACAGGAATGAAGTGGATTATGGTAACCCTATTTCTGACCTGAATCCTGACGATATTGAAGACATTACTGTTTTGAAAGGACCAAGTGCAGCAGCACTTTATGGTGCAAGGGCAGGTAACGGTGTAATTTTGGTCACCACAAAGAGTGGGAGAAAGGGAGAGGAAATGACCGTCAACTTTTCTTCCAGTAATGTCTTTGAAATGCCGGTTAGGTATTTGGACTTTCATTACCGATTTGGAGTGGGAAACCGTGTGGCACAATTGGATGAGTTATCCTCTTATTGGGCAGGACCAGAGCTTGACGTGGGAAATACGGCTCCTCAGTTTATGAGTCCAGTGGACGAAAATGGGAACAGGATTCCTACGGAGCTGAGATCTTATCCAGACAACATGAAGAATTTTCTTGAAACCGGGGTTACATCAACTAACACATTAGCCATATCCGGTTCCAGCGAAAAAGGCACCTATAGGCTTTCCTATACCAACATGTCACACAATGGCATGATCCCAAATTCTGATTTATTCAGGAACAACCTAAGCTTATCCACATCCTATGAGCTGAGTCCTAAGTTGAGTGTAAGTGCGGACATTAACTTATCTAGAAGTAACTCCAATGACCGACCTTCCACAGGAAACAGGGGAGCCAACCCCGTGGAAGATGTATATAATTGGTCACACATTGACATTAGGGAATTGAAGCAGTATTGGGAACCAGGGCAGGAACAGATTCAGCAACGCTCTCCTTCCCCTAATCATGACAATCCTTACTTTATAGCTTATGGCATAAATAACTCTTATGTAAGAGATAGGGCCTTTGGGAACATCAAACTTGATTATCAGTGGGCGGATAACATCAATTCCCATTTAAGATTGACTCATGACCATTACCTTGAAAATAGGGAGACCAAAATACCTTGGTCGTACACCCGAGAACGTAGTGGAGCCTACCATTTGCAGGATATTGCCAGAAGTGAATCAAATATTGAATTCTTGACTACTTACAATAAAAAAGTCGATGATTTCAGTTTGTCTCTTTCCGGTGGAGGAAACGTTATGATGCAAAATTTCAGGGATAATTACATGGGTGGAGCAAGAAATGCAGGCCTTATCGTTCCCGGACTGTACAGAATACAAAATATTCCCAATACGGGATTGAATTACTCCAACTTTAGCTCACGGAAAGCTATATACAGTGTTTTCGGACTGGCTTCCTTAGGTTTTAAGGATCAGCTATATTTGGACTTAACGGCCAGAAATGATTGGTCCAGTACCTTGCCTGCTGACAACAGGTCCTACTTCTATCCTTCAGCCTCTTTAAGCTGGCTTGCCAATTACACCTTTAACCTGCCTCAAGAAATTACCATGTTGAAGTTCAGGGCGGGTGTTGCCCAAGTGGGGAACGACACCAATCCTTACGCATTGGAGCCAGTATTGGGTACTCAGAACTGGGGTGATTTAATTTCTACCACCTATCCCGGGACACTGTTAAACCCGAATCTGAGGCCAGAAATCAATACATCACAGGAATATGGCTTGGATTTGAATTTATTTGATAACAGGTTAAGGTTTGAGGCGACTTATTTCTACCAGCAAAATGAGAATCAAATCCTACGCATACCGACCCCTGCATCTTCCGGGTTTACCCAAAAACAAATAAACGCCGGTATGATTTCCAGCCGTGGATGGGAAGTCATGCTTGGTGGTACACCCATTCAAAGACCAGATGGATTGTCTCTTGATATCAACATGAACTTCACGAGAATGAGAACGAGGCTTGAAAGCCTTACCGAAGGAATGGATTTCATCACACTTTGGGAGGACAACAATGGGGGTGCTCAGACCTTCGTAGGAGAAGATATTGGAACCTTGTACAGTAGAGGTTACGCCTATGTAGACGACCCAAATTCCGAGTATTACCGTTGGCCAATCCTTGATGATACCGGAAAATGGATTTTATTAAACGACAGAGAAGATAGGATCCCCGTGGGTAATTTTAACCCTGATTTTATCATGGGTATGCAGGCCAATCTTCGATATAAGAGATGGTCATTACAGGCCAGCTTTGACTGGAGAATGGGTGGTCAGTTTCAGTCAGGCACCTACCGCTATGGTGGATCAAATTGGAAAGATGGACGTCAACTGCGTAATTTGATTCCAGGTGGGCTCTATAGTGAAGATGAGTTGGTGGAACTGTTAAAATCCAATCCAGAGGAATTCATTATTCCTCAAAACGGGAATTTCCCAAGGGTGGGTGGTTTTACCCCCGAAACGGGTGGCTTGCAAACTAATACCTCGGACGCACCGGGTACTGACGGTGTTTTCATCCCTGGGGTAATTGAAGTAGCTCCCGGTGAATATGTGGAACATTTAGGTGGTGAGGGAACCGTGATTTATCCCGCCTCAAGACAGTTTGCCTGGAGATTTAACCAGCAAGTAACCCATGATGCTTCTTTCTTGAAAATCAGGGAATTATCTATCGGATATGATTTGCCTAATATTCCGGGTGTGAGAAACGCACACGTAGCCGTGTTCTCAAGAAACATCATTGTTTGGACAGCAGCAAATATAGGTATAGACCCTGAAAGAGCTTTCCAAATTACCGCGAGCAGGCAAGGTGATTCTGCTAATCTATTTCGACAAGGTATAGAACTTCAAAATGTGATGCCATGGACTATGCCAGTAGGATTTAAGTTAAATCTTACTTTCTGACAGGTGTTAGTTAAATTTAAAGCATAAAAGTGATGAAGATAGTTAATATAAAATTACTAACTGGGATCGTGTTGGCATTGAGTTTTACCTTTGCTTGCGATTCCCTTGATGAAATCAATGAAAACCCCAATGGGGTAGCCCCTTCGGTGGCCAATCCTAATCTTTTGATGCCATCTGTAATGCGACCTGTTGCCACAAATATGGTGGGACTAGGATTTGGGGACGTCGCAGGGGTAGTTCAACATACCCAAAAAGATGGCTGGTTTACAGGGCATAACACCTTTGCCTGGGGGTTGAGAGATTGGACTGGTTGGTACAACCTACTTAGGACCAATGATTTTCTGATGCAAAGGGCGGAAGAAACTGGGATGGAATTCCATAGGGGAGTTTCTCTTACCATGAAATCTTATATATTTGGAATGATCACTGATTTGTGGGGGGATGCTCCTTATACCACGGCTCTAAAGGGTGATCAGCCTGGTATTGAAAATGAATTCCCTGCCTACGATAGTCAGGAAGTCATTTACCCGGGAATTCTTGATGATTTGAGAAGTGCTGCCCAAATATTTGCTAGTGGGAATAACGAGGGGGTTATTCCTGAATATGATCTGTATTTTGGAGGGAATGCTACCATGTGGCACAAATTCGCCAATTCCTTGATCTTGCGGTATTCCATGCGTTTATCCGAGAAAATGCCCGACCTGGCTAAGCAGGGAGTGGAAGAAGTATATAACTCGGGGGTGTTTTTGAGTGGGGCCGATGAAGATGTTACTATCGATTATATCGGGGCATCTGATGGAGATTCTTGGCCCACTGCTACTGATTTTGATGCAGGATCTTCCTTTCGAAGGTTCAAACCTTGTAATACCCTTTTGGACAAACTTGTAGATTACGAGGATCCAAGATTGGACCAATGGGTAAGGCCTGTACATTGTCAATGGGTAGAAGATTTTAGTCTTAATGTGGCATATGACCCTTACATTCGCGAAAATGGAGAAATCTTGGAGGGGGTTGTTTCTTTAGTGGATATTGAATATGTGCAGAGAATAGCGGAGGGTAACAAATATACCCGACACTATAATCCAGATTTACTGGGGCGAACCTTAGATACCAGAGAATATGTGGGGCTTCCCCCAATGTTAATTGGTCCAAGTGACCATAACTTGAACCCTACCGGCGGTCAACAGTTGGAGAATCAGCATGTTTCTCAGTTGTCAGATCATTATAGGGGACGTAGTGGTGGCATTCTGAAGGCCAGGGTAATGTCAGCGGCCGAGGTACAGTTTATATTTGCTGAGGCTGCCCAGAGGGGGTGGTCAGTAGGTGATGCCGAGACTCATTATCAAAATGCCATAAAATTTTCCATGGATACATGGGAGGTTGGTGATGGATTTGAGGATTATATCCAACATCCTTCTGTTGCTTACGATGGCACCCTGGAGCAAATTATAGAACAGAAGTGGATTGCCAGTTGGACCACCGCCACTGAGTCTTGGTTTGACTGGAGAAGGACAGGTTTTCCTGTGTTGGAAGTTGGAGAAGGTGCTCCAGAACCAGAGATTGCGGTACGTTTTACCTATGGGAACAATGAAGTCAACTTTAATAACCAAGAAGTGATGCGTGCC
>PXCO01000391.1 GCA_003565295.1 Cyclobacteriaceae bacterium
AGGGAAAACGCTGTTTTTTTGAAGCGTTGAGGACTTCCGCATTGAGTGAAAGTAGGGTTTTGATGGTTTGCACATCGGGGGTAATGAATTCATTTTCAAAGCTTGAGGAACTCGGAATAATAATAACGGCAGCGTTCAAGCTGTCCACCCTTCTCAGGTCCTCACGGTCTATGGGTATGCCTGATCGCAGGATGATTTCATCTGCTCTTTTCCCTATCAGGGGGTCATCCCGTAATTCCTGCATGTGCCTGGGGGTCACATCTTCAGATAGGATAATGATATTGAGCCTTTTAGCGCCATAGAACTTCAGGAGCCTTCGTAAACGACCCACAGAACTGAAAATCTCCCCGGCGGTATGGATGGTCTTTTTGGTCCAGCCCAGGATGATTACATGGTTATTAGCCGTAACCGGCGTCAAACCCTGTTCAAGGATTCTTATTTTCCGGTTTAGCCAGGCGGTGATGATTGCTACCAAGGAGCCCAAAAATACGACATAGCCCAGAACCGTTAGAATGGTAGAGACAAAACGCCTCCAAACCCCTTCATCGTCCCCCAGGTAACCTGGATCAGACAACCTTAAAAACGCCCACCAGATGGCCTCATTCAAAGACTTGGTGGGTTCCCCTGAGGGCAGGACCAAAACGCCACCTATAAGCGATATCAGGCCGATAAGTGCCGCAACAAACAATAGTTGATAATGGGCACCTTTTATAAACTGCCGTTCCAAAAAAAACTTAAGACGCTGTTTAAGCCTGATTATATATTTGTTCATTTTAATCCTTTTCATTTTCCGCTTTCACCACAATCACCGCTACCAATAACTGCCCAACATATCCTTAGCTGTGTTCGGTGACATGAAAGAAAAGGCCCAAAACATTGGGGCAGCTTTTTTCGTCCGACCGTCCCTGGTGCTTCAAGGTTTCCTTCCGGTTTCTTTTTTAAATTTCCAAATTAGTGGTCACCTCCTTTATCGGTTGGGTCAGTGCAGGGGCCGCAGGCTGCAGTAGGATCGGGATCTCCGGAAACTAACCACTAAGCCAGGCCTCCATACCATTATTCGTTTACATAGGGCTATTTAGTTGAGGTTCAATTCAGCATACAATCCATATCAGTCAATTGTCAGATCAGGTGTAAATGCTGAATTTAACAGTATTTGTCCAAAATAGCTGAATTACCGCGCTATATTAGGCACATCAAATTACCGATTTCACTGGTACCGTCAAGCATATTCCGTACCTAAATGAAGAATGGTGCCTCAGATTCTATGCTGTTTCTACCCATATAAGGTTCCTAACAGGGGTCCGATTCTATTATGCAATTTAAGTCCTGTAAGGGACTACTATTGGGTGTACTTAAAACAAGGAATTACCTCTAGGCTGTTTTGTTAAATAATTCACCGACGAGCGGATTTATATGGACAGGAATAACCTGGACCTGAAACCTTCTCACCCGATGTTCTCAACCTGGGAAATGGAGGTAATCAGATTGCTGAATTAAGGGTTTTCAAGCAGGAAAAACGCTGAAACCCTTAATATCCCAGCTATTTTCTATATCCTTAGGCCAATTTTATTAATTTACTGGTTCAAATTCAAAATTCAGCTCATTATGTCGAATAGAAGAACATTCCTTTATAAATCTGCCTTAAGCCTCGGAGGCATGGCCCTTGTACCTTCTTATCTTTCAGGTGCACCAGCCATAATAAAAAGCTACAACAAACCCAATTCCAGGATCAATGGGGTACAGATCGGGTGCATCACCTATTCCTTTCGCTCCATGCCCGATCAAAGTGCAGAGGCCACCCTAGGGTATGTAAGGGAGAGTGGCATAAGTGCCATAGAATTGATGGGGGGACCTGCCGAACAATTCGCCGGAATTCCCGAATCCCAAATGGAACGTTCCCGACTTTTTCAGCTTGGTAGAAAGGAAAGGCAGGGTGAGGAGCTCAGCCAAGAAGAACAAGAGGAACTCAAAGGCCTTCAGGAAGAGGCTGAGGCATATACAAAAGTAGTGGCCGAATGGAGAGCCAAGACCGACTTTAAAAAGTTCGAGCAGCTAAGGAAAATGTACAAGGATGCGGGAGTTCAGATCTACGCCTTCAAGCCCAGTGCATTTGGGAAAACCAATACCAATGAGGAAATCCATTATGGGATGAAAGCTGCCAGGGCCTTAGGTGCTGACCATGTCACACTGGAGCACCCCTCTGATGATGCCCACACCCAAAAGCTGGGGAAAATGGGGATCATTAATAAGATGAATGTGGCTTATCATGGGCATGAACAGCAGACTTTCACCTTTTGGGATACTGCCTTGGCACAGAGCCCAAGAAATGCATTGAATTTTGACACGGGGCATTATGTGGCAGCAGGCCATACCGACATGATGGAGCTGATAGAAAAGCAGCACAAAAGGATCTCAAGCATGCACATCAAAGACCGGCAAACCCCAGAAAATGGCAAGGGAAACCTTCCTTGGGGCGAAGGGGATACCCCGCTGAAGGAAGTTCTTCAAGCCATGCGGAATAACAAGTACAAATTCCCCGCATCCATAGAACTGGAATACAGGATTCCTGATGGTTCAGATGCGGTTAATGAGGTTCAAAAATGTCTGGAATTTTGCAGGAAGGCTTTGACCTGATTGCGTATATAGGATATGCCATGTTATAAACCTAAAAAAATATTTCTTTCAGAGGTTACCATCTATAATTACCTTACAAGCGCTTCCTTTGATGGGTTATCCATTATACCATAACGTCTGGAAAATGCTTAACGACCACATTTTGTCTAATACTGTTAATACTGTTTTATTTTGATTTACAAAAAGGGGGGCAATTGCCCCCCTTTTTGTTAAATAGCCATTGTTTACTTCTTATCCCAGAAAATTTTTGTGATCAGGTTATCAGAAGGCTGTACCCTTGCATAGTGTTCTGGATTTAAAATCAAGATTCTTTTTTTAGTTTACCCAGGTAGTAATGTGGGTTTTTTTAATACCTGAACAACTCAATTGAACTGATCAGAGCACAACTTCTCCTTGCATCTTGTTGTTGTTCTTATTAGCGTCCTTGGTGTTGATAATCAGCTTATACTTCAACCGTCCTTTTTTATTAAAGGGACTGAACTTCACATCAGAGGTATAGACCACGCTTTTCCCGGCCTCTAATTCATCCGTGTCGGTGTCGAAACTCACCATTTTTCCATTCACCTTGAAAAACACCATATAACTTCCTTCCGGGGCATTGTTTTCCCCCACATTGGATATCCTGTAGGAAAAATACCGCTGCCCGGAATCGGTCTTGTGACAAACTACCTCTGAGGCCTCCAGGTCATATCCTTCCACAGCCTTCTTTTCTTCTTGGCTGATGGGCAAGAATACCCACCATGCCAACAACCACGCTAAAATGCTCATAATGTGTATCAATTAAACAGTTAAAGATATGAAAAAGAAAAAGCCCACAAAAAAATTGCGGGCCATTGTTGTTGTTTTTAATTATTCACCGGGGGTAATTCCTCCTGTTCCTGGGTCTTTTATCCCAAGTTTATCCAAAACTAGCTCTGTGAACGGATCGTCATCTTTGGTATAAAGTAAGATGGGAGAACCGTTTTCAGTGCTCTCGGAAAACACATGGGTATAATTGTTTTCTGCCGCCACAGAGTTTATGGCATTGAACACCTTTTCTTGAACGGGCTCCAAGAGCTCTTGCAACTTTCGCTGGTAAGAGGTCTGGGCATCTTGCCTAAATTTCTCTAGGTCCTGCTCCATTTTCTGTAGCTCTTGTCTCTTTTGGTTCAAGGCATCCTCTGTCATGGTTTCGGCAGATTGCTGAAAAGTCTGCACCTGCCGTTGAAAGTCCTGGGTCTTAGTTTGCATCTGCTGACCCAACTGGTTGCTATAATCTTGTATATCAGCATCAATTTGCTCCATTTCCGGCATAAGGCTCATGATATACTGTACATTGGTGTACCCAATTTTCATTTCCTGTGCCGAAGACACAAATCCAATGCATAGCATCGCTATTGCTGATAGGATGATTCTTGCTTTCATAATGTTAATTTTTGTTATTTATTCGTTTTCATCTTCAAGTCCTAATTCTTCCAGTACAAATTCGGTGTAATCATGCCGGGGATCGGTATAGATAATGGCCGTAGGGCTAGAGGCCTTATCAAAGAGAATAGCGATACTGTTTCTCTTGGAAACCCGGTCTATGGCATCGTACACCTTGGATTGCAAGGGCTGTAGTAATTCGGTTTGTTTTTGAT
The DNA here is from genome assembly GCA_003565295.1 of Cyclobacteriaceae bacterium. Lineage (GTDB taxonomy): Bacteria > Bacteroidota > Bacteroidia > Cytophagales > Cyclobacteriaceae > Pleomorphovibrio. The sequence goes on from PXCO01000391.1 coordinate 4,254, forward strand.
AAAACTGCCCCTTAACCCCAAAAATCCTGTTTTTATAGGCGGTGGCAGCCTTTTCTTTTTCCTTGATCACCGCCATTCTCTCCTCATACATTTCCTCCGTCAGAAGCACCTCCTCTGCTTTCAGGTCATTGTATAGTTCCTTGATCTCGCTCTCCAATTTCTGTGCCTCTTTTTTCCATTCCTCACCTAAAGCCTGCAGTTCGTCTTGTATCTGCTTATACTCCGGATGCTTGTTCAGGATAAACTCCGTGTCCACATAGCCTACCTTCTGTGCCTTTACCCCTGATGTGAAAAGGAGGAGCAAAAGTAACAATTTCAGGCATTTTTCCATAATTATCTGAATTGCTGTCCAATGGTAAAGTGAAACATTCCTCCGCTAGGTCCTGGATTGGGGTTTTGCAAAGAGGGTACCGGATCAAATCCGTAGCCCCAATCAATGCCAAGCAGCCCAAATGCGGGCATAAATATCCTCGCTCCAAAACCTGCCGACTTCTTGAGGTCATACGGATTGTAGTCTCCATAGTTTCCCCAGTTGTTGCCGGCCTCCGCAAATCCAAGAAGGAAGATGGTGGCCGATGGATTAGGTGATACCAGAAACCTCAGCTCCATCACATGCTTATTATATACCACTCCGCCATAGGGCATTGGTGCACCAGGCTGTCCCCTGAAATCCCTGCCAGGGGTGATGGACTGGTTTTCATATCCTCTTAAGCCGATGATTTCCTGACCCAATGCAAAGTTCATCATATTCATGCCGTCACCCCCAAGTACAAAGCGCTCCAGTGGAATAATCCCTATCCTGTCTCCATAAGAACCCAAAAAGCCCATGTGGGTCCTGGCACTCAGCACCAATTTGTTGAATCCAAACAAGGGGGTGTAAAAGGAAGCGTCAAACATCCATTTATGGTATTCCAACCATGCATACTTTTCCTCATCCGGTGATTCCCTGTTGATATTGGGGTTCATGGAGGCATAAGGTGGTGTCATGGTGGCACTTAATGTTATATTCGAGCCAAACCTTGGATAAATTGGGTTATCGATGTTGTTTCTGCTAATAGTTGTGTTTAAAGCCACGCTTCTCGCTACACCTGTATTATAGGTAAGCCCGAAGAAATTGCCATATTCATCGAAATCATAAACCTGAAACTGCAGGGAATTACTTACCTGAAAATAATCATCCGGCCAGGTAACCCTCTTGGCCAAACCCACCGTTGCACCTGTGATCCTGAAAGATCCCAGTTCCTGCATAGGGTTCATTTGATTCCAAAAGTCCAGCTGCCTTTGAACAGAATGATTGAAACTCACACTGAGGGCATTCGGCTTTTTACCCCCAAACCAGGGCTCTGAAAAGGAAATACTGTAGTTCTGAAAGCTACGGCCATTAGCCTGCACCCTAAGGCTAAGTTTTTGACCATCCCCGGTGGGAAGCGGCCTCCACTTACTGAAGTCTTTGATATTCCGGATGGAGAAGTTGTTGAAGCTTAACCCCACCGTACCCACAAATCCGAACAGGCCTCCCCATCCACCGGATAGCTCGATCTGGTCATTGGGGCGTTCTTCCAGTTTGAAAACAATATCCACAGTGGCCTCTTCAAAATTCGGGCGCATATCCGGCTCAATATTCTCAGGGTCAAAATAACCAATCTGGGAAAGTTCCCGTATGGTCCTCACCAAGGCACTCCTGTTGAACTTCTGACCGGGAAGAATTCGGATTTCACGCATGACCACATGATCACTGGTCCGCTCATTCCCCTCTATGGAAACGCTGTTTACCGTTACCTGAGGCCCTTCGAAGATCCGTAGCTCAATATCAATGGAATCGGCCTCCACATTTACCTCCACCGGGTCAATGGTAAAAAAGAGATAACCGTCATCCTGATACAGTGAGCTCACATCATCCCCTTGTTGCGGGTCATAATTGAGACGTTTATCCAATTTTTCCTTATTATAAACATCCCCTCTATATATACCCAGCTTAGCCCTTAGCACTTCGTCCGCATGGATGTAATTGCCTGAGAAACTGATATTCCTGTAGTAATACTGCCGTCCTTCTTCGATATCCAGATCTATATTAATGCGGTCTTGATCATAGTTGTAGATAGAGTCCCTTACGATCTCCGCATCCCGGTATCCCCTGCTGTTATAGAAATCTACCACTTTCCTCTTATCGTCCCGGTAATCGTTCCTTACAAATTTAGACCCACTGAAGAAATTTAATTTGAAGTTTTTGTGGATATATTCCTTAATTTCTTCCTCTGTCACGGGGTTTCTGTACACCACCACTTCCTTGGCCCTTTTAGGGGTAAGATTGAGCATACGGGAAACAATGTCCTTGAAAAAATAGACCCGGGCATGCTCATTGGTACCCTTCATTTTCTTCTTCACCCGGGCATCGGGAATATTGTCATTACCTGCAATCTTGATTTCATTGATCCGCACCTTGGATTTTTTGTCCACTTCAAAACGAAGCCTTACCGAATTTGGAAGTGTAGTGTCTCTCTCCTGAATGACCTTCACCTCAGTGTTTAGAAAGCCTTTGTCAACAAAGTACTCCCGGGTCTTACGCTGTGCATTATTCAGCAAATCGTCTCTAACCACACGACCCCTAATGGAGACTTTGTCCTTCAACTCCCCTTCCTGGGTTTTATTTACCCCAGTGAACTCCACCCTGCTAAACCTAGGTCTTTCGGTAAGGTCCAAGAGCAGATGTATATCGTCTCCTTCAATTTTAGTCACAAGTATCTTGACATCACCGATAATACCCTGCCTCCATAATTTTTTCAATGCAGTAGAAATGGCGTCACCGGGAACGGTGATTTCATCGTCCACCCTTAACCCTGCCAGGGAAATGATGGCCGTTTCATCCAGTGTAGCCAACCCCACAGCCTTGATCTCCGCGATACGGAATTTCTTAGGGTTAGAATAATCCAGATCAATAATGTTCACAGGCTCTTGACGCGTGTACCTGCTCTGCCCCAAACGGATTTGGGCTTCTGCAATCCCCGCCAAAAGCAAGAGGAAAAGGATAAATAAACTTCTTTTCATCTGTTTATAATTTGTTTTTCAGCGGTCAGATGGAATCTCGCTTTGATAATCATCCCTCTGTGTGAGGTTCTCCTCATGCTCGATTTCATGTGTTTATATTTTCTTTTCAGCGGCC
>PXCO01000186.1 GCA_003565295.1 Cyclobacteriaceae bacterium
CCCGAAGTGATGACCTATGGAGCCAATGCCACCCAAACGGGTGCTGGCACGGATAGAGGCAATATGCCCCAACCGAGGATCTATCAAATGGGCGTTCAATTGACATTTTAACCTAAGCAGCAACAATTATGAAGACGATAAAAATAATGGGATTGTTTCTCTGCATAGTTATGGTATCCACACTTTCCTGTGAAAATAAGTTGGATTTACCACCGTTGGGAGAACTTAATTCTGAGACATTCTACATCACTTATGATGATTTCGAAGCCGCTTCCTTGGCACCCTACAGCACCCTGTTGAACTTATACTATGAACAATCTGGCCTAGGCCATTACAGGGGAATTATGTACCCTTCAGACAATGTGAGACATGGAGGACAAGGGGTTCACAATAACGTCGACTTTGTGTGGTTACCGGACAATGGGGATTTTAGTCATATTTACACTGAAAGTTATAAAGGCATTATGCGGGCAAATACTATCCTCAACCGTACTCCTAATGCTGAAATTACCGAAAGTGAAAAATTGAGGTTTGAGGGCGAAGCCAAATTTATTAGAGCCTATTTCTATTTTCTATTGGCAAAGCATTTTGGTACCCCACCGCTCATTCAGAACCTGATCACCACCGTGGAAGCCTCCCGTGTGTCTAACTCTCAACCGGGGGAGGTTTTGGACTTTGTGGAACAAGATCTGATCTCGGCAAAAAACAATCTTCCTGATCAATGGGATGCTTCCAATGTGGGTAGAGCAACCAGTGGCGCCGCCCAGGCCCTTCTAGGAAAGGTATACCTTTACAGGCAAAAATACACCGAAGCCATCCCCGAATTGGAAAATGTGGCGTTTAACAAAGGATACAGCTTGGTGGATGATTTTGGACAAAACTTTGACGAGGATTTTCAAAATAACCCTGAGTCCATCTTTGAGATACAGTTTTCAAGAGGAGACTTTAATCCCTGGCTCCCTGTGGATTTTGGTTTAGCTGGAAACCAAAACATTGGACATGCGGGTACAGCGAGAGCAATTAATTTCCGTGCCTCTTGTTTCCTTGGCAACTGTGCCCCAGGAGCCAATGGTCAAGGTTACGGTAATGTCCATGCGACGGTACCCTTACAAGAAGCCTTCGAGCCTGATGACCCAAGGATCCATTACACCTTCTATCGAGAGGGAGACGACTATTTTGGCACCCCCTTTGACCCAGCTTGGTCTATTACTGGTGCTACTCCTTCTAAATACTTGCTCAATTACATCAGTTATCCCCAGCCACCTGCTGGATCGAACAATGAAAGGGTAATCCGGTTGGCAGATGTTTATTTGATGTTGGCAGAAGCGGAATTACTTGGAAACAACAATGTAGCAAGAGCTGCTGAACTTATCAATCTGGTAAGACGAAGAGCTGACCCCTCCGGTGACATTCTGCCTGATAGGCTCCCCTCGGCAAGTCAGGATGAAATGTTTCAGTTTCTAATGCATGAAAGAAGGGTTGAGCTTGCCTTTGAAGGACACAGGTATGATGATTTGGTGAGGTGGCATAACGCTGGATTTATCAATATTGGAACGGATATAGATTTTGGGAGTTCCCTGGCTAACCAAAACTGGACCGAGCGACACCTGCTTAAACCTTTCCCTCAGAGGGAATTGGATTTGATTCAAGAACTCAGGCAGAATCCTGGCTATTAAACCTATTTTATTGCAAAAGGCTGCCCACTTGGGCAGCCTTTTCATACAGCTTTGAACAAGTATCAAGTGAAAAAAGTCGAATTCCAACCTGGTTGTGTCAAATTGGTGGTCATTTTATTGATTGCCAGTGTCATTGGTTGCAGCACCAAAAAAGACCATAGATTTGATCTACTTTCCTCCGCTGTCACTGGCATCACTTTTTCAAATGACATAACTACCAACGATACCCTGAATGCCCTTAATTTTGACTATATCTACAATGGAGGAGGGGTAGCTGTGGGGGATGTTAATAATGACGGACTTCCCGATTTGTTCTTTTCAGGGAATATGGTCCCTAGCAAACTCTACCTGAACAAAGGCAATCTAATTTTTGAGGACATAAGTGAACAGGCTGGAATAGTAACGGAAAATTGGGCCACTGGGGCCTCCTTTGTAGATATCAATGGAAATGGATTTCTTGATCTTTATGTTTGTGTGGCCAGCAGGTTTAAGGAACAAAGCAAAAACCTTCTTTTTATCAACCAAGGGGACCTCACTTTTAGGGAAATGGCTGCTGAATATGGCCTAGATGATGAGGGCTACAGCACCCATGCCGCATTTTTTGATTATGACGGAGATGGAGACCTGGATATGTACCTGTTGACCAATGCCTATGAGACCTCCAACCGGAATTATGTAAGGGAAAAAAAGGTGCAAGGTGAAAGTGAAAGTACGGACAGGATGTATAGAAACAATGGTGATGGAACTTTTAGCAATGTTTCCGAGGAAGCTGGAATTTTAATTGAAGGATATGGGCTAGGTGTGGCGATTGCGGATATCAATCGAGATGGTCTCCCGGATGTATATGTGGCCAATGACTTTATCACCAACGATCTGCTATGGATCAACCAAGGCGATGGGACCTTTAAAAATGAAATAGGCAACTTTCTCAAACACCAGAGCTTCAATGGAATGGGTGTGGATGTTGCTGACTTCAACAATGACGGATGGGTGGATATTGCCGTAATGGACATGCTACCGCCAGACAACTTACGGCAGAAAACCATGTTTCCTGATATCAATTACAACCAGTTCAAGATGATATTGTCCATGGGGTATGAGCCCCAATATGTGAGGAATACCCTGCAACTCAACAATGGCAACCATACTTTTAGCGAAATCGCCTATTTGGCCGGGGTACATGAAACGGACTGGAGCTGGGCACCCCTCTTTGCTGACTTCAACAACAGTGGGTTCAAGGACCTCTTTATTACCAATGGCTATAGAAAAGATGTCACCAATTTGGACTTTATAGTTTATAACCGCGAAAAGGAAATGTTTGGTACCGATAATGCCAATCGGGAAGAAGCCATGAAGCGCCTTGAAGCCTTGGATGGAGCATATACTCACAACTATATGTTTAGGAATTCAGGAAGTTTAGTGTTTGAGGATGTTTCAGAAGAATGGGGTTTTGAAATGCCCACCTATTCCAACGGTGCAGCATTTGTGGATTTGGACAACGACGGGGATTTGGATTTGGTGATTAATAACATCGACCTCGAAGCATCTATTTACAAAAACAACAGCAATAACCGAGAGGATGCCCAATATTTGCAAATCAAGCTTTATGGAGATGCCAAAAACCCACAGGGAATTGGTTCCAAAATAACCATATTTACAAATAACGGCATACAATATCAAGAGAAAAATCCTTTCAGGGGTTATAAATCCACCGTTGATGATGTGGTTCATTTTGGATTGGGAAAGGAAAATATAGTGAAAAGGATCGAGATGGTATGGCCTGATGGTAACATTCAGATTATTGAAGATATCCAGTCCAACCAACGGATTAAACTCTATTATAAGGATGCTACCGACAAAAAGCCAAAGGATTTAGAAAAAGCCCCCTCATTATTGACCAAAAACAACCAAGCGGTTGAAATTGAGCATACCCACCACCAAATAGACTATGTGGATTTTAAGGACCAATTCTTGTTACCTCACAAGTTTTCTCAACACGGACCAGGTATAGCCGTGGCCGAGATAAATGGGGATGGAAAAGAAGATTTTTTCGTCGGAGGAGGTTCAGGTTATCCTGCTGCCTTGTTCATTCAAAATGACACTGGTTTTGAAAAGCATGTTTTCCCATTCCACGAAGAAGCAGATGACATGGGAGCATTGTTTTTTGATGCTAATGGCAATGGCTTTCCGGATTTGTATGTAGTAAGTGGCGGAAGTTCTCATCCTTCTGAAAGTAGTGATTACCAGGATAGATTGTATATCAATGACGGGAATGGTTCATTTTCCCATTCCAAAAATGCCTTGCCGGCATTAGCTTCTAGCGGGTCTTCAGTGATTGCCGCGGATTTTGATGGGGACGGCGATCTGGATCTTTTTATAGGGGGAAGGGTGGTGCCAGGATCCTACCCCTACCCTGCCCAAAGTTATCTCTTGGAAAATATAGGAGGAAAGTTTAGGGATGTCACTTCTCAATACCTGCCAAACGAGGGCAAAATCGGTTTGGTATCGGATGGGATTTGGACAGATTTTGATGGTGACGGTGAAGTTGATTTGGTTCTTGTGGGTGAATGGATGCCCATCACCTTTTTAAAGAACGAAGGCAAGAAATTCGTGGACCATACCGATCAGGTGGGACTGAGTAACACGAAAGGCTGGTGGAATAGCATAACCGCTGCTGATTTGACCGGAAATGGCAGAGTGGATTTTGTTTTGGGAAACCAAGGTTTAAATAGCCGACATAAGGCCACGGAAAAAAAGCCCATTCGTGTATATGCGGATGATTTTGACCATAACCTAAGCGTTGACCCCATCATTTCTCGATACATCCAAGGAAAGGAATATCCAGTACATCCTAGGGATAATCTCATCAGCCAGGTTCCTTCCATGAAACGAAGACTTCCAAGGTATAAACAATATGGGGAATCTACCATCGATAAAGTCCTCAGTAAAAAAGAAAGGCAAAATGCGATGAAGCTATCGGCATCCTATATGGAAACTGCGGTTTTATTAGATCATGGGGAGATGAATTTTGAGTTGAAAGCACTACCGATTGAAGCACAGCTATCCCCAACTTATGGAATACTCATAGCTGACTTCAGCTCCGATGGGCACTTAGATATTTTGCTTTCTGGCAATGACTATTCAACGGAGATTCACTCGGGTTGGCATGATGCTGGTATAGGATTGTTGCTCACAGGAGATGGAAAAGGGAATTTTACCCCCGTTCACCACTCTACCTCAGGTTTTTTCGTTGATACTGATGCCAAGGGTATGGCAGGCCTTTGGGGGCCGGATGATCAGCTTATGGTTCTGGTTGCCTCTAATCAAGGGAGGCTCCATTCCTTTAGCAGTAAAATCAAATCAGCAAGTAAATTGGTAAGGCCGAAGGAGCATGCTTTTAAGGCGCTATTATATGACGATAAGGGGAATAAATCAGCCATTCCATTGGCTAAGGGTAGCAGCTACCTTTCACAATCCACTTCACTCTTGCAAGTAGATGAAACCGTCATCAAAATTGAATGGTTTTATCCGGGTGGCAGTGTGGAAGAGCAACTATTTACTACTGATACCCCTAGATTAAGTGCCGGACTGGACTGAATAATTGTACCACTTTGGTTACCTCTTAAGGGATTTTTTGGTTTCTCAATACGGCAAAGGGCAGCCATGGTTCCTCAATGTAATGTGGGGAGCCATCCCTGGGGGGCAGCTGCTCCAACATAAATGAGCCCAAAATAATGTCCACATCCCCGTCTCCGTCAATATCCCCTTTTTCCATAACCAACCATTTAGCCTTTAATGGCCTATCCAACACGAAAGCTTCAAAATCCATATTTCCCTTTCCCTTTAAATAAACAAAATCCCGTCTAGGTTGCTGATTCCAATCTGGAAAAAAGGAAATAGCTGCAATATCTATGTTGCCATCTGCGTCAAAATCTTCGGCAATTGCACTACTTGCCCCATGCATGGGATAAAACCAGGACTCTTCAAAGGCATTGTCACCTTGGTTTAGAAATATTCGGATGCCATGATAGGGTTTCAGAATTTTCGAGAGGTCTGCATTGTCTCCGTTGGTGAGTAATATATCAAGTTTTCCATTGCCATTAAAATCCAACATGTCAAAATCACTGCTTCCAAAGGCCGGATGAAAAGTGAGTAGCGTTTTTTCTTCAAATGTGCCATCTCCTTGATTGATAAATGCGACGATCCCTTCTCTAGCTTGTGTAAATAGGACAATGATATCCTTTTGGCCATCTCCATCAAAGTCTATGATGATGCTTTTTCGCGCACCTGGTCGCTTTAGTAAATTACGCCTATGCCAGGTTGAGTTTATATTTACATACATGGATAAATCCCCAATATGGTTACCAAAACTGGCTATCACCACCTCATCCTGTCCATTATCGAGTAAATCCCCAAAGGAAAAATGCACAGGCCTATTCAATCCCTCTACAATAATCTCCTCTTCTTGGTTGTTCTGTGAAAACACCCATGATCCTTCAAATTTGTCAGCAGGATCCATGAAACCCATTTTCAATAAATGTAGTTTTTGGGACTCTTCTAAATGGATATCCGAAACCCCATTGACCATTGGGAGACTATCCATTATGGTTAGCTGCTTCCCCTCAATCATAAATGAACCATTTATTCGGTCACCAAGAAAAAACTTTCCCTTATAGGCTTTTAAACTTGTAGTGAGTGAATGCTGAATCCTGTCTAGTTGTGGAACTTCTAATTCAAATCCAGGAATTCCTTCAAAAGGGATATTCACCTCTTTTTGTTTTTCCAAATTCCTGGGAGCTTCCCGCTGGTAATATTCTTTGATTCTTTGCCACTGGTTCTCAGAAATAAGCGGATTATTGTGAAATACTTTTCCTCCCAAGGTTTCAGGATCCACTTGTTGTTCTCCCTCCAGCACCAGCCCCAATCTTCTTCTCATATTGGGTAAAACAGTATTTATCCAAGTATTCTGGTCCAAAAGTGAAGGAGATGGAAACAAGTGGCAGGTACCACAGTAGCCTTGCACCAAATGATGGTCGCTAAGGGCCGGAGAATTGGATTTTAGGGATTGCAATGCCTCAACTTCTGTTTCGTTTAACACGTGGGGCAATGAGGGCTTTTTAGGTTCGCATCCATGAAAACCATGGATGAAAATCAGTATTAAGAAAAGACATTTTGCAAACTTCAATATTACCTGGAATTTCTTTGATTGTTGAGTGCATCACCATTTCAAATTTAACTAACTATTGGCAATAGTCTAAGTCTTTTAATCGAAGCCCTCTCTTTTATGAAGATTTATTTTTGAATTACATGTGCAGAATATTGCAATGTAAACTATTTGTCTGTTTTTTCTTATATTTTATTTTGAAAATATTGCCTTTAATCATAATATTAGAATGTTATATGCCTTTTTAGTAACATGAAATGCCCATGAGAAAAGTTCTCGCACAGGGTGATGCCCCGATAGCTACGGGGCTGGGCATTCCCCCGAATCGAGTTCCCCGAATCGAGTTCGGGGCAGGCTGGGGCAGGCAATCCCGACTTACTGTGCGGGACAAGTTCCCGAAACATGTTCGGGACAGGTAATGACCGCTGAAAAGAAAATATAAACACATGAAATCGAGCCTGTCCTGACGGCAGTCAGGGCATGAGGAGAACCTCACACAGAGG
>PXCO01000229.1 GCA_003565295.1 Cyclobacteriaceae bacterium
GTAGTGGGGTCGGGCTTTTGTTGGAGGTAGCCAGAACCCTTTCAGCCGTAGAAAACCAACCCGAGGTGGGAGTGGACATTATCCTATTTGATGGGGAAGATGATGGAGAGCCTGAATCCAAAAAAGTCCGTAGCCAATCCAAAATCTGGTGGTGCCTGGGGTCTCAGCATTGGTCTCAAAACAAGCATGACCCTTCTTATAATGCCTACTTTGGTATATTAGTGGACATGGTGGGAGGCCGGGGAGCCAGATTTTATAAAGAGGGCTATTCCGTCCAATATGCCAAAAACGTGGTGGATAAAGTCTGGAGATATGGCCACCATTTGGGGCACAGTGATTTTTTCATCATGCGGCAGGCCGAGCCTATCACAGACGACCACTTGTTTGTGAATGAAAACGCCAATATTCCCATGATCAACATCATCGAATACAGCCCTGATTATGGTTTTGGCCATTATCACCATACCCATGCTGATGATATGGACTTGATTGACAAAAGAACCCTTCGGGCGGTCGGGGAAACCGTGCTTTTCACGATCTACCAGGAATAGCTAACTTGAAAAATAAATAACCTGCTTTTGTAGGTTTTCATTTTCCTTCAAATTATATTTCGTAAGGTTATTATTGCCACTTGGTAATCATAACTTTAACTTAGGTTGTTCAGGTTTTTTGTGGTAGCACCTAATGCTCCATTTGAAAAGTTGAGACTATCCGGGTGATTGGTGAAAAATATAATTTCATTTTTAGCAATTATGGCCAAATAGAATCATTTTGATTGACCGCCAAACTGGTCTTTTCCCTATTGAGGGTTAAATCAAATTTTTTCGGGGTTTTTTGCCACGACTTCTTATCCCGATCCGGACTACTGCAATGAAGAGGACGCCACCTGTGACTGGTTCCACATCATTTTTAAGGTTTCATTTATGGGTTTTGGATGATTGCGCAGGTCCTATATCTCCATAAAAATCCTTTCACGTTTAAATTCTTTCTCATACTCATTATTTAATAATCAACCTATGAAAAAGCTTGTGCTTTTTATAATTCTCGGAATGCTATCTCAAATCTCCATTGCCCAACATTATATCATCTCCAAGGAGGGCAATAGAATGGAAGGTGAAATCAAGGAAATTACCTTAGATACACTTTATCTTGAGTACACCTTTAAAGACCAGAGGAGAAAAATAATAATCCCTTTGGAAGATCTAGAAGATTATGGCTTAATCAAAAACCAATCAAAAAAATTTGACCCCAACCCTGTTCCTTTTAACCTCTGGCATGTAAGTATTGCTGGAGGAGTCAGCACCCGGATTGCCAAAATCAGCCCCTTGGCATCAAACCCATTTGAAGTTGCTCACCTAAAAGGTTTAAGAAACGGGATAAATTATGACGTTCAGGTGGGCCATTTTTTCAATGAAAGCGAAGGGCTAGGGATTCAATACAATCTTTTCAGATGCGCCAAAGAGACCAGTTATTGGGGTGGCCATTTAAGGGATGATTACGCATTACATTACATAGGCCTAAATTATTTAATGAGAAGGGAGCTGAGTGAGGTATCCAACCTGAATTTCGGCATTGGAAGTGGATTAACTCATTATAATAATCATGCCTATTATCAGGCCATTCACATGCACATAAAGAGCAACACCTTGGGGTTTAATGCGCAAGGGGGTGTGGATTTCAGGATTTCACAGAACATGGTTCTAGGCGGAAACTTAAGATTGATCTCAGGAGTCGCAAGGTCATTGAACGTAAGGTATAACAATAGCAGTACCCCCACCAAATTAAAACTGGGTGAAAACACTTATGAAAACCTGAGCAGGGTGGACTTAAACATTGGTTTTAGAATTTCTTTAGATTGATTTTCCACGAATAACATCCCATGAATGGAGGGGTCACTTGACCCCTCCGAATGAGGCAAAACAGCAGTTTTTATGTAAGATTTCAATCTTTTTAAACCCCACTTTCTCCATCAAATTAACCTGATAAGAAAGACTTCTTGGGGTATCTTCGACTTCAATATATTTGAATACTTTGTCACGGTAGCTCTCTCCCCCCACTGCTATAAGGTGCCTGCCGTAGCGGTTCCACATGATTTTATGCAGGTTTGGATCATCATGTACCACTAAATCGCTGATCCAAAAACTCCCTCCAGGTGCCAGCAGGGAAAATATCTTTTTGAAAACCTTCTCCCAGTCTTGATCATCCCTGAGATGATGCAGCACAGCTGTGGCCAATATGATATCGTACCGGTTTTCAGGTAGCTCCACGGTTCTTATATCTTCCTGAAATAAGTTAACCTCTCCTGTTGTACCCCAGGTGACACGTTCGAACGCTTTATTTAGCATTGGCCTGCTAAGATCAACCATGTCACAATTAAGCATTGGGAAATGGGGAAGCAATTTTAAGGTATGGTTCCCTGCCCCGCACCCTATGTCCAAAAGATTTTTTGCCTTTGGGTTTGTGGTGACGGCAGCTTGGGTAATCAGCTCCATGGACAATGGCGCATCCATGATGGACTCCTGCCCGGTCTCCAAGTTGGAAAACCGCTCAACATCCCTGTCAAAACGTTCCCTGATTTCATCTACTGTAGATTTACTGCTCATTATTTGATTTTGGTTGGTGTATTATTTTTTAAAGTCGCTATTTTAAGGCTTTATCAACTAAATATCAAATAATGTACCTATCCTTAAAAGTATAACATCTTATTCTGATTATTTTTTAGCCTTGATGTTAGAATAAGTTAGGGTCAAAATCTGTTTTGCAAAAGAATATCGGGGTTTTCCTCCATCAAATCAACCAAATAACCATTTACCACCGCATACCTCAACTGTCCTTCTTTTTTTAAAAAGAAGTTTGCTTTACCCCCCATATTAACCTCACTATCAACAGATTCTTCTGGGGTTACCACCATCAATGGTAGATGATGCAGTTCTCCTTTTCTTTTATTTGTAGCGTTCACCCACATGTACCCCTGCTTTAACAATTCCATAGCCTCTGAAATGGAGAGTTTTTCATGATCCACCCTCTTTTCATATAGCTTCCCCTCAGATAGGCTCAATCCTTCAGCGTCCAATTCCACATAACCAAAAAAGGTGGATAGGTCGCCCCAATCGCTCACTACTCCGGTGACATAATGTTCCCTGCCCAAATTGTTTTCATTCCTTCTTACCCCTATATCCGTAGTGTAGGTATAGTCCCCGCTTTCCACTTTTACATTTTTTATCAGCAAATCGAACAGTCTGCTCTCATTGTCGGGAATAGAAAAATATTCATCCTGACTGTATTTTTCATATTGCCCACTGGCTATTTCGCTCAATGCTCCAAGGATGGCAATAAAATTGAGTTTACGGATATACTGTTTTTCAGGGTCCTCAGGAAAACCTCCTGACTCTATTAAAATGGTGCTGGTACCCCATTTCTGAAAATTATCCCCAAAGGCTCTTGGCTCAAAGGCATCATTGTATTTTCCTACATGTTGTGGGACAATTTGTTGCAACAACTTATTCATCCCCGCTATAACCTTCATGGCATTAAGCCTCACTTCATTGATCTCCCTTTCTTCATTATAGGCTGGTGCAAGCACGGAAATGGTAGCGGGATGTCTATTCCCCTGGGTATTGTAGTACCTGCTTTGGTCATGAAGGTTAAAACCAAAATGGGGGCTAAAATCCGTTTGGGCATTTTTTAAGATTTTTGCCTCAATGGAAGCTGTCCTTAGCGCATCCCGGTTTAAGTCAATGCCAAGGGCATTCCTTCGAATAAACCGCTCTGCTCCATCCGGGTTTACCATTGGGATAAACTTCATACTCAACTGCTCTTTTAGCAAGGTCCTCATTTCATTGAAGGCGCTGTCCTCAGCCTTTAAAAAATTAAAAATATCAAATAGTGCCATTGTCGCTGTGCTCTCATCGCCGTGCATCTGGGACCACAACAACACCTTTACAGGCCCTTCACCTATGTTTACCTGGTAAATCTCCCTTCCCTCCACTGAATTTCCCAATATCTCAAATTTGAAGGCATCAGCATGTTTTTGCAACACGGGCAGCATATCCTTCTGTACAAACCTTCTTTTATCAAAACCTGGCTCTTTGTAGCGTTCATGGGCCTGCTCAAGTTGCATGGCTGTAGGGAGAGTGATTGATTTTTCCTCCCCACAGGCCGAGAGTATTATAATCGATAGAATAAAAAATTGGCAAAGATGGGGGCGCATAGTGGTCGGTGGTTAAGTGTATAATGTGTACTTTGGCAAATTTGGGGGATTTAATTCAAATTCAAACTATTCTCAATTACCTTTATAACTTAATTTTTATCCCAATAAATCAATTATTTCACTTAATTACTATGCAATTAGAATTTCAAGTCCGGTACTTACCATTGAAGCACACCTTTACCATTGCCCACCAAAGTAGGGATGTGCAAGAAACCATCATAGTAAAGTTGAGCCATAATGGGCAATATGGTTTGGGCGAATCTACCACCAATCCATTTTATGGGATGACCGTAGAAAATATGAGCAAAGTCTTAGCGGAGGCAAGTGTACGTCTCGAAGACCTCCCCTTTACCCATCCTGAGGAGATTTGGACCCAAACGTATGACTTGTTTTCTCATAACCCTTTTGCCCAATGCGCACTCGATATGGCAATTTGGGATCTTTATGCAAAGCTGCAAGGGAAAAAACTCTATGAGTTATTTGGGCTAGACCCCAAGAATATACCCCTTACAAACTTCACCATTGGCATAGCCCCTATCCCTAAAATGATCAAGAAAATGAAGGAGATGGAATGGCCTATTTATAAAATTAAGCTTGGAACTGATGATGACCTTGCCATCATAAGAGCCCTCAGGGAGCAAACCGACGCGATATTTCGCATAGATGCCAATTGCGCCTGGAATGCCGATCAGGCAATTGACTATTCCTATAAGCTAAGGGAACTTGGGGTGGAGTTTATGGAGCAGCCACTAGGGAAAGACGATCTAGAGGGAATGAAAAAGGTATATGCCCATAGTGCCCTACCTGTAATAGCCGATGAAAGCTGCATTGTGCCTTCGGATGTGAAAAAATGCCATGGTTTGTTTCATGGCATAAACGTCAAGTTGGTTAAGGCAGGTGGGATAACTCCTGGTTTGAAAATGTTAAAAGAAGCCAAGTCCCTTAATATGAAAACCATGGTAGGGTGCATGACGGAATCATCGGTTGGCATTTCCGCCATTGCCCATATCGCTCCCATGTTGGATTATGTGGATATGGACGGGGCCATGTTGCTGGCAGAAGATGTGGCAGAGGGGGTGGTCATCACTACCGAAGGGGTGATTTTCCCAGACCGCCCCGGAACTGGTGCTATAATGAAGGACTAAGGCATGAAAACATTTAAAACCCAAAGGCTGGGAAGGGTTATCCAAGTAGAAGGCAAAGAATATCTGCACTTTAGCGGAACAGCCTACTTGGGCATAGGGAATCAGCCTACCTTTGAGCAAAAACTTATAGAGGGAATAAAGTACTATGGTGGAGCACACGGATCCAGCAGAGACAGCACGGTGCAACTATCTGTTTACGAAACCTTCGAAAAGTTTTTTGCCAAAGCCGCAGGTGCCCAAAGTGCTTTGTGTGTCAGTTCCGGGTATATTGCCGGAAGACTGGCTTTGGAGTACCTGGAAGATAAGTACGACCAAATCTGGGTGGCCCCTGGTGCACACCCGGCGATTTTGCCGAAAAAACCATCGCCAACCTCAACCTTAAAGTTTGATCAATGGGCAGATTCTTGCATCGCCAGGTCTAGGTCCTTAATGGGTCAACGGATTATCATCATCTCCAATGCGGTAAGCCCCATAAGCCCGGAAATTCACAATTTTGAATGGGTTAACCAACTTCATCCACAAAACCGTTACGGGTTACTGATCGACGACAGCCATGCCTTTGGTACATTGGAATCAGGGCTTTACGGTACCTTCCAAACATGGGATCACTTGAACGCCAATTTATTGGTCTGTGGCTCTCTTGCCAAGGCATTTGGACTACCGGGAGGGGTTATTCTGGGAGATGAAACAGCTCGATTGGGGATTAGTAGATTACCAATGTTTCGGGGTGCCTCCCCGCCAGCCCCTGCATTTTTACATGGGTTCTTGGAAAGCCAAAACACATATTTGGCACAATGGAAAAAACTAATGACCAACACCAGACTGGTATATGAACAAACAAAATCAATCCCTGACCTAATTGCATTGCCTGGATTTCCAGTATTGTCCTTCAATCAGGATCGCTGGGTAGAGGCTCTTGAAAAAGAAGGCATCATCGTTTCTTCCTTTCCTTACCCCAGTCCAAATGACCCTTCCGTAAACCGGATTGTGATCAGTGCGGAGCATACCGCAGATGACCTCTCATTACTAGTGACTGCACTAAAAACTTTATCCGGAAAATAAACTTGCTTTAATTTTTGCCAATTTTGTAATCATGCATTTATTTCTAAATTTAGCCAGCACCTTCCACTAACCTATCAACCATGCTTTACCGTATTTACCACATTTGCCTTGTAACTACATTTATCACTATCCTTTTCGCTCTTTGGAGTTAACATTGGTCCCTATGGAGATGCTATTACCTATGAGTTGATCCCCCATGTGGAGGAATTGTTTAACGGGGTCGGCGTAGGCTGGGGCCGTTTTACCTATGGAGGCAGTACCGGTGGCTGGGAAGCACTTGCAGTACAGGTCTTTTACCCCAAAGAATACAATGCCTATTTTGCGGCCTGCCCCGACCCCATTGATTTTCGTGCTTTTACCCAAGTGAATATTTATGAAGATGATAATGCCTATTATGATAAAGGGCACTTTCGTAAAGTCGCAAAACCCGGCAAACGTAACAACAAAGGACAGGTTTTTACCAGTCTGGAGATGATGAACCATAAGGAACTGGCTTTGGGTACGCATACCCGATCCGGTGACCAGTACGATATTTGGGAGGCCGTGTATTCCCCGGTGGGCGAAGACGGCTATCCCAAAAGAATATGGGACAAGAAATCCGGGGAGATCGATAAGGAAGTGGCTACTTATTGGCAAGAAAATTATGATTTGCGTTATGTTTTGGAGAGAGATTGGGAGAAAATTGGAAAAGATTTGGAGGGTAAGGTCCATATCTATTGCGGGGATATGATGCTGGACCTGGCATCGTGAATTTCTTTTAAGCCCTGTCAAATCTGAAATTTTAAAGTATGTTAGAAGCAAACCTAATTCGAACCTAAAGGGGCGAACCAAGGCTCTCAACCTATGAAATTGTAACTATTTGATCTATATTCAAAATTTAATGCCCAAACATGCGCTTGCCACACCTAGGGGTTACTTCTTTAATTTTAGGATGAAGCTTATTGTTGATACCCAACTTCCTGTAAAGCTTTGCGAGATATTGAAACAACCTGGTCAGGAATCCATTCTTGTAGATGCACTTCCAAAAGGTGATGAAACATCAGGCATTGTGGACTTATATCCACTCTGCTAGTCCCCTTTCTGAATCCAATCCCTTAGTAAATCTATGGGAAGGGCTTTGATCTCTCTACCATTCATCCCCTTCATGTCTTCTGCGGCAATGAGTGAATTTATAATGGCCTCCTCAGTGGCTTCTATGGTGGCCAGGAACAAGGATGACATGTGATCGTTGCTGACCGTTTCATTCTTTAAGGTTTTCTGTTCCCTGGTATTATGTGGGATCCGCACGGAACTCGCAGTGCTGAACGCAATCACGTAATCCCCGCTACCATTTGAGGCTATGCCCCCGGTCCTGGCCAAACCCATCATGGCCCTCTTTGCCACGCGTTCCAGGTTTCTGGCTTCCAATGGGGCATCCGTGGCCACCACGATCATGCAGGAACCATCTGCTGACTCTAGTTGATCTCTAAAGCTGTATTTCCCGAACTTCTCGCCTACTGGCCAGCCATCCATTTGAAGTACCCCTCCAAAGTTACTCTGCACTAATACCCCTACTGTATATCCACCAAGGCTTTCCGGGAGTACTCTGGAGGCTGTACCGATTCCGGCCTTAAAACCGAAAGCAACTGTCCCTGTTCCTGCACCCACATTGCCTTCTTCTACAGGGCCTCCAGAAGCACTCTCAATGGCTTGCATCACATGAGCAGGGTTTACATGCCTGCCCCTAATGTCGTTCAATCCGCCATCATTGGTCTCCCCTACCACGGCATTCACCGATCTCACATTTTCATTTTCCGAAAACGAAAAGGTATAATCGATCAATCCATTGATCGCCGCAGCCACACTCAGGGTGTTGGTCAAAATAATCGGTGTCTCTAAATTCCCTAGTTCCTTCACCTGGGTAATACCAGCCAGCTTGCCAAAGCCATTTCCCACATAAATGGCAGCAGGGATTTTGCTCTTAAAAATATTTCCTCTGTAGGGCAAAATTGCCGTAACCCCAGTTCTGATGTTTTCGCCTTCTATAAGGGTAACATGCCCGACCTCCACGCCGGAAACGTCTGTAATCGCATTATAGGAGCCGGGACCCATCACCCCTGGGCTGAGACCAATGTCCCTTCCTCTTTGTTGGGCAAAAGCAAATTGTACTGACATTAGAATGCCTAGTATAAGATAAAGTTTCATGAAATAGTGGTTAAAGGTATTGTGGGTAAATATCAGGAATTTTCCAATATAGACCTTACATCCGCTGGGGAATTCTTAATGGATATGAATGTTTATATTTATTCCAAATATACTCTTTTACCCGTTTCTGCACTACGGATAGCGGCATCCAGGATTTCCACCACAATTAAATTATTTGCCAAAGATGAAAGGTCAAATTCCTCTACTTCCACATCTTCCCGAATCACTGCAGCAAAAAAAGAAAAAGGATCATCATAGGGGTAAGGTCTTTTTTCTATTTTGGTTTTGGACTCTTCTTTGGCCCCTGGTAGCCTGGCGATGATTTCTTGGCTGTTTTTTGCGATCAAATAGCCCGTGGCCCCATATACTTCCATATCCTTTCTACTGAATGGCCAATTCCAGGATGCCTGAATCACCCCTTTCGTTTCGGGGTATTGGAGTAAAATGGTGGCATCATCATCCACTTCAGGGTAAACATCTGGCTTTATTTGTTTCAATTCAGCGGTTACGGACGAAGGCTTCTCTCCATTCATCAGCCATGTCATCAAGTTGGCACCGTAACAACCGAAGTCGATCACGGCCCCTCCCCCGTTTTGTTCAGGATCGGTAAGCCATTCTAAAAATTCTTTATTGACCCCGATTTCTTTGGGGCCTTCATGGCCGTCGTTGATTACCACTCTCTTCAAAGCACCAATGGCCTTCTCCTGGTGCACCTGCCTATGCACATCATGATTGGTGGCATACCAAGTAGTCTCATAATTGGTCAATAGATGGATCCCATGTCTTTGAGCCAGGGAAGCCATTTCTTTGGCATGTTCCCTATTGACAGCTAATGGCTTTTCCACCATCACGTGTACTCCTTTAGGGGCACAAACTTGAACCACTTCAAGGTGTTCAAAAATGGAACCAAAAGCTGTAACTCCCTCTGGAGTGGTGCTTGCAAAAAGTGAGGCCATATCAGCGTGCCACAAATTCATCGACAACCCGTGTTGGCCAAGAAATCGCTCCGCAAGTCCCCGGTTAGGCTCTACGACCCCTACAATTTCTATATCCCCCTTGTTTTCCCTACCCAGAATCCAATGAACGTGGGAATGGGTAAGTCCTACCACTGCAAGTTTGACCGGGTCCCTTTCTTGTGCTTTCACAGGGGAATTGAAACAAAGAAATAAAACAATCAGATATGGAAAAAACCGCATGTTACGTTGGGGTAAAGGTTTACAGATTCCCCCCAAAGGTAATCTTTTTTATTGTCCCTTTAAACTTCTTATAATTTTGGTGAATGGTCCAACCTCTTGTTGGTTTTTACCAGCCCTTCGCTTTTTCCTGGCTTTTTGTCTCCTTTTTTTGTTTTGCTCGCTTCCCTTAACCAGCACATGTCTTACAGATAGACCTACTTGCCCTTGGTACCAGGGTTCCCTACCTACTATGTTAACATTGGGTTTATAATCTAAGCTAACGTTCATTTTGAGCAAAGTAAATTCAATCCCAAGAACCAAATCCACACCGAGGGTTGGGTTTCCATAAGTATGAATGATTTGCATATCATCAGGGATCTTCTCACGGCTTTCTTCAATTCCAATGGATGCACCTGCCCCATAATAGTAATTAAACCTCCTACTTATTAATGGCCTGTGACGGGCTATTAAAAGATGGGCCGTGGTGTTCACATTAAAATCCGACTGTAATATTGCCTCCGCTGTTAATCCTTTTACCAATCGATGCTTGGCACTTACACCAAGGGTTCGGTAATGATTATTATTCCCCAATCTTAACCCAGCAGTAGTTCCATAGCTTTGGGCAACAGAATGATAAGCCCCTCCAAGGAAAAGTATCATTATACATGTGAGGAGCTTATACATGAAGTAGATTGAAAATCATTCTTTTACTGTTTGAAATTATCCAAATAGTTTTCTGCTAATTTAATCAAGGTATTGGACTGATCCAACCATTCTTCGGTATCTATGATAGGTAAGGGATGCCCTTTCTCGTCTAGCCAAAGTTGCATCCTGCCTTTCACAAAAAAGCATTCCTGGTTATTATGCTTTATGCCCAGAAGTTCTCCATTAGAAAAACAGCAACTCAATTCCTCTCTACGGGAAGCCATATCCCAGACAAAAAGCCTATGGGGTGTTTTATCCTGGTCCCGGTACAACACCAGGAGCTTTTGTTGTTCACCGGAATGTTCTTCCAAATAGATGGTGTCTGCGGAAAAATAAACCCGAATGCTGTCATCAATGGCTTTCACCTTTTCCCTAAATCCAGCCAAAGCTTCCTGTTCCACGCCTAAAGGGCTGCGTATCGATTTTGATTGATCGGGATTATTCCCTTTAATGGTCGATTTTTCATCAAGGGTACAACCTTGATGAAGGAGGGCGAAAGCCCCAATAACCACTACATGTAAGCTGTTGAAGTTTTTCATATGGTAACCCTTATCATTAAAAATTTCCCGGTTTCTTAGCTGCTGATATTCAACTTTCAGGTAGGTAAATAACAGTCTTAAGACGATTAATATTATTTAATGAAAGATAATTTTTATATTTTTAGCCTAAACCAAAATTCAACTTACCATGAAAAACACAATGCTTGCTTTATTGTTTCTACTTACCTTTTCTATAAACGGCCAAAGTCTAGAAGGAGCCTGGAAATTAACCCATAAAGATGGCAAAGAGGTTAAAGATAGGGAATTTATAAAAATCTATCAAGATGGATACTTTGCCTACGGAGCCAAGGAGATTAAAGGGAACAAGTTTTTGCATACGGTTGGCGGCCTGTATGAAATGAGAGGAGAAGATTATATGGAAACATTGGATTTCCATACGGCCGATACGGATCAAGTGGGGCTGACCAACCGTTTTAAAATTGACTTTACAGATAACAGGATTGTGATTTCCGGCAGGATCAAAGGTGGCGATGTCATCGAGATCTGGGAAAAAATCTCTGACCGGGATGATGACCTCAACGGCAACTGGGTAATTACCGGAAGGAAAGTGGACGGTGAAACCCGAGAAATGACTCCCGGGGCACGCCGAACCGTTAAGATTCTCGGCGGGGGAAGGTTCCAGTGGATTGCTTTCAATTCCGAAACCAAGGAACTAAGTGGTACTGGCGGAGGCACCTATGAAGCCAAAGATGGGAAATACACAGAAAAAATCACTTTTTTCTCCAGGGATGACAGTAGAGTAGGCGCAAGCTTGGAATTCGACTACGAGGTAAAAGACGGAAAATGGCACCATAGCGGCCTAAGTTCTACCGGAAACCCGATTTACGAAATATGGTCACCTTACCAAGAAGCCTATCTTTCCAAACAATGATCATGCAAACCCCATTGCCAGCCCATTAATACGTCATTAAAATTATGCAAAAGAACAAGAACCCAAAATTCCTTTTGCTGTGCATGGTGATTTTCTTCACCATTGCCTGTAAACCTGAGGAGCAGTTGGACACCATAGAGCAATGGGCCGTATTTGAGCTGGATTTGGAAGGAACAAGTGAAGGAAACCCTTACATGGATATAACCTTGGATGTCACCTTTTCCAAAGAGGGCGATCAAATTTTTGTCCCTGGTTTTTATGATGGGGATGGCCAATACAAAGTCCGCTTTTCACCTCCTTCGCAAGGAGAATGGAGCTACGAAACCAGCAGCAATGACAAGAATCTTGATGGAAAAATTGGAAAGCTCAGAGCCACTGCTCCAAGTGGCAATAACAATGGGCCATTAGAGATAACAAACACCTTTTATCTCCAATATGCAGA
Organism: Cyclobacteriaceae bacterium; assembly: GCA_003565295.1. Taxonomy (GTDB): domain Bacteria; phylum Bacteroidota; class Bacteroidia; order Cytophagales; family Cyclobacteriaceae; genus Pleomorphovibrio. Next base: position 12,355 of record PXCO01000229.1, read on the forward strand.
TGGAACGCCCTATTTCGGCATTGGCACTACTGCCTATCAGTGGACCAGTGTGAAACAGAGCATTCAGGAGCAGACCTTGTCCACTTTAGCAGATGCCCCCTTCAATAAAATCAGAATGTGTGTATTCCCTAAATCCTACCAATACGGCAATGAGACCGAGCCCTGGGCGTACCCTTATCATAGGGAAGGAGAAGAAAATCACCTCACCCAACCCAACTTCGAATTCTTCCGGAATTTTGACAAAAGGGTGGAGCAGTTGATGGAGATGGGAATACAAGCTGATGTGATATTATTCCATCCTTACGACAGGTGGGGATACAGTGAGATGGGGAAAGAGATGAACGAGCGATATGTCAGGTACATGATGGCCAGAATTTCAGCCTATAGAAATGTGTGGTGGTCGTTGGCAAATGAATGGGACGTCCCGAGTATCAAAGAGACCATAGATTGGGAAGGAATTGGCACTATGCTGCAGCAGGATGATCCCCATCAACGGTTCAGGGGCATCCATAATTGGTATGGTTCGGAAGACCATTTTTATGACCATACCCGTCCCTGGATTACCCACACCAGTACGCAAACCAGTCAATTTTACAATGCCCAACGATGGAGAGAAATGTATAAGCAACCTCTATTGTTTGATGAGATGAGATATGAGGGCGATGTGGCAAGCGGATGGGGAAACTTAAGTGGGGAAGAAATGACCAGTTACTTTTGGATGGCTGGATTGAGCGGGGGCTATCCTACTCACGGCGACACCTTCCAGAATGACTCTGACGATGAGACTGAGGTAAGATGGTGGGCCAAAGGGGGAACTTTACCTGGCGAAAGCCCTAAAAGGATTGCCTATTTCAAAGAGCAGATGGAAAAGATGCCGTTTCATGAGATGGAACCCGAATTGCATGCCGGCCAAGATGATAAGAAGCTAGAGGAAATCATTTACCTACTTTCAAAGCCTGGACAGGCCTATATGGCATATGCTGCTGTTCAAGGAAAGACCTTTGAGCTAAATTTGGAAGAAGGGAAAAATTACTCACTGAAAGTATTGGATACTTGGCATATGAAAACCCTTGAAGAAAAAGAAGTGAAGGGTGGGAAGTTCGCTTACACTTCACAGGTACCCTACACTGCACTGATCCTTACATCAAAACAAAATAACCCTTAACAAAAAAGGTAGCCTGACGGCTACCTTTTTTTATGCATTTACTTCGTCTTCATAACTGTAAAAGGACTTATCCCTTCTCGCCAGGTTGGACTCACCCCCTCTAAGGAACTTATCCACCTCAACGGCACATTCCCTGCCTTCTGCTATGGCCCAAACTACAAGTGATTGACCTCTCCGCATATCTCCGGCCAAAAACACACCAGGGACGGTGCTATGATAATTTTTTGATTTAGGCAGGGTGTTTTCCATGAGTTCCACCCCAAAGGCTTCCAAAAGACCATTTTTTGGACCAAGGTAACCTATGGCTAGAAGTGCCAGGTCGCAAGGCAATGTTTGTTCCGTGCCTTCTATCTCGAAGAATTGCATCTTCCCATCCACCTCTTTCCATTCGATTTCCACAATGGTAAGGCCGGTAACCTTGCCATTTTTGTCTTTGGTGAATTCCTTGGTTAGCACGGACCATACCCTATCAGCGCCCTCCTCATGTGAACTGGAAGTCCGAATGGTCATTGGCCACTCCGGCCATGGGTTTAGAGTCTGTCTGTGCTGGGGAGGCTTTGGCAATAGTTCCAATTGGGTGATGCTTTTGGCACCATGGCGATTGGAAGTACCTATACAGTCACTCCCGGTATCCCCACCTCCTATCACAATCACGTGTTTATCCTTGGCACTAATAGGATTTTCCTTAAGCTCACCGCCCACCACTTGGTTTTGCCTGCCCAAGAATTCCATGGCAAAATGTACTCCTTTTGCCTCTCTGCCGTGAATCTTAAGATCTCTAGGATGTTGGGCTCCGGTGGCCAAAACTACTGCATCATAATTCTGAAGTATATTTTCAGCTTTTATATTAAAGCCTACCTCTGTGTCTTTACTAAAGATCACACCTTCATTATTCATGATATCCACCCTCCTATCAATGACCCATTTTTCTAACTTAAAGTCCGGGATACCATACCTTAGCAGTCCCCCCACCTCTTTGTCTTTCTCGAAAACAGTTACTTCATGGCCTGCTTGGTTCAATTGATCTGCGGCGGCTAACCCCGCTGGACCCGAGCCAATCACCGCTACCTTTTTACCGGACCTTTCCTCCGGTGCTTTTACTTTGGCTAAACCTAGCTCATAAGCTTTCTCTGCAATCTCTTTTTCTATCAGCTCTATGGCCACGGGATCTTTGTTAATCCCCAAAACACAACTTGCCTCACAGGGAGCAGGGCAAATCCTACCGGTAAATTCCGGGAAATTGTTTGTCCCCTTCAGGATATGATAAGCTTGTTCCCAATTGTTGTGGTATACTGCTTCATTGAATTCCGGGATGACATTCCCAAGGGGGCACCCAGAATGACAAAAAGGAATGCCACAATCCATACACCTAGCGGCCTGTTGATTGAGTACCTTAGGATCCAATGGCTCATAAATTTCCTTATAATCATTGATCCGCTCTTCAGGCTTTCTGGATTCAGGTAGCTGTCTTTTATATTTTAAGAAACCTTCTTTATCCGCCATCTTATACTAAAGTTTTTGTTTGTTCTAATGCTCTTTTTCTCAATACTGCCTTGTAATCCCTTGGAATCACCTTTACGAACCTTTCCTTCGCCTCTTCCCAATTTTCCAAAATAGCTTCTGCCACATTGCTTGAAGTATAGGCGTAATGGTCATCAAGAGCCTTCTTCACGGACACAAAGTCATCTTCATTCAAAGGATCTAGGTCCACCATTTCCTGGTTGATGAGCTTTACATTCTCCTTGTAAATATAAGCGATTCCGCCACTCATCCCTGCTGCAAAGTTCCTTCCGATTTCGCCCAAGATAATGGCTTGGCCTCCCGTCATGTACTCACAACCGTGATCCCCTATACCTTCAACCACAGCCTCAACACCTGAGTTCCTCACACAAAAACGCTCCCCTGCTTTTCCTTTGATGAAAGCTTTACCCGAGGTAGCTCCATAGAAGGCGACGTTTCCGATGATAATATTTTCTTCTGCCACAAAGCTGGCGTTACGGTTGGGGTAAATGATCAGTTTTCCTCCAGAAAGGCCCTTGCCAAAATAGTCATTTGCCTCACCCTCTAGCTCAAAGCTGACCCCCTTCGCCAGAAAACCACCAAAGGTTTGTCCTGCTGAACCTTTGAATTTAAACTGAATGGTGTCATCTGGAAGTCCTTGGCTTCCGTAGATTTTGGAAACCTCATTGGAGAGCATGGCCCCTACTGTTCTGTCAATATTGATGATTTCAAAAGTGCCCTTCACGGGGTTAGCTTGCTCCAAGGCAGGTGTGGCCGCCTTGATAAGCTTACGATCCAGCACTTTTTTTAGTTTGAAATCCTGATCGATCTGTTTATAAACCCCCACATGATCCGGCACTTCCACCTTGTGGAATATGGGGCTTAAATCCAACTTGTCCCATTTCCAGTGGTTCATGGAGCCGGTCGCTTTCAGCACATCGCTTTGACCTACCATCTCATTCACCGTCCGGAACCCTAAGGAAGCCATGATTTCACGTAAGTCTTCGGCCAAGAACCTAAAGTAATTCACCACATGATCGGGATCACCCGTGAACAACTTCCTCAACTCGGGATTTTGGGTGGCAATGCCTACCGGGCAGGTGTTCAGATGACATTTTCTCATCATGATACAACCTTCCACCACGAGTGCACCAGTGGAAATGCCCCATTCTTCTGCACCTAACATGGCCGCAATGGCCAAATCCCGGCCTGTACGCAATTGTCCATCCGTCTGAAGAACGACCCTGCTTCTTAAATTATTTTTGACCAAGGTTTGGTGGGCTTCTGATAGGCCCAACTCCCATGGAAGCCCTGCATGCCTAATAGAACTTAACGGGGACGCCCCAGTACCTCCATCAGCACCAGATATCAAGATGACATCAGATTGGGCCTTGGCCACACCTGCTGCCACTGTTCCCACTCCAGCTTGAGAGACTAACTTCACGTTAATCCGCGCCTTACGGTTGGAGTTTTTCAGATCATATATTAATTGTGCTAAATCCTCAATGGAGTAGATATCGTGATGGGGGGGCGGGGATATCAAGCCCACCCCTGGTGTGGAGTGCCTGACCCTTCCTATCCAGTCATCTACCTTGTGCCCTGGCAGCTGCCCGCCTTCACCTGGCTTGGCACCCTGAGCCATTTTGATCTGAAGTTCTTCAGCATTGCTCAGATAATTACTGGTGACTCCGAATCTACCTGAGGCAACCTGCTTGATGGCAGACCTTTCCCAGTCCCCATTTTCTTTTTTCTCAAAGCGGATTTCATCCTCCCCTCCTTCTCCACTGTTGCTTTTGGCACCTATCCTATTCATGGCAATGGCCAAGGTGCTGTGTGCCTCATGCGAGATGGATCCAAATGACATGGCCCCGGTGGCAAACCTCTTCATTATTTTTTCTGCCGGTTCCACTTCCTCAATTGGAATGGATATTCTTTTTTTGAACTCAAACAGCCCCCTGAGCGTCAATGCATCCTTGGTCTGTTGGTTAATCTTATCTGCAAATTTCTTATAGAGTTCGTAATCCCCCAACCGAGTGGACTTCTGTAGCAAATGGATGGTTTCTGGGTTGAACAAGTGCTTTTCACCCCTGCGCTTCCATTGGTATACTCCTCCGGTTTCCAGTAAGGGATTGTCGGTATTGTAAGCCGCATGGTGTCTTACCAATACCTCTTCGGCCAGCTCATCGAAGGAGACCCCGCTGATACGGCTTACCGTACCCTTAAAGCACCTCTCTATCACTTCAGGCCCCAGCCCAATGGCCTCAAAAATCTGAGCACTTTGGTAGGACTGTAGGGTACTGATACCCATTTTCGACAGGACTTTTAACAAGCCTTTACCAATTGCAGTCTTATAGTTTTCAAATAGTTTCTTTTGTGGTATTTTCTTGGAGAGCATCCCCTCTTCATTGAGGTGCAGTAAAGTCTCCAGTGCCAGATAGGGGTTGATTGCACTTGCCCCGTATCCGATTACTGTGGCAAATTGATGGGTTTCCCGGATATCTCCTGCCTCCACTACGATTCCTGCCCTGGTTCTGATCTTTTGGTTCACCAAATGGTGGTGTACCGCTCCCGTTGCCAGGAGTGAAGGAATGGGTGCGGTATCGGGTTTGCAATCCCTATCGGAAATGATGAGGATGTTTTTGCCGTTTTGAATGGCATCTTCAGCAGCTTTACACAATTTGTCAAGGGCCTCCAAAAGCCTACCTGGTTTGTGGTCGGCGATGAAGTGCGCATGTAGCGTCTCAGAGCGGTACCCCTTGTCTTCCAAATTCCGTAATTTTTCCAAATCCTCGTTCAACAGCACGGGTTGGGAAATGTGAATTTGCTTGGTATGCTTGGGGCTTTCCTCCAATATATTGTGGCTCTCCCCTATGCGGGTAAAGAGAGACATCACCAATCGTTCCCGAATGGGGTCAATGGGCGGGTTACTCACCTGAGCAAATAATTGCTTAAAGTAGTTGGAGATATTTTGACTTTGTTTTGACAGTACGGCTAACGGGGTATCCGCTCCCATGGAGCCTATAGGCTCATAACCGGTATCACCCATAGGGGATAAAATTACTTTCAAGTCCTCCAGGGTATACCCAAATATGGTCTGCCTTTTTTTTATCTCCTCCGTAATATAGGGAAATGCCAGGTTTTTGGGTGCAGGAATTAATCTCAATTTCAGTCGTTCTTTCCTGATCCACCCTTCATAAGGCTTGTTGTTGCATACTTCAGCTTTGACTTCCTCATCGAAGGCAACTTTACCTTTTGCCAAATCTGCAACAAGCATCCTCCCGGGACTAATTCGACCTTTTGCCGTGATTGTCGATTCACGGATCGGCAAAGCACCAGCCTCGGAAGATAGAATCAACCTGTCATCTGAGGTGATAAAATACCTGAGTGGCCTAAGCCCATTCCTGTCCAGAGTGGCTCCCAAGGATTTCCCATCGGTAAATAACAAAGCAGCCGGACCATCCCAAGGCTCAACCAGGGATGCATGGAATTTATAGAAGGCTTTTTTCTTCTTATCCATGGTCTTATTGTCCTGCCATGCCTCGGGCACCAGCATCATCATCACATGTGGGAGTGGCCTGCCACCAAGGGCCAGAAGTTCCACCATGGCGTCAAGGTTAGCAGAATCGGAATGCTTGGCATTAGTGATGGGCATAAGCATTTGCATTTCCTCATCCGAGAAATGTGCCGATTTCATCAAGGTCTCCTTGGACCTCATTTTGTTCAGGTTTCCCCTTATGGTATTGATTTCCCCGTTGTGAGACAGGAACCGGAAAGGTTGGGCCAATCTCCAATTGGGGAAAGTATTGGTGGAGAACCTGGAGTGAACCACGGCAATTGCCGAGGTAAGCCTATTGTTTTGAAGGTCTTTATAGAAGGTGAGCACCTGATCGGTCCTCAATTGACCTTTATAAATGAGCGTTTGTCCACTAAAGCTGGCAAAGTAAAAAGCATCGTTCACACCAGGAATATTTTGATTGATCATCCGGGTGGAATAATTCCTGAGGACATACAGCTTTCTTTCCAGGTCTAATCCTTTAAGTCCTTCTTTGTGCTTCACAAATACCTGCTCTATATTTGGCATGACCTCCATAGCCCCTGATCCGGGGACGGTCTCATCTGTGGGCACCTGCCTATATCCAATAATTTCAAAGCTCAACTCCCCAATGATTTTGTTGAGTTGCTCTTTGGATTTCTTATATAGTTGCTTGTTTCTAGGGAAAAATACCATGCCTACCCCATAGCTTCCTTCATCTGGCAAGGTAAAGCCAAGTCTTGGGGTAACTTCTTTAAAAAAGGAATGAGGCATTTGAATCAAAATCCCAGCCCCATCACCGGTTTTAGGATCACTTCCCCTTCCACCCCTATGCTCCATGTTACTTAGCATCAGCAAGGCGTCGCTAATTGTCTCGTGGCTTTTCACCCCTTTTACATTAACTACTCCCCCTATTCCACAGGAATCATGCTCGAATGCTGAACGATATAAACCTTGATTCATTATGTATTTAAATTTTTAATAGGTTGCTATTTCTACTTGAATTATTTACAATATTCTTTTCATTTTTTAAATTCAAGGCAATAAAGATAACACAAAAATGAAGAAAAATCTGAAATCACTGCCTGAAATTAAATTAACCTCAATTCCGAAACTGATGGCTTTTTTAACAACAATCAGTCAAAAGGCGCCTTAAATCTAAAAATATGGTTTAATCCACAACTGGCATCCGGAGATTTTATGTGAAAAATGGATATTTTAGCCCAAAAAATAGCCTAGTTGCACTAGTCAAAAATTTCAAAATCTTTTGTTTGAGAAATTGATTGTAACTACTTAAGCGGTTGCGATTTCCAAATTTACCTCATACATGTGATCAAGAAGAATCGGAATTTGCCTCCTTCTCCTCAATGATCTTCACCCTAACCTTTTTAATCTTCCTGGTGTCTACTGCTAATATAGTAAATACAAAGTTCTTATAAGAGATTTTAGTTCCATTTTTAGGGAGATTCGAGTTAATTTCCAACAATAACCCGCCCAAGGATTCGCTTTCCCCCTTAACTTCGTCAAACAACTGAATGTCCATGTCCAGCTTTCTGCAAAAATCATTGAGGGAAACCTTCCCTTCAAAAACGTAGGTTCTGGCATCTATCTTCTTAAACACCACATCCTCAGTGTCATCAAATTCATCATTGATTTCTCCGATGATTTCTTCAATAAGGTCTTCCAGCGTCACAAGACCGGAGGTGCCCCCATACTCGTCCACGACTATGGCCATATGCACCCTTTTGGTTTTGAAATCAGTAAGAAGTGCGTCAACTTTTTTATTTTCAGGCACAAAAAACCCTTTCCTTATCAGGGCTTTCCAATCAAAATCCTCCCCTTTGTCAATATGATACAGGAGGTCTTTGATATATAAAATCCCCTTTATGTTGTCGATTGTCTCGTGAAATACAGGAATTCTGGAGTAACCGCTTTTGTTAATTTTGTCCATAAGCTCGTGAAAGTCCATTTCAGTGTCCACGGCGGTGACCTCCATTCTAGAACGCATGACTTGCTTTACGGATAGTGTACCAAAATTAACAATGCCTTTTAGAATGTCTTTTTCCTCTACAGAAGTGTCATCGGAAGTGATTTCCAGGGCTTGGTGTAACTCGTCCACAGAAAGGGCATAGCCTTTCTTTTCTATCCTTCTCTCTATAATATTACTCATTGCCATTAGCATAGAGGATAGAGGGCTGAGTAAAATTGAAAAAAAGTTGAGGGTTTTGGACATGAATTTGGAGAAACTCACCCGAGCCGTATTGGCATATACCTTTGGCACAATTTCTCCTATAAATACGATGGTGAATGTAACCCCTATCGTTTGAAACACCACTACAAGGATGGCCGAAGAACTATGGCCAAATAGGGACCAAGTGAAAAAAGTGGTCAATGTGACGATACTGATATTAATGAGATTATTAAGAATCAATATCGTGCTCAATAACTGCTGAGGGGTTTCAATTAACTTGATAACCAAACTTGATTTTTTGGTGTCATCTTCCTGCAATTCTTTCAGGTCATGATGGCTGAGCGAAAAATAAGCTACCTCAGAGCCTGATACCAATGCTGAGGCTACAAGCATCAATAAAAAAAGGACTAAATTGATGATAAAATAACTTGCGGAGAGGCTTTCAATCTCCACCATGCTAATCAAACTCGGGTAAGGGTCGTCCATTAATGTCAACAATTTATGCAAAAATACGGAAATTTTATGATAAGTAATTGGCACAGGCTAAGGAGATTGCCCTTTGCCTGTGCCATTCGTCTCGTATCATGCATCTTCGCACTGCATGCTCGTCAGAAAGGAAGATCATCGTCGGCACCCTCATCCATATCAGGGGCTCCACCAGTAGTGCCCACAGGTTCCTCCCGCTTGGTGGACTGTGGTTGGCTGCTACTTCCATAGTTTGAAGATTGGTTATCTCCCGATGGAGGGGAGCCAAGCATGGTGAAACTTATCACCCTAATTTTGGTTTTTTTTCGGTTGTTACCCTGCTCGTCTTGCCAAGTGTCTGTTTTAATCTTTCCCTCCACAAAAATCTGGCTTCCTTTTTTGAGGTATTGTTCGGCCACTTTGGCTTGGCCTTCCCACATCTCTAAGTCATGCCATTCAGTGTTATCCACTCGGTTGCCATTCCGGTCTTTATATGACTCGGTGGTGGCCAGTGTGACATTCGCCACCACAGTTCCACTTTCAAGGTGCCTAACCTCGGGATCTTTGCCAAGGTTTCCCACCAAAATTACTTTATTTACTCCAGCCATTACGTGTATGGTTTATTTGGTTAACAAAAAGTTTTGCCTTAATGTAAACATTTATTCACAATCAATCAAGTACTTGGCAATTAGTATAGGCTTGCCCAAAGCTTCCAATTCATTGGTGTTTGCCAAGCGGTAACCCCGCCTATCTGCCCATTCTTTTAAGTACTCCGAGTCAGTATCTGATAGGTTAATTTGCACAAAGGTGGCAAATATCATTTGATGGGACAACACATGTTTGTAGCTAGTGTCGAAAACCTCCACACTTTTCGGCAGGAATTCATTTATTTTGGTGAATTGCTCCCCGATTTCCCAATCCATCTGGCCAGGCGTATTACTTTCATCCAAAGGAAAATCCACCAATCCTTGCCAAATATCACCTTCCCCTCTCTCCCTTATCACTGTATATCCCTTACACCGAATGTGAAAATAAGTAAAATATCGCTTCTTTACCTTCACTTTTTTTGATTTCACCGGAAGTTGGGCCACCTCGTCAGTAGCATATGCATGACATGTGCCAATTAAGGGGCAAGAAGGGCAATCAGGCGACCTAGGGACGCATTGCAAAGCCCCAAATTCCATGATCGCCTGATTATACATTCCGGGGTTTGAAGCCGGGATTAGCTGGTTTGCCAACGCTTCAAAAGCCTTTTTGCCTTGATGGGTAGAGACATCCAGCTTAAGGCCAAAATACCTTGCCAGTACCCGGTACACGTTTCCGTCTACCACAGCCACCTGCTCACCAAATGCAAAGGAGGCAATGGCAGCTGCGGTATAAGGCCCAACCCCTTTAAGAGATAGTAAATCTTTGTAACTATCGGGAAACTTCCCGTTCCAATCACTGACTATCTGCTGGGCGCAGGTGTGCAGGTTTCTGGCCCGGCTGTAATAACCCAACCCCTGCCAGCAACGCATAATTTGGGAGATGGGTGCATGGGCCAGCCTGTGCACATCCGGGAATTGCCGCAAAAAGGTGTTGAAATAAGGGAGCCCCTGAGCCACACGCGTCTGCTGTAAGATGATTTCAGATAGCCAAATGATATATGGGTCATTCGTTTCCCTCCATGGCAAATCCCTGCAATTTTCGGGGTACCACTTCAAAAGTCTGTCGGCGAATTCGTTGCTATTCAAAATATTATAACCCATTTGATCTACGGTTTTCCAGCACAAAACAAACTAATTTTCAGCAATTTGTTTTTTAATTGGAACGGTTCTTGTAAATTTGCACTCCCAAAATTAGTTGGTTAATAGGCGATTAAGCCTAAATTCACTCAAACATAAATTTTAAACAAAGTGACAAAAGCAGAGGTAATCACAAAGATTTCGGAGAAGACTGGGATTCAGAAGGACGACGTGACTCAGACCGTCGAAGCATTCTTCAAGGTAGTAAAAGACTCCATGGCAGAAGGGGAGAATATTTATGTCAGAGGATTTGGCAGCTTTATCAATAAGAAAAGAGCCAAGAAAATCGCCAGGAACATCTCCCAAAACACAGCCATCGTGATCGATGAGCACTATGTACCCGCATTTAAGCCTTCAAAAGCTTTTATTGACAAAATTAAAAACAGTCGAAAAGTAGATGAACTGGCTCCCCAGGAGTAAAATGTTTTCATCGAAATGTCTATGAAAAAATCCCAAATCATTTTCCTTGTAGCCGGAGTAGTGCTTATCTCTGTTTTGTTTTCGCTACCCATGGTGGTGGTCGAGAATAATGGTGGAGATGAAGATATGGCCATGGAGGAAGATGATTTGGGATCACCTTTTTCAGAAAATCAGCACAATTCTGCCCTCACACCGGAGGCACAAGCCGCGATATCCCGTCTAAAGGGTGAAATGAGTGCAGAGGAGGATAAGGAAAAATTTGCTACATTTGCAGATTCCACTGCTGCAGTATTCGTAAAAGGCGGAAAACTGGACAGTGCGGCATATTATTATGGTTTAGCGGCAGACAATGTGCCCAATCTTGCTAACCTGGAGAAAGCGGGCAACGCCTATTATGAGGCATTCGGCTTCTCCATGGATGACAATAAAACATCAAGATTGGCATCAAAAACGCGGACATACCTCAATAAGGTGCTGGAAGAGGACCCCAGCCGACTTGATCTAAAAACCAAGGTGGCAATGACATACGTTTCATCTTCGAACCCCATGCAGGGTATTACCATGTTAAGGGATATTCTGGAGCAAGACCCCACAAACGAGGAGGCCTTGTTCAACATGGGCATATTGTCCATGCAAACGGGACAGTATAAACGTGCGGCAGAACGGTTTGAGGAATTGGCACGACACCATCCCGATAACACTCAAGGCCAGTTTTATTTGGGGGTGAGCTACTTTGAGAGCAATCAGAAGTCCAAGGCCAAAAAACAATTTGAGGCTTTGAGGGAAGATACGGATGATGAGCAGATCCTTGCAGGGGTAGAGAATTACCTGGAAAGACTGTAACTAACATTGCAGATTATAACTTAAAATATTGTTCAACTTAAAATTAAACAACTATGCCTTGTGGTAAAAAAAGAAAAAGACACAAGATCGCCACACACAAAAGGAAAAAGCGACTAAGAAAAAACAGGCACAAGAAGAAATAATCTTCTAATTGACCAAAAAAACGTTCTTTAACAACCTAAAATAGAAAGGGAAACGGATTGAGCACAGAATTAGTAATAGATTCTACTCAAAACGGAAGTCGCATAGCCCTTCTCAAAAACAAAAACCTGGTAGAACTTCACCTAGAGGAAGACGACAACAGGTTTAAGGTAGGGGACATTTACCTGGGATCAGTGAAAAAAATCGTCAATGGGCTGAACGCAGCTTTCATTGACGTGGGATATGAGAAAGATGCCTTTCTCCATTACCAAGATCTGGGACCCCATATCCGAAGTCTGAGTAAACTGATAAAAATCATCAGGAACAATAATTACTCCGGGTATAACCTTAAAGGATTTGAGAAATTGCCAGAGATCGACAAACTGGGGAAAATTTCCCAAGTGTTGTCAAAAAATCACCAGGTGTTGGTGCAGGTAGTGAAAGAACCCATCTCCACCAAAGGCCCGCGACTTTCCTGTGAGCTCTCCTTAGCCGGACGGTATTTAGTGCTTGTGCCTTTTTCAGAAGCGGTAAGCGTATCGAAAAAAATCCGAAGCTCCGAGGAGCGAAAAAGGCTGCTAAGGCTCATCAATTCCATCAAACCCGCCAACTTCGGGGTGATTATCCGCACAGTTGCGGAGGGTCAGTCCGTTACAGAGTTGGACAAAGACCTGCGCAACTTATTGGAAAGTTGGGAGAAAGGGATGCAGAAAATGATGAAAGCCAAAATACGTGACAAAGTTATAGGAGAAATGAGCTTGGCCTCTTCCATCATAAGAGACCTGCTCAATGAATCATTTGATGCAATCACGGTAGAGGACGAAGAGATTTTTAATCAGATGCGGTCTTATATAAGATCCATCGCCCCTGAAAAGGAAAAAATTGTTAAGCTTTACAACGGAAAAGCTAAGCTCTTTGAAAGTTTTGGTATAGAAAAACAGATTAAAAGCCTGTTTGGACAGACTGTAAGCCTGCCCCAGGGAGGGTACCTCATCATAGAACATACAGAGGCCCTTCATGTGGTGGACGTGAACAGCGGAAACAAGTCCAATCAGGAAAGCGACCAGGAAAACACGGCATTGAAAACCAATTTGGTCGCTGTGAAAGAAATTGCCCGTCAGCTAAGACTTAGGGACATGGGCGGAATTATTGTGATCGACTTTATAGACATGAAAAAAGCCGATAACAAGAAAGCCGTTTACCAGGCCATGAAAGATGAGATGAAGGATGACCGGTCCAGAAACACGGTGCTTCCGCTGACAAAATTCGGCTTGATGCAGATCACCCGTCAGCGGGTAAGGCCCGAGATGAACATTGTGACAAAGGAAACCTGTCCCTCCTGTAATGGCACCGGAAAAATCCAAGCCTCCATTTTGGTGGCAGACAAACTGGAGAAAGACCTGAACCACATAGCTGTAAACCAAAACGAATCGAAGATAAGAATTGCCTTGCACCCTTACCTCTATGCCTATTTTACGCATGGAATCATTTCGAAAAGGGTCAAGTGGTTTTTCAACTATTTCAAGTGGGTGAGCCTGATTAAGGACTCTTCATTACCGGTGACGGAGTATAAGTTCCTGAACGACTCAGGAGATACGATAGAAATAATAGTAAAAAGCGAGGAAGAATAACCTCGCTTTTTTTGTTTCATGTGTTTATATTTTCTTTTCAGCGGCCATTACCTGTCCCGAACTTGTTTCGGGAACTTGTCCCGATCTTCGGGATAGCCTGCCCCTGCCTGCCCCGAACTCGATTCGGGGAACTTGTTTCGGGGAACCTGCTTCGGGAGCCTGTCCCGAATTCACTTCGGGAGAACCTCGCATGATTATTATCCCTCCGTGTGAGGTTTTCCTTATGCTCGATTTCATGACATTTCTTTCTACTTATTTAATTTGTTTAGATAAAATTTAAAGCCCAAGAAGGTACACTGTTACGGAAAAATAAATTAGCAGCCCGGTGATGTCCACCACGGTAGTAATGGCTGGAGAGGCCGCTACTGCAGGGTCTCCACCAAACCTTCTCACCAACAAAGGCAGACTGGCCCCTATGCATGTCGCGGTAACCACTTGCAAGGAAAGTGCAAGGGCAATCACAAAGGCCAATTGATATAATGTGTATTCCTCCGGAACGCTGGTTTCCCAGCTTAAAAAAAGTACCTTCCCAAATGCCAATAGCCCCAAACAGATGGCTATAAAAAAAGAAATCCTGAATTCCTTATAAATGATTTTTAACCAATGCCCAGGTTTGATCTGACCTAGTGCCAAGGCTCTCACAATTACTGTGGCTGCCTGAGACCCGGAGTTACCCCCTGTGTCTGCCACCATGGGCATATAAAGGGCCAAAATGATCAAGGCTTCCAGGGTAGATTCAAACCTGTGAATGATTAGGCCCGAAATAATGCCTAAGGCGGCCAATGAAACGATCCATACCACTCGCTTGCGAAAATGCTGTAAAGAACTGGTCTGCATGTAATCCA
>PXCO01000207.1 GCA_003565295.1 Cyclobacteriaceae bacterium
AGGTTTTCTACGTGCACAAAATGGGTCTAAAGAAATGATTTCCAGCCTCCGAACCCCCGAAGGTCTATTTCGGAGGCTGGATATCATTTCTTTAGACCCATTTTGTGCACGTAGAAAACCTTCGAGGTCGAAATAAAGACCTCAAAGGTTTTGTGCACATGACCTTTGGGGTTTTCCGAACCCGGAAGGTCTGTTTCGGAGGCTGGGTATCATTTCTTTGGCCCCATTTTGAGCACGTAGGAAACGAGGTCGAAATAAAGACTTCAAAGGTTTATGGGGGTGGTAACCTTAACCCCCGAACTGCCTGGCCAGGCCCTTATAGAAAAGCTTGAAAACCCCGTCCCTGTCAATGTACTTGCACCTTAGGATGCGCCCGTTGGTCTTTTCAAAGTTATAGTCCATATAATGGCTTACAGTGGGGCAATCGATCTCCTCCCAGGTGGCCAGATCGGGGTCAAGAAGGGCCGCAATGTCCCCCAAGTCGAAATATCCTTTGTCCTCTCGCAAATAATAGGGGTGTTTCTTCCTGTATTCATAAAGGTATTCCCCGAATTCACCATGTGGCTTCACCTCTCTTTCGGTCTCTTCCAAAGGTCCAGCGGTAAGATGAGTGCCGGTGTCGAACAACACCAGGGGAAATGGGGCGTGAAACATCATTTTTGAAGCCTGCATGTCCCCTTTGATATTGTAGTTGATGGCCCTATCTGGCCAGGTGTTTTCCGTGCGGGCATGCCAAAACATCACCACCCTGTCCTGTATGGCAGGTTCCTGGAGGTACGCGGAGGCGAGGTCTGTGGGTGAGCCTAAGCCCACCACCCAAAGTGGTTTCTCCGGGCTGTGGTTCATTGCCTGCTCCACGATAAAATCTATGCCCTCACTGCTGGCAGGCTCAAACTCATACCGCATGGGATGCCCGCCCGGAAACACAGGAAATTGCCCACCCATACCTGCTTTTTCCAGAATGGTGAAAATTTCCTTCACCGATAGCCAAACACTCTTGGACCCTACCCCTTGGTGGGTATGGTCATAATTGCTGCCCACAAAACCGAGGATGTCGAAACGCTCAGGATAGGAGAGGGCCAATGCGATGGCCCAGATATCGTCGATTTCATTAGTGGCATCACTGACAATGATCAGGGGTATTTTCTCCCCCTTTGGGGGAATCTTTGGTACCACTGTCTTTTCACCATGAAATTTCCCGGTTTGGGCGTTAACAAAGGAGGCGGTACAAATAAATACTATGGCCAAGAATGTAAGTTTGTTCATGTTTTAGGTTTTTTGAAGTGGGCAAGTGTTCTTTTTGGCAGAGAGGAAGAAGGCAGGTCGCTTTGGCGCCATTCGAATTTTTGCTCAGACAAATATTCTATGGGCATAAAACCTTCCGGTAGGTTGAAATCAATTTCCTCCTTAGACCAGTTGACAAGAAACAGGGAGGTTTCTTGGCCATTTTCGAAGGCCACCCCATCCATGATTAAGGGTTGATCGGTGGTACAGGGGAAACCCCTGTCAAAGGATGCTAAGCGGGATCTCAATGAGTATATGGGCGACTTTTCCAGTCCTTCACCTACCTGTCTTACCCAGCCATTATCTCCCATCAACTCAAAATAACAAACCTCCTCTGCTCCTGCCAGGTGTAGGTATTTCAAGCTGAACAACCACCAAAAAGCACCTAAGGGAGTATATTGCCGCTCATCGGTCAATTGAGTAGGTTCCCGAAGGGGCTTATCCGGATCCGTGGCATTGGGGTTCCAACGCATATGAAAACTCACCGGGCTGACCACTATGGGTTTGTTGGGATAAAGGGCTTGGGCGGAGTTTACCGTATATCCCTGAGCGGGTAAGGTCTCAATTAGGGATTGATCATCAAAAGCATGGACTTGTGGGTTGATGGAATAGCCTACCCCGTCCAAATGAACCGCGTTGACCCTGTCCCGGTTCAGTTCGGTAAAAAAGGCGTCCGTACCGCCGAATAATTGAACACCGGGAAAGGCCTGCCTTAGCTCCGGTACTTTTTTTAACCAACCTAAGGGAGTTACTTTCACCGTATTTCCAAATAGCAGTATGCGTTTGATTACACCTGCATCTTCGGCCCATTCTTTAAGTTTTTTCACGTCGGGTTTATCGGAAAAAACAGCCAGCTCCAGCGGTATCCCTAGGTTTTTCATAATGGAGAGCGGAGAATGGTCCTTGGGTTCATCCAGTTCTACATTTATTCTTAGGAAGTCAAGGCCAAGTTCTTTTACCAACTCACGGATGATTTCAGGCTCCATGGGATGGGTAAGCATAGCACCTAAGGCAGGGACTGTTAAGGGAGAACTCTGCTGTACTTTTACTTCTAGGGGTTTGTCGGCTTCTTCCTGAACTGTATAATTCTCCGGAACCTTCACCTGTATAAGAATGTCCTGTTCCACCTTTTCCCCTTTATGAAGCTGAACAGGGAATGGGATGCCCAAAGGAGTGCAATAGGTCTTATAACTTGCATCCGTCCAGTTTCTTTGGTCCTCCGTCTCAAAAACTTCTCCTTCAAAAATAAGACTGGCCTCAATCTCTCCGTCAAGGCCCCAATGCATCTCCTTGATGTCCATAAAAGGCTGGTGGGGGCTGATTTGCACTGGAAAATGGCTTTGGGTTTGACTTTGGTCGGTGTGAACAATGCTGATGGGGTTGCCTACACAGGGCGTCACCGGGTGCAACACGGTGAAACCTATCCGGTTTCTTCTAAAATCACTCAATGCCTGCCCCTTGTAGGAAAAGCTGATACTATTGTCAGAACGGCCCATGATCTCGCAATCCAAGGCAAAGGAAATATCCCCCTGGGAGAATAAGGCCTTATAATTGATGTGAAAGGCATCTTCTTCCTCTCGTATATTTTCCTCCTCAATTCTCATGGGCACGGTACCCCAATTATGGTCCCTTAGGGCATGGTTGATCATGCGGATGACTTCCTGATTCCCACAGTGGATATAGCGAAGGAAACCTTCCTCATACCAAAGGGTCAATTTGCCCGCATTGAGTTTTTTTCCTGTCATGGCATGGTGATTTTTTCTCCAATAATGACCACCCAAGGCTCACCTTCAGGTAAGTCAAATGATTTGTTGGCTTCACTGCTGGTTTCTGACTGATCTTTGGTGTTCCCGGTTTTGGGGTCCAAAAATACCACAGGAAGGTTCGCCCTTACTCTTTCTAATTGAAGCCGGCCTCCCTCTGGCAAATAGGACACATAGAGCGAATCTCCTTTATTAAGCACCTTTTGGGAATCATTTCCCTGCTCTGATAGCTTAATGTCCGTGATGTCATATCCTTGCAGGCTTTTGCCAAAAAGTCCAGGGTATTTGCTTCCTTCGAAGGCGGTAGCTTCCTCCCAGGAGGCATTGGTGGTGGACCAAGCTGCAAAGCCGGGCTCTTCTGTTCTTAACTTCCAGTTCCATAGGCCTGCCGCGCCATATACCACACCCATTGTGCCTCCGGATGTCCATTGTGCCCAGGCTTCATGGCCTTGCCACCATCCTGTGGCTTTATCTGGATCACCAATTCGTTCATAGGTTGGTTCCCCGTTGGCAGCAGCTTTGGTAGGGGTATTACGGTACATTTTTTCTACTTTATGCAGCAAGTGTTCACCGCCATGGCCGGTTTGGCACCATTGAAAATTCAACCATTCTTCCTCTTGATAGGACATGTTCCCATGGTTGGGGAATTTATCCGGGTCACCCGTATAACCCGAAGGGGGTGACTCGTCGAAGGGATTGTAATGAATGCCTCTTGGCTGTCCATAAGTGTCCCATTCCAATAGCATTTCGCCGGCCTCCTTGATGCCCGGTTCTTTGCCATGACCATCTGCTGAGATCAGGTACATCACTGGCATGGCCCCGTACCTGGCCAGCAAATATTTCGTGTATCTCACATATTCCTCAGGAACGGCTTCATTACCGAGCACATTTTTACCCTTCCAGCCATATCCTTGAAAAACAGGTTGTAATACGGGAACTATTTCATGCTCGTGCAGAATCTTCAGCAGCTCGTCCAAAAGCTGAAAATACTCCGTGTTTAACTCATTGAGGTGACCATCTTTTAAATCGTGGAACCCTCTGCCAAACCCATAATCTTCTGTTCGGCTATCCGGTCCTTCGACTTCCTGGTCGGGCTGCACAGTCATCAGTAGGGTGGCGTTAAACCCCTTTTCCTGCCTGTCCCTGGCATAGGCTGCTACTGATTCCACTGTTCCTCTAAAGGGGAGTGCCCATGGGGTATCCCCCACAAGGAGAAAAGGGCTACCGTTCCTATGCATCACGTTCCTTTTCCCTTCCGACATGGTGAGAAATCCTTTCTGGAGGAGTTGGTTATTCCCCTGGTATGGAGTTGATAACACCTTGCCCTTTTTTCCCGCTAGCCCCCCATCTTCTACGTTGGCAAATGTCTCCCAGGAATAAGTACGGTTGGCTTCAGGAGGGGCAAAACGGACCTTCCAAATATCCTCACCATCCCAAAAGCCCGGACGTTTATGGGTATTCCCATGCTCGTCGGTGAATTCAGCAAAAAATTCCACTTCCGTATAGGGGTTGCCATAGGATTGATCAGCTCCGAAGCTGATTTCGTAACTGTCCCACTGTCCTACGGTTTCTATAGTGGGGTCAGCCTTGCAATTCATCATTAATATTCCTAAGCATAATAGCCATAGGGACTTTTCATTCTTTAGATTCATCAGGTGATGGCTTTAATTTGTTCTTTTACGGATTCGGGTTCAAAGATTTCCTTCCAATTGTCCTTGAAAATTTTCTTTTTGCCGATTTCGATGGCCTTGATCGCAGCATCGGAGAATTTTCCTCCGGGCAATTGGTTGAACAGCAAGGCTAACTCGATGTTGATATGGCCCATCAGAAATTCGAACACGGCCTCCTCTGGTACTCCTTGTGCAATGGCAGCATCCGCACCTTCTTTCAAGGCGGTAATCATGGCCCCACAAAAGGTCTCAGAGAGCGCAGGTTCCAAAATCCCCATCTGCTCAATGGTCACTTCTATGGATTTGTTGACCGGGCCATAGATCACCTTGGCGATGTTTTCCCCCACCTCATAGTGGTCCCTGGGTCCCTGTATCAATGCACAGACGATGCTTTGCTTGGCAGCTATCCCACCAAAATAATCATAATGAGCTTTCTTGTCAGGTTCCCAATTGAACACCGATGGGTGGCAGGGATGGGAGGCAAAGTAGCTGATATCATCCCTTTGGGCCAGGTGCCCGGCAAGGGGTGCGGCAGGATCCAAAAACATTCCTATGGAACCAGGTTTCATTTTAGGCACATAGGTGGCCGTCACCTTGCCAATAGCCACATCTGGCACCGCATAAACTACCAAATCGGCTTCAGGTATGCAGTCTGCGGGTTGGCTGGGCTGCACGCCAATGGATTTCATCCTTTCCAATCCTGCTTCGCTTACCTCCAAGTAGGAGGTTTCGTAATCAGGATGGTCTTTTAAATTGTTGCTGAGTCTTACACCCATTTTGCCTCCGGCACCTATTAATGTTACTTTAGTCTTCATAAGGGTATTATAATTATTCGCAGCCTTACACTGCATTTCACATTGATTTTCAATTTAAACTATTCCTCCCTTTTGGGCATATTCAAAATAGCGGTGGTCGCCGTTTTGGCCACCCTTGATGGCGATTTCCATACCATCCACCTGTTTGTTTTTGCCATGGGCAATGCATAATGGTGCTCCAGGGGATAATTCCCCCGTAAATTCGAAAGCCACGATGTCCAAGGCTTTCAAAATATAACCCGAAGTATCCCCTCCTGCGGTAACCAGCCGTTGTAAGGGGAATTCTTCCACTATGCGTTTGGTGATTGCTGCCTGAGCGATGGCAATGGCTTGAGGATGTTTTTTTGCCTGTTCAGAAGCCAAGGTGGCTTTTACCTGAGGGTCTTCTGGCCCCAGGGCAGAGAAAACCACTGTATGCTTTCCATTTTGCAATGAAGCCAGCGTTTGCTGGACAATTTTTTGGATTTCCCCTTCTTTATCTGCCTCCTTATAAAGTTTTTTAACCTCTATCCGGATTAATTGAAACCCCAGCTTTTCTGCATGCAGGATCTGATCTGCGGTATTTTGGGCACAACTTCCAGCCACCACCAGCATGGGGGTGACTGCTTTTGGCGGCGATTTCACCTTGTTTTCGGCGCCATATACCCTTCCCAGGGCATACTCCATGGCAGAGGATCCGAGTAGTAGTTGATGCCGCCATTGACAGTGCTGATGCAACCATTGGCCTATGGGGTTGAGTTGGTTGTTTTCCACGGTATCGAAGAGTAGCAGGGGGGCAGGCTCTCCTTTTTCGGGTACCCTTAGCAGGTCCCCCGGTTTTCTAAGGGGGAGATTTTCCAACTCCTGAAGCTCCACCAATTCCATTTCCCTGGCCATCTGCTTTTTCAGGTGAAGCCTGATATCACTCTCGTTCATAGGCGTGATTGGGTGCCTGGACATCACCGGATGCCGGTCAATCCGGTAGGTGGTTTGACCGATGCGGGCATAGAGGTTCCCAAAGGCGACAAAGCGGTTCAAAGTGGGAAAGCCCACCACTAGTGGTATAAATGCACTGGGAAAGTACTTCTCCGCCACCCTCATGGCAGTGCCTATATTGCCCACCTTAGGGGAGCTGTCCAGTGTACTGCAAATTTTGTAATGAAAATACCGAAAGGGGATTTGTGCCATTTTTTCAAATATGGGCGCTATTTCCTTTTCCATATCTTCTGGGCCAAGGCTTCGGGCAATCCCGGCCACACCAAATGCAATCTGTCCAAAAGCCCCCAAGTGCTGATTTTTAAAGGCAAATCCCTTCACCTGCTCCTTGGAGGGAGGCTCCAAAAACAAGATGGTGGGTATGCCCAGGAGACTGAGTACTTCCAGCACATCCGATGATCCTGTGAAATCATCGCCATAATATCCTAAGAGTATGTCTTTTTCTTTTCTCATCCAAAAAACTCAAATGCCTGATCCACAACTTTGTATCTTTTCCGGGCTTCTTCCACTTCCAGACCTTCCATGGCCGCCTGCCAGGCAAAGCGTAAACTTTCCACACCTGCGGCAACTCCCCCGGGGTGTCCCATGATTCCTCCCCCAGCCAGGTACATAAGTGAAGTGGATTGAATTCCTTTAAAGGTATCAAAGGCCTGTCCCGCCCATTGCCCCGAAGACAATACGGGCATGGCCCTGTCCTTCTCACTCCATATGGGGGTGAGGCAATCTTTGATGGACATAAATACCGATTTGTCCTGCTCACAAAACTTGTTTCTGATCCCGTTGGTATGCAG
>PXCO01000245.1 GCA_003565295.1 Cyclobacteriaceae bacterium
CTCAGAGACAGAAAAATTTAACAGAGACCGTCAGGAATTTCCACAACTATCTCCCCGATTTCCTCCCATTGGTCCACCCCTCCCCCCGCAACAAGCTGTGGCAAAAGCGAAACCCCTGGTTTGAGGAAGAAGTGGTGCCGGCATTGAGGAAAAGAGTCTGGAGAGAGATAGTGTGAGGGGGAAAAAAACATTAAGGGTCAGGTAAGGAAAAAAACATTAAGGACATTAAGGGATTGAGGGCATTGAGTGGTGAAAAAAAATTTAATCCTCTGCGGCTATCCGCAGGATTTGCGGGAGACTACTTTTACTGAAACCATACCAAACAGGGATTCGAACAAAAACCGTGGAACTGTATTTTTTAACATTGAAGTAAAGTTAAAATGCGAATACTGGACAATTTTAAATAAATCGGATTAAGCGACTTTGACCGAAATCCGCACTAGCTTTAATCGAAAATATCCAAGACAATCGGAGTTCGATTACAAAGCCTTTATTTTTGAAACAATCATTTCAATATTTGAACCATTTGTGCTAACCATGTAGGGCTAATTATTCCTAGATTTCAATCAATTTAATTACGGGATATCTAAACGTTTGTCCAATGAACGTCCATTTAAAAGTAGCTAAAATGAATAAACTGTTCCATACCACATTAGTAGGTTTTATCTTCTCCGGAGCGATAATAACCGCTTCTATCGCGCAATCTGAACAAATTGAAACAAACAAAGCCGTAGTTAAAAAATACTTTGAGGAAGCAGTCAACCAAAGAAAGGTGGAGTTGGTGGATGAGCTTTTCGATGTTGCTTATCTTTCCGTATTACTTGATGCAGGTGGTAAAGAAGGAAGAGGAACAGAACCGCTTAAGAACTTTCTTCCTTATCTGTTTGAGGCTTTTCCAGATATTCATTTCCAACTGGAGCACCTAGTGGCAGAAGGGGATAAAGTAGTCGCCCATTCTAAAACAACTGGTACCCATAAAAGTGAGTTTTGGGGATATCCTGCCTCCAATAATCTATTAGAAATTCACGAGATTTTTATTTTTACCCTCAAAGAGGGGAAAATAATCTCTGGTCACCTATTGACTGATATGAAAAACCTCCATGATCAACTAAGTAAATAATACTTGGCGGGCACAACTCTTTTCTGGAATTTCTTCACCATTGGTAAATGACATTCCCGATTTTTCACCCTATGGTATTTATTTGGCATTTCCTTCCCTTTCAGACACCTATTCAATCCCTAAAACGCCTAACCGTATTTACCTAGGCTTCCACAGTATCAAATAAATTACTGATTAGCGTTTGGGGCTGAATATTGGAGAAATTGGCAATATCGGCAATAAGTTCTTCTGCATGGGTTGCCAAGGCTGATTGCATGGATTCTTGGTCCTCAAAGGTCAAGCTGCCAATGACTACAAAAGGGGGAGCGCTATTGGGTTCCATGCCGGAGAGACCCTGCTCAATAACGATCTCCTTTAATCCCATTGGGCTAAGTCTTTCTCTCACCAAGGGTACATGCTTGTTTACATAGTAATCCATTTCGAATTCGGCATTATCGGAATTTGGGTAGGCAACTGTAACTCGTTTCATGGCTTTTAAAATTAAGGTGTAGGGTTGAATTATCTTACCATGAAGTTACCAAATCAATCCATCTTACTCTTGCACATATGTTCCAAAAACTGTCACATTTTCATCTCGATGGAATTTTGTTTATTTTAGGTGTTGAATCTATTGACTGTACTTAGTGTGCAGTCCATCAACCTCCGAGGTAATCAGAGACGAAAGGGAGATTTTGCAGAAACTGTCCATCTCCCTCAACAAAGGAATCGACAACAAGCATTGACGAACGAGGCGAAATCGAGCCTGCCTGGACGGCAGTCAGGCATGACGCAAGCGACGCACGGGGGAGAATTAAGATTACGAGATTCCCCCGAAACGAGTTCGGGTCAGGCTATATGACCGCTGAAAAGAAATTATAAACATATGAAATCGAGCCTGTCCTGACGGCAGTCAGGGCATGACGCAAGCGACGCACGGAGTATTAAAAATTGGCATTTACAGAAAGGAAATGACATTGGGTTTCTCGCAGCCCTGCCCTGAGTATTTTCAGGGGGGCGCAACGATTCCGCAACGCTCGCAGCGTGGTAGCTTTAAAAATTTGTATTTAATCAATAAATTATTTGATTTAAAGTAATATGTCAATGGTAGGAATGATTAAGATTGCGAGATTCCCCCGAAACAAGTTCGGGGCAGGCAGGGGCAGGCTATGTGACAACTAAAAAACAATTATAAACACATGAAAAATAAACATCTGTGCATCTGTGGCTTCACACTTTATTCATGAAACACAGCATTAGCAGAGACCTTAGGCCAGGCTGGCACACAATATCTGCGACAAAAGGCTGCATCTACCCGAATACAAATCCTCACTTTCTATTCACAAAATCGCAAATTTCAAGAAGCTTTTATCTGTGCATCTGTGGCTCTCTCCCTCCAGGATAAAGTTTTTAATCTTATTTTACCATCTTACTTTTTGAAAGGTCCATTCGGGATAAAATTTTCGCATTTCTGCCTCATCGTCCCGTTTGGTGAGCCCGCAGGAGAGATATGCCTTGTGGAGCTTTTGCAGTGCTTCCTTGTCTAGTTCCACCCCCAGTCCGGGTCCGCTGGGTACGGGAACGGCCCCATCCTGAAAACCCATACTACCCCCCACAATGACTTCCTCGGATTGCCAGGGGTAATGGGTGTCCAGGGCATAGGGCATTTCCGGTAAAGCCGCTCCCAAATGTACCATGGCCGCAAGGGATATCCCCAGGTGACTGTTGGAATGCATGGATAAAGCCCTGCCAAAAGTGCTACATAGCTTGGAAAGCTGCATGGAGGCCCTCAGCCCTCCCCAGAAGTGATGATCAGAAAGAATAATGTCCTCTGCGCCCAGCCTTATACTGTTGGGGATATCCTCAAAAGAGGTTGTACACATGTTGGTAGCTAGAGGGGTTTTTAGCTTTTTGCGCAATGCCGCCATATTTTCCTGTCCCCTCACCGGGTCTTCCAGGTATTCCAGAATACCTTCCATTTCCTTCCCATAGGTGAATGCAGTTTCCGGTTTCCAAATGGCATTGGGGTCGAACCTCAAGGGATATTCCCCGCCAAATTCCTGATAAAGGGCCAGCATGGTATCCGTTTCCAGTCTAGGCTCAAATGCCCCCCCCTTCAACTTAATGGATTTAAAACCGTATGCCTTGCACATGGCCTCTGCCTGGGCAACAATACCTTTGGGATCCACGGCCTCTTCCTGTCTGGCCGCAGCCCATCCCTTTGCCGCAGGATCTTTTCCACTGCCCAGCACACCCCCGGCGCCTTCATATTTATAAAAAAGGTAAGCGGCAAAGGGCACCGCATCCCGCATCCTTCCGCCCAGCAAATCCACCACCGGCCTATTGCATATTTTTCCTATAATATCCAGACAAGCCACCTCCAGTGCCGAGAACACATGTACCAGTTTTCGCTGATCCCAGGGCGTATCCCCTCTTTCATGGGCCGATTCGGTTCCAAAATGAGCTTCAAGCGCTTGCTGCAGTTCCCCCAACTGAAAGGGGTCCTTACCCACAATAAGGTGTTGGGTAGCCTTCAGTGCCTCATTGGTTTGCTCATTGCCTGGAATTTCACTGATGCCAGATATCCCGTCATCGGTGATCAATTCCACAATCGTCCTTAGTGCATAAGGAGCATGTAATCCGGCTGCATTTAGCAGAGGGGGGTCTGTAATGGCAATAGGCGTAATATTCATCTCCTTGATAAATGGACCCACGCTGCCGGGAGAGGAAAATTTAGGGAATAGATGCATGATCAGATAAAGGATAAAAGAAAACGTTTAAAATAAGTAAACCATTCCTCCTATTACCTAAATCAATAGGGGGAATGGTCATTTCGCTTAGGGGGATGTTACTATTCCACCTTGGATAACTCCTCCATAAGGAGCGCTATGGAAGAATGGTCTTTTTCGCCTTTTCCGGATGCCAAAAGGGCGTCCATATGACTGGCAACCAATGCTGACCCGTAGAGGGGAACTGAAAATTCCCTTCCTGCTTCCAAGGCAATATTCATGTCTTTACGATGTAACTTGATTTTAAAGCCAGGCTCAAAGTTGCGCTCTATGATGCGCTGACCGTGTAAGTCCAGGATTCGGCTATGAGCAAAGCCGCCCAAAAGTGCTTCCCTCATTTTTTCCAGATTAACCCCGGCCTTTTTGGCCAAGGTAAAGGACTCAGCCACGGCCTGTATGGTCATGCCCACGATCATCTGGTTGCAGGCTTTGGTCATTTGCCCTGCGCCGGCATCACCAATCAACACCGCACTTTTTCCCATCACGTCAAACAACGGCTTTGCCGTATCAAAGGCATTTTGACTTCCTCCCACCATAATGGACAAGTTGCCCGTTTCTGCACCGACCTGTCCGCCGGAAACAGGGGCATCCAGGGCGTCCACCTTTTTTTCCTTAAGCGCCGCATATACTTCTCTGGCCGTGGAAGGGGCAATGGTGGACATGTCTATAAAGACCGTACCCTCTTTTATCCCCTCAAGAACGCCATCCTTACCCAGGACTACCTCTTTGACCTCCGGAGAATCCGGCAACATGGTGATGACAATATCCGAATGAGCGGCTACTTCCTTAGGAGTGGAAAAGGCTTCGGCACCTTTATGGGTCAAGTCCCCGGCGGCTTTGTTTTTATCCAAAATCACCAGGGAATACCCTGCATCCATCAAGTTCAGCGCCATGGGTTTCCCCATTATACCTAATCCAATAAATCCTACTTTCTTCATGTTATATGGTTTATGGTTCAAAAATTTAGTTTAGCTGCTTATTTTCTCGTATCAGGCCTCTGAACCTACCGCCTGCAGCATGGCAATGATATAGCCATATGCAAAGGAAAAGGCCTGAAGGTTTGATCCCTCCGAGGGATGATGGGGCACGTGGTCTGGCATCACCATACCATCATATTCCAGGTCCCTAAGGGTTTTTACCACCTTGTAGAAATTCATGTCCCCGTTGTCGGGATAGACCTCCTGAAAATTATTCCATCCCCCTTTGATGTTTCTCAGGTGAATATTGAATATCTGCTTGCGGTTTCCAATCCATTCCAGAATGGGAAATATTTCGTTTGCCGGATCCTTAAGCCCCTCTGCTACCGACCCCACGCATAGGTTAAAACCATGGTAAGGGCTGTCATATAACTGGGCAAACCGTTTAATGCCTTCAAATACATCCGGACTGTTCCACCGGGTTATTCCCCTGAACCCCACGGGTGCGGGAGGGTCGGCGATGTGATTTCCCAATTTCACCTTATATTCCTCGGCCACAGGAAGTATTCTGTCCAGGAGGTAAGTGATCCGCTCAAATATCTCATCCACGTCCACATTCCCAGCTACGGTAAGGGGCTGTTCTACTTTTAAGGCCTCTTCATAATTCCATGTACTATAGGAGACATTTCCCCTTTTGGGGTCTATGGTTCGCTCTGTCCTAAGCACAGGTAAGATAGTGGTGTTATAGTTGAGGAGGTGTACACCGGTTTTTGCAGATACCTCTATCATCTGCTGTATCATCTCAATCTCCCTGTCCCGCTCGGGGCTCTTGCCCAACATTATATTAGGGACGGCCACCCGGTCTATGCCGGCAGAGGTTAAAGGCAGGTGATAAGCCTCCAGTTTGATGCCGTATTTTTCACAGGCCTCTCTTTTGGCGAGGGAATCGTCCAGGTCCCACCCCTTTCCGGGGATCATCTTTGGCATGCCCCCGTCAATATGGTATACCCCATGCCTTGCTTTGAAGGCCAAATTCTCATCCGTAGTGCCTCCGGATTGGCAGCCTACTTTCATGAGTACCTTTTTGGGCTGCCTGGCCGCTTCTTTTTCCTGGCTGGGAGAATCGGGGGCACATGAATAGGAGGTGCCTAACGCCACTGCTCCTAAGGATCCAGTGGACAATGTTTTGAGGAATTTCCTCCTTGGGCTTTCGCTGTTTTTTGACCTTTGGTCGAATTGGGTTTTCATGTCAGATTTTAAGTTAAGTGAAATTTCTAATTTTTGCAAAATTGGTCAGGCAAGCGGAAAGATTTTGGCGGCTATCAAAATGACCAGCAACCCTGTAAAACCCATGATGGTAAGCAAAGGGGAGAAGGTCTTTAAAGCTTCTTTTTCTGTCAAATTGCTCATTTTGCACACAATCCAGAATCCCGAGTCGTTCATCCAAGGCACCAATTTGGAGCCACAGGCAATGGAAAGACCCAGATATAGTTGATGGTATTCCAAATTGGCCTGTGACATCCCCGCCAATATTCCTGATGCAGTAATCATAGCAACGGTGGCAGAGCCCTGCGCAGTACGGACCAAGGCAGTAATAAAAAAGGCCAGGGGAATCAAAGCCATCTGATAATCCGAGGTAAGCGCAGCTATTCTTAGGCTGATACCGGTTTGCTGTAGCATAGCCCCAAAGGCCCCACCTGCTGCGGTAATCAAGATAATCACACCGGCACTGGTGATAGCCCCCTGTACGGCCTTTGCTATCTCGTCCTTTTCCCCCACTTTCTGATAAACCACCGTAGCCAGGGCAGCGAGTCCACCCAGTATTAAGGCCAGGTTTTTTTCTCCAAAGAAATTAATGAGTTCCACCAATAGAATGGGGTCTGGATCATTTACAAGATCAACAAAAAAAGTGTCCATTGCTGCCTTTATGCTGATCAAGAACAGGGGTATGACTATGGGTGACACTGCTAGCCCCATAGAAGGAAGTTGTGAGGAGCTCTTCTCTGCTAGCCGTTGAATCTCTTTGAGGGGTGCATCCAGGGAATCCCTCAAGGGGATCTCCCACTTTTTATTGGCCCAAGCCGCAAACAAATACCCCACAAGGATGGTCACCAACCCTACCAAAAAGCCTCCAACCATCATCATTCCTATGGGAATATTCATCTCCACAATCAGAAAGAGGGGGCCGGGGGTCGGGGGCACCAGGGAATTGGCCATTGCTGCCCCTGCTGTCACACAAAGCACCAAAAGCAGGTAGCTCTTTTTCAATCGCATGGCCATAGCCTTGGCCAGGGGAATCATCAGGTAAAAGACAGTGTCAAAAAACACAGGTATTCCAAGAAAGAAACTACTGCTCAAAAAGGCAAGAGGGGCCTTTTTTTCCCCTGTTATGCCTAAGATGGAGCGAACGATGCGTTCTGCTGCCCCACTTACCAACATGCATTTGCCAATGACTGCCGCCATGGCGATGAGTATGCCAATTTGGCCCGCAGTGTTGCCAAAAGCCAGAGCCACACGCTCCCCTATGGCCTTACCGGCCAAGTCCCTGGCGGCATCGGGGGAAAAACCCTTCGACAGCGCAAAAGCCTCAATAGAGGTTAAGGGTGTCATCCAAGCCACCACCAAGGCCGCTATTAAGAGGGCAAGGAAGGGGTTTAAGCGTAGCCAAATTATCCCTCCCACCACAATGACCATTCCTACCCCTAGAATTACAAATGGATCTTCCAACATAAGAAGGGAATTAAGGCTGGTTTGCAGTTTTCATTTCATTGAGTTGTTTGACCATTGAGCCTGCACCATTCGCCACGAAAGTGGCATCAGAACCACAAGCAATCAACTGAATGCCCATGGCCTGATAGGTAGGGTACTCTTCTGGGTTAAATAGCAGTATGCCTGTGGCCTTACCCGCCTTACGGGCTGCCGAAGTGATGCGGTTTACCGCCTCTTTAAACTTGGGATGGTCCAACTGCCCGTATATGCCTAAGGCCATGGTCAGGTCTGCCGGCCCTATGAAAAGGACATCCACTCCACCTAATTTCGCAATGTCGTCCAGGTGGTTCAATGCTTCTATGGTTTCTATCTGAATGATGCCCAAGATATTTTCCTGGGCATCCTTAACATAGGTGTCAAAGTGTTTACCAAAGCCGGTAGCCCTCACCATCTTGGCCACGCCCCTTACCCCCTTGGGGGGATAATGCATGCCGGAGACGGCATTCCTGGCGTCCTCCACCGTTTTGATGCGTGGGCACATCACGCCTTCTGCTCCCACGTCCAATACCCTGTGGATACGTTCTTTGGCAACACTTTCCACTCTTACCACCGGTGCAGCGGCAGTATGCTGCAGGGCTTGAAGTTGATGGAGAATATCCTTGGGCTCCCCAGCGCCATGTTCCAAATCCAACAACACCCAGTCAAACCCGGACAGACCCACGATCTCCGCGGTCACGGGACTGCCCAGGTTTAACCAACATCCAAAAAGTGTTTCTCCGTTGAGGATTCGCTTTTTTAATCCTTTCATTTATTTCGGGTTTACAGGTGAATAGTATTTGCGATTAAAATAGGCAATTTATTGGCAAATAACTATTCAACATCCCACCAAACCCTTGTATCCATGATATTCGGTCCCTGTCGACTGATGGCCTCCTGCACATTGGCTGCATTTACGTTGATTTCGGCATCAGTATAGCTCAGTCGCCTGATGAAATCTTCATGAATGAGGTCACTGCCAGGATAAGGGTTTGGGCTAAGTTCCGGATACCCTGTCCTTCTAAAGTTAGCCCAGGTTTCAGGCCCGTTAAGGAAAGTTGCTACCCAATATTGGGTGTTGATCAACTCCATTTCTCTTCCAGCTTCCAGAGGGTTGGCGGTAATATATTCTGTTATACGGGCCGGATCAATCTCGGTATTTGACCCGTAATAGGCTAACTGTTCCATATGTGCCCGGATACCCGCCGAATAGAGTTCTGCCACATTTCCCTGAATCCAATTTCTGTGTGCGGCTTCGGCCATCAACAACAGCGTTTGACCATAGGTCACCAAGAAACTGGGCGCTTGAGGGTTGGCCATCCTGGTTCTGTCCAATTGACTGAAATCCCAAAGAGACGCCAAACCAAATTCCTGAACGGCGGCTGAAACCGTAGTGTTATCATAACCTAAAGGCATTCCAATTTGTACTTCGGAACTTCTATCTGCCCTGGCTTCCCCTTGCTGCGCACCTGAGCTTGCCCCAACGTACCTCACTGCTATGGCCTCCAATCTTGGGTCTCCATTATCCTGGAGGAACCTCACAAAATCTTCGGCCAAATAGAAAAAGGCCGATTGCCCACCATTTAGAGAGGCACCGATCTGGTTTTGGAAATCAGCATTATGACGGATTATGGCGTTGTCATCGTTTGAGCTCATCACTCCACCATTTACGGCCCTGCCCACATAGTCTGCCGCCTTGGTGGGGTTTACTTTGGAAAGCCGCATGGCCGCTCTCAGCATCAATGAATTACCCAAACGCTTCCACCTGTTCAGGTCACCGGAGTAAAGCACTTCACTTGGCACCGGAGGGCCCGCAGGGTTAATTGCGACAGTGGCTTCTTCCAATTCTCTCAAGATATTATCATAGATTTGTTCTTGTGGATCATAGACGGGGTTGGTAATTCCTTCCCTGAACACTCTACCTGCCTGCGAATAGGGTACATCCCCATAAGTATCGGTCAAAACCATATAGGAGTAAGCCCTCCATATTCTTATCAATTGAATAAGATTCTGGAGCTCAGGTCTGTTTTGGGCTCTGGCCAAGGCATCCTCTAAGTTCTTGACATTCTGCCTGTAGCCCCGTTGCCAATTGCCGGCTGCCACATTCCTGTTATCTATATTGAAATTTCCGGCTGCCCCTACCCCACTAAACGGGGTGATCATTTGTTTCACAATTGTAGTTTCATAACTCAGGTTTCCATATACAGGAGCCGTGGCCACCATGGCCGTATTGAGTTGGAATACGGGCTCAATGGACGTTAATGCATTGGGATTGATGTTCATTTCATCAAACCCTTCGTCACATCCGGACCATAAGATGATGCCGGACACTAATATTAAGCGGATAAGTGATTTCATGATTATGTTGGGTTTCTGTTAAAACCTTACGTTTAGATTAAATCCTATACTGCGCGTAATAGGCAAGCCGGTCGCCTCCAAACCCATGAGGTTATCAGAGGGAAAACCGAACTGATCAGGGTGGATATGAGGCACCCATTTTTTTAATACTGCCACGTTATTGGCAACAGCATTCAATTTTAATCCCCGGACTGGGAAGTTGCTGGGCAATACCTTGGTAAAATCATACCCCAGTGACATTTGCCTCAATTGCCATAAACCTGCATTAAACACAGATAATCCGGATAGCCTTAAAGATCGTACTGCCTCATAATAAGCCTGGACTTCAGAAGGAGTAGTATTGATTTCTCCATTGGGGTTTACCCCTTCACCGATGATGAACCCCTCCTCTCTACCCGGCAAGGTGCCTTTGTCCAGTCCATGCCTCCAAGCATTAATATGGGTGCCGGAAATCATCCTATGGCCTAGCTTAAAATCCACCAAAAAGGAAAACTGTACCCCTTTATAATCAAAGCTATTGGTGATACCTCCTACCCATAATGGGATAGCACTACCAAATGAAACCTGCTCCGGAGTCCGAAGCGGCCTACCATTACCCGCATCGTGGACCACCCTTCCTTGATCGTCCTTGAGCACATCAAAACCGTACAACTGTGCCATGGGTTTTCCTACCACATGCCTTAATTCCCCATGGAAATCTGCAAAACCCACGGTAATGCTATTGTCGCTCACATCCTCACCCAAGTCCAGGACCTCGGTAATATTATAGGCGGCGTTGAGGCTGGCTGACCATCTAAAGTTATTCGTGGTGACAGGTGCTAAATTTAGAGCCATTTCAACCCCCTCATTTTTAGACTGCCCCACATTGATCAACTGGGACAGGAAACCAGTGGCATCAGAAAGTTGGGCTTGCAATATTTGGTCAGAGGATAATTTATGATAATAGGTCACCTCAAAGCCTATCCTATTTTCGAACAAAGCCATTTCCAGTCCAAACTCCCTTTCTTGCACCCGCATGGGGCGAAGGTTGTCATTGGGTACCACCGATCCAGCTATACTTCCCAAAGGTTGCGGCACCCCATTGGAATTCGGGAATTGTTGGGCATTGATATTATAAAACAGGTTATTGGAATAAGGCTGAACGTCCGTGTCACTACCCACCTCGGAGTAGGCGGCCCTTATTTTTCCAAAGGAAATCCATTCGGGTAAAGTAGCTCCAAATGCCTGGGAAAAAACAAAACTACCTGTAATGGAGGGATAGAGTATGCTGCGGTTGGCCGCAGAAAGGGTGGAAAACCAATCATTCCTCACTGTTCCATTGATATATAGGAACTCTTTGTAGGAAATCTCAGAAGCTGCATAGAGAGAATTCACCTGAAGCTCTGAAAACTGATAAATGGGATCCCTTAGCCTGCTATTGCCAATAGTGTAAAGGTCTCTACTGAAAAAATCCTGAACAAAAACATTATGCCTGCTCAGGCGCCTGTACATCTGATTCCCCCCCAGGTTAAGGTCAACGGCGAAATCCCCAAAACTTTTGTTGGCCCCCATCAAAAAGTCAGCGTTGAGCTCCCTTACGGTACTTGCGTCTTGGACATATTGTCCATTAACAAAACCAGGAGGAGCGGGAACTTGCCGTTGGGTGCCATGGGGAAGGTTATATTCTTGCTCCCGGGCGAAGAAATCTTGCCCCACTCTTCCCTGCAAGAATAGCCAATCTGCGAATTGGTACCTAGCGGTTATATTTCCAAAGACCCGGTCCCTATCAATATGGTCGAAGCGCTTCAAGGCGAAATAGGGATTGGTTCTATTGGTAAACCTGGACCAAACGTTTTCATTGCCATCCGGGTCTTCAGCATGATCCCTTAAAATATTCATGGGCATGGAGTTGGCCAGGGTGTAAATAATCACCGGGCTATAATCCTGTTCGGCGATATTGGGAGGGTTGTTCCTTCTTTCCTTAGCGTAGTTAATGTTACCGGATACCGTCAGCTTTTTGGCAAAAGTCTGGGTAAAACCCAAATTGATGGTTTGCCGGTTAAAATCGGAGTTGGGGAGTACTACCTGGTTGTCCATATTGGAAACCATTAAGTTGAACCCTCCGTTTTCACCTGAATTAGCCAACGTAAAAGAGTTTGTCCATGTAAAACCATTTCGGTAAAACTCCTTAAACTGGTTTGGCTGTGGTTCATAGGGCACCTCTATATTATCAAAAAGAATATGTGTCATGCCCGGCTGAAACCGTTCCCCAAAGCTCCATACCCCGGAGGTAGGGAAGGGGCTTGTGGGACGAACACCGTTTTCACCCTGACCGTATTCAAACTGATAATCCCTGTAGTCCAAAGGAGTGTCATGGGTGAAATTGCTATTGAATTCCAGGCTAATCCCCTTGCCCTCACCTTTATTTTTGGTCGTAATCATGATCACTCCGTCCTTTGCACGGGCACCATAAAGGGCAGATGCCGCACCGCCTTTAAGCACGGTCATGGATTCAATATTATCGGGGTTGATACTATTTAATCCGTCACCGCTATCCGAGGTCCGATTGCTTCCCCTTTCTGAAAAATCCCCTCTGGCTCCAAAGTTAGTGTTGTCTATGGGTACCCCATCCACTACGATGAGGGGTGAATTATTGCCACCGAATGAAGACTGTCCGCGAATCCTGATTTTACTGGTTCCTGCAGGGCCTGACCCTAAAGGAGTGATATTTACTCCTGCCATTTTGCCCTGCAAAGCATTCATGAAGTTGGGGGTACGGTTGATGGTCATCTCTTCCTGCCCCACCGTGGAGGTGGCATATCCCAAGCTTTTGGCCTCCCGCTTGATGCCCAGGGCGGTGACCACCACTTCATCCAACCCCGCCACATCTTCCTCCATGGTGATATTGATCTCACTACGGTTGCCCACCGCCACCCGCTGGGTTTGGAACCCGATAAAGGAAAACACCAGAAAACCGGTCTCCGGGGCATCTAAGGAGTAATTGCCGTCCAGATCCGTTACTGTTCCCTGTGTGGTTCCCTCCACCAGTACGGAGACACCTGGGAGGGGTAGTTGATTGAGGTCGGTGACTTTCCCTTTTACAGTAATATCCAACACCATTTCCACCTTCTTTTCAGACTCAGCCTTTTGTAATTTCACATTAATGGCATTGTTTACCTGCTTGAACCGGTAAGAAGATTGAGAAGAAACCAGATAAAGTAAGTCGTAAAGGGATATCCAGCTTTCATCAATGGTAAATCGAAGGTCTTGCTGGATGTCCGATTTATCATATACGAATTTCATCCCTGTCTTGCCCTCAATACTTTTGAAAAGCTCCTTGGTGCCTATTTCCTGTACCTTGATGGACAAAAACTGGTTCATGGGAGTCTCCGAGACACTTTGCGGGCTCCGGGTGCTTGCAATTGCCAAGGCATTGGTGCCCTGTGCGCTGCTCAGTAAAGGAGGAAGGGCAATCAACCATAGGAAGATTGTGATTACCCATGCACTCCTGCGATGGAATTGTAAAGATTTTTCCATGATCTTGGGTTGTTAATTGAAATTAGTTTTGTCGATATGTAATAGTTTTGGTGTTGTTATTCCGATTCATTGATTTTCATCCATACTTTTTTTCCATTTATTTTAAATTCTATAGCGTATACATATTGGAGCCCCAGTAAAATCTCCTCCAAGGTCTCCCCTTGGTATTTTGCGTTGATTTTCCAATCCTTGGACGGTCTTCCGAAAACTTGGAAGTTCACCCCAAACCACTCTTCCATTTTTTCAATGAAATCATCCATCCCCGCATCCCTGAAATGAATAATCCCGTCCTTCCAGCCAATGACCTTCTCCACATTGAAA
This sequence comes from Cyclobacteriaceae bacterium, assembly GCA_003565295.1. Classification (GTDB taxonomy): domain Bacteria; phylum Bacteroidota; class Bacteroidia; order Cytophagales; family Cyclobacteriaceae; genus Pleomorphovibrio. Next base: position 13,743 of record PXCO01000245.1, read on the forward strand.
TTGGATATATTAACCTCACTTTTGATCAAATCAAGGCTTACTTGTTCCCCGGGATTGAGATCCAATGCTGCTTCTCCCCCATTCACATCTACATTTACCTTACCTGTGACTAAAGAAACCACAGACTGATATTCATTGGCTTTTGACTTCACGTTGAAACTGGTGCCCAGCACCCTAATGTCAAATCCCTGCACTTTGACGATAAATGGAAGAGTGTCATTCCGCACCACATCAAAAAATGCCTCCCCTTTCAGCATCACTTCACGCTTTCCCCCAAAAAAACGCTGAGGGAAAACCAATTCGGAGTGATGACTCAAGTGCACCCTGCTACCATCTGGTAGTTTGATTTCCGATCTTCGTCCTTTTGGGTTATACAAGGTGTGAAAAACCCGGTCGCTTGTTGCTTCCTCGACCATCGGTGTCTCAGGTAGCACTTTATCTAAGGTATACCCTCCAAAAAGACTTAAAAAGAGTATGGCAGCCACCTTAAACCATTGGGTGAACATCCAATGAATTTTGGTTTGGGAAGCCCCTGAAGAGTTGTCCGGCTTATCCTTAAGAATCATTTCCAACATTTCCTCTTTTTCCCGATCCTGCAATGCCGCTTCTCTGAATTGTATCCGTTGAAGAAAATCCAATGCATTGATCATCGCCTCTTGCCGCTCAGCATAACCCCTTGCCCAGTTTTCCCAGAAAACGGTTCTTTCATCACCCTTGGATCTTACCCAACTATTAAACTCCGGATCCGAAACAAGCTTAGCGAAAATATGGTATACCTGATCTTTCAAAATAGATAATGCCTTTATAAATACAAAGGGCACTTTTCATCAAATGATACCGGTATTTGGAAACTTTTTAAAAAAAAAAATTTGTCCATCGATCACTCACAGTTCCTGGCCCAAAGGTGACGATATCGAGGTTGAGTTAAGTGACAAATGGAGATGAATGAACAGGAACACAAAAAATAATGTTGAAATTTCAAAGGAATCACATCCATGCCTGTAAAATCAAAGCGATAGCATGGTCTAATCCGGGATATTCTTTAATTTTAAATTTGAGGATCAAAAATTAGGCCGCCTAACTAAATATGAACATAAGATTATTTGGAATCACCAGGGACATTGTAGGCACAGATAACCTCTGTGTGCCACAGGAGCTTTCCATTCAGACTGTAAAAGACCTTAAAGAATGGCTCTACAGGGAATATCCGGAAATCAAGACCTTGAAGGCCCTTGCAGTGGCTGTTGACCATAGCTACGCAGAAGATGGGGATATCCTGATTGCTGATAACGAAATCGCCCTAATCCCTCCGGTAAGCGGTGGATGACCCTGAAAGAATGATCAAACTGGTACACCATATCGACCTAAACGAGGCCTATGCAGCTCTTCAACATGAGGAAGCAGGAGGAGTCAACCTCTTTATTGGTACCGTGCGTAACCATACCCCCGGAAAATCCGGGGTCACCCAACTGGATTTTGAGGGATATGAACCTATGGCCATAAAGGAGATGGAAAAATTGGCCGAAGAGGCAAAAAGGAAATGGCCCATCAAAAAATTGGTGATGATCCATGCCCTGGGAGAGAAAAAAATAGGGGAAGCAGTGGTGGTGATCGGAACCTCCGCCGCTCACCGTTCCGACTCCTTTGCGTCCTGTAGGTTCCTTATCGACGAACTGAAAAAATCTGTCCCCATTTGGAAGAAAGAGCATTTCGAAGATCAAACCGTTTGGGTAAATGCCCATCCCTAAAACAACCAATATGAACAACCAAGCATCATCGCTTCCAACACTTATAGATCCCTACGGCCGCACATTGGATTACCTCAGGTTATCAGTCACTGATAGGTGTAACTTCCGCTGTTACTATTGCATGCCCGAGGAAGGTGTGGAATTTGTACCAAGGAAAGAACTGTTGACCTATGAGGAACTCACCTATCTTACAGGGATTTTCTGCGAGATGGGAGTACGAAAAGTGCGGATCACCGGAGGTGAACCCTTTGTGCGAAAAGGAATAATGGAATTTTTGGGCCAACTCAGTGCCATCTCCCAGCTCAGAAAAATCACAGTTACCAGCAATGGCACGCTGGGAGAGGAGAAAATGGATGAATTGCTGAGGCTTGGCATCACCAACATCAACATTTCACTGGATTCCCTGGATAAGGACCGCTTTTTTGAAATGACCCGTAGGGACAAGTTCGAAGAGGTTTTTGATTGCATTATGGCATTACTGCAAAAGGGGTTTGAGGTGAAACTTAACTGTGTGCTCGCGGAAGAGAAAAACATCCAGGATATCCTTCCTTTCGTGGAGCTTACCAAAAGCTATCCCCTTTCTGTACGGTTTCTTGAAGAGATGCCTTTTAATGGAAAGGGCACCTTTGAACCTCCAAAATGGAATCATAATGCCATTTATGCCTACATTGCCGAGCATTACGACCGTATAGAAAAATTATTGGACGAGAAAAACAGCACCTCTACAAATTACATGATAAAAGGGTATAAGGGCAGTTTTGGGATTATCCCCTCCTATAGCCGCACCTTCTGTGGTACTTGCAACCGCATCAGGCTCTCTGCAACCGGGGAAATGAGAACTTGCCTCTATGGCCCCCCAAGGGCAAACCTCCGGGACATACTCCGGGCGGGCGCTGACAAACAGGAATTAAAGGAAACCATTCACAATGTGGTGTCACAAAAGGAAAAGGACGGGTTTCAGGCAGAAAAACTGCAGGCATCAAAACCAAAATCCTCCATGACCTTTTTAGGAGGCTAAACCTTGAATACATCAAAAATGAACAGATACCTCAGACAAATTCAAGTTCCCGAATTTGGACAGGAAGGACAGGATAAATTCAAAAAAGCAAAAGTATTGGTGGTAGGTGCAGGAGGGCTGGGGATACCCGTGCTTCAGTACCTCACCAGTATGGGAATCGGAACCATAGGCCTTGTGGATGGGGACCGTGTAGACCTCACCAATCTCCACAGGCAGGTGCTTTACGCCCAGCCGGATATAGGTAAGTTGAAGGTGGAAATCTGTAAAACCAAGCTCACCCGACAAAACCCCGACCTAAATCTAAACGTTTACCCCCATTTCCTGGAAAAAAACAATGCCCTTTCCATCATCGAAGGCTACGATTTGGTAGTGGATGCCACAGACAATTTTGCCACCCGGTACCTGATCAATGATGCCTGTGTACTTTTGGGAAAACCATTTGTATATGGTGCCCTGCAATTTTTTGAGGGGCATGTAAGCGTATTTAACCACAAAGGCGGCCCCACCTACCGCTGCCTGTACCCCAATCCACCGGGCCCAGGTGAGGTGCCCGATTGTAATGAGGCGGGAGTTTTGGGAATTGTGCCAGGGATAATTGGTTCATTGCAAGCCCTGGAAGCCATAAAAGTCATTAGCGGATTAGGCAAGCCCCTGTCCGGGCAACTGCTGGTCATAGACTTGCTTACCCAATCCCAATATAAGATCAAGTTAAAACCCAATCCCAAGTACACACGATTGAGTGGTTTGGCCGAACATTATGAGGTGCCCAGCTGCGAAGTCTCCCTCCCGCAAAAAATAAGTGTAGAGGAGTGGATGGCCTGGGAAAGGGAACACGTGCTCATCGACGTGAGAGAAGCACCTGAATTCAAGGCCGGCCATCTTCCCAATGCCATTTCATTGCCATTGTCCCAAATTCAGGGGAAACTCCCGGAACTCCCAAAGGACAGGCCATGGGTGCTGATGTGCCAAATGGGAGGGAGAAGTCAAAAGGCCATTCAATATTTAAAAAGCCTGCACCCCGAACTTGAATTAATCAACCTGGAAGGCGGCTATGGCCGCTGGAAACAGGTAGCCAAACAAACCAGCGAAACATGATCAGTGTAAAAGCAGCAAAAGACCTCATTCTTTCCCATTCCCTAAACCTGGAAGTGGCCACCCTTCCCATCACAGAGGCGGCAGGACATATTCTGGCCCAAAATGTACTTGCAGACCGGGATTCACCTCCTTTCAACAGGGTAACCATGGATGGTGTGGCGCTTCAGGCGGATCGGCTCAACTCCCAACAATCTTTTAAAATCGCCGGCATTCAGGCAGCGGGACAAGCCCAGCTTTCCCTGGATCAACCGGATCAATGCCTGGAAGTGATGACTGGGGCGGTCTTACCGAAAAACACCGATTGCATTATCCCCTACGAATGGATTAAAATTGAGAACCAAACCGCAACCATCCAAATTGAAGGAGAGGTGGAGCCCAATCATAATGTACACCTTAAAGGCTCGGATGCCAAACAGGGTGATATTTTAATTGCCAAAGGTGAAAAAATCACTCCTGGAACGGTAGGTGTAATGGCTGCAGTAGGCATATCCCGTGTAGAAGTAGTCCTTCCGCCCACGGTGGTGGTTTGCGCGACGGGAGACGAATTGATACCCATCGAAGAAACTCCCCTGCCCCATCAAATACGGAACTCCAATTCCCCTATGCTGGTGGCCGCACTACATGCGTTAGGGATAAAAGCAGATAGCATCCATATTCCGGACGAAAAAGAGGCCTTAAAAAAGGAACTTGCCAAAGTATTGGGGAAGTACCAGGTACTCATGTTCTCAGGGGCAGTTTCCAAAGGCAAGTTTGATTACTTACCAGAGGTATTGGAAGATTTGGGTATGGTCAAAAAAGTACACGGGGTGGCCCAAAAGCCCGGTAAACCTTTTATGTTTGGGCAGGGGGGTGACTCCTTGGTATTTGGGTTTCCGGGGAACCCGGCTTCCACCCTGATCTGTTTTCATACTTATTTCAAGCCATTGCTCCAACAGTCCTTAGGCATGAAGCCTTCCTTCGCCACAGCCAAATTAACGAGCGGGCTCTCTTTCAAAAAACCGATGACCCTGCACCAATTGGTGACCTTATCGGTGGTGGAAGGGGAACTGCTTGCCACTCCGGTTCAGCATTCCGGCTCAGGTGATTTGATCCATTTGGGCATTGCCGATGGGTTCATCTCCTTGCCAGAAACAGGGGATACCTATGGGGCAAAAGAAGCCTATCCTTTAGTATATTTTCACCAATAAGGGAACCATGAAGGAAATCAAAGCGATCATACAGGCCTTTGAGGAGGCGGAAAAAAATGGTGAGCAGACCGCTCTGGCCACTGTTGTCAAAGTGGTGGGTTCTTCCTATCGCAGACCCGGGGCCCGCATGCTGGTCACCGAAAACGGGGTACTTACAGGAGCGATCAGCGGTGGCTGTTTGGAGGGAGATGCCTTGAAAAAAGCCCAGTTGGTGATGTTGAAAAAGCAATCCATGGTGGTTACCTATGACACCACCGATGAGGATGACGCCAAGTTTGGCGTGGGCCTGGGCTGTAACGGGATCATCCATATCCTTATAGAACCCATTGACCCCCATCAGGAGCATCACCCAATAACACTGCTAAAGGCCTGTTTAGAGGATAGGGAACCGAAGGTATTGGCCACATTTTTTGACCTGAATCAGCAGCGTAAACCCCAAGTGGGGACCTGCTGGCTGAAATCAAGCCAAGCGTTCATAAATTCCAATGCACTTCCTACTGGGTTTTCCCAGCGGCTGACTTCTATGGCAGATCGGGTATTTGCGGAGAAAAAATCCTGGATTGCCCCACTGGAACATCAGCAAGTATTTTTGGAGCTAATAGAAGCCCCTTTACATTTTGTGGTGGTGGGGGCTGGAAACGACGCTATCCCCCTCACCCAAATGGCCAATGTTTTGGGCTGGGAAGTCACCCTAATCGATGGAAGGGAAAACCACGCCAACACCAATAGATTCCCTCATTTGAATACCATCAAGGTGATGGAGTCGGAAAAGGTGGTAGATGCATTGAAACTGGATAAAAGGACAGCCATGATCTTGATGACCCATAATTTCAATTATGAGCTCCAGGTGCTGAAAGACCTGTTGCCCATCAGCATCCCCTATGTGGGGATACTGGGGCCGAAGAAAAAGCTGCTCAAAATGGTAGAAAATTTGGAAAAATCAGGGAAAAAACTTTCAGAAGAGGACAAAGATAAGCTGTATGGCCCTGCAGGCTTAAACCTGGGGGCCGAGGCACCCGAGGAAATCGCTCTTTCCATTATCAGTGAAGTTAAGGCAGTTTTGGCAGGGGAGAAAGGCACCCCCCTTAGGGAAAAATCCGGTCCTATCCACGAGGAGGAACGTAATTAGGGAAGCTGTTTGGAATTCGGCGATGTCCGGGATTTGCAATTCCCAACCCAGATTAATGGAATTTGCAACCCCCAGAAACAAAACGAAAAATCGAATAATTGAAAAGTGGAAGAATCCTAAGCATTAAAGAGCAAAATAGTTAACCAAACAGAGCCAGGCCCCATAATGCAGGGTTTTATCCTATCATGCCTTTTAGCGGATTACAAATCCGCCTTATCTGTCCTCGAAATTACAAATTTCGAAGTGCGGGGAAGCGAGTTAGGGTACAATGCAATTCCAGGTCACGTAAAAGTGTGGATTTCCCAGATTGTCTTGCTCCTGTTACAATCGTAATTTCTTTCTTAGGAAGGTGGTTCAACAGGATTGAAAATAGTTTTCTCCTCATATCAAAAATAAAAACTGATAATTCATCCGATATTTTTACTATTGATATGGGGAAATTATCTGATTTTTTTATGTTGCAAAAAACCAATGATTTCTGACATTCCTTATTCTTCCCCAACCATAGCCAAAACCTGCTCCCAAATCTGATCTTCCACTGGTACCCCTTTTTGCAAATTTTGCTCCCTATTGCTTAGGGATTGTTCACCTGGATACAAAGAGGGTTCCCCTGAGAAAGTTGCCCCGCTTTTGAGGTCCTCTATCCAAGCAGTTATTCTATCTTCTATTATCCTTTCCCCAAGCCCTAATTTTGGGGGATAAAGGCAAAGGAAAAATTGGGAAATGGCATGCTCCTCCTCCAATTGCCCAATCTCATGGGTTGTCAGGCCCCCTGATAGCAGAGCGGCAATAAGGTCAAGCATCATTGCCAGGCCTGCCCCTTTCCACATACCCATGGGCATTGCCAGGTTATAAGCCAGGATAGGCCCTGGATCCTTGGTCAATTCGCCCTCTTGGTCAAAGCCACCCACATAGGGTAAACCCTTTCCTTGTCTTAAGAATGCCTGCATTTTCCCATAGGCAAACTGGGTCATGGCCATATCCAATACCAGAGGTTCCGGTTTTTTGGGAATGGCAACTACCAGTGGGTTATTGCCCAATTTTGGCTCCCTAGCTCCCCATGCCGGCATATTGGGCAAGGTATTGGTGAAACAAAGGGCTATGCATCCCTGCTTTGCTGCCTGCCATCCAAAATTCCCTCCTCTTTTCCAGTGATTGGTACGGCGTAGAGCCACCGCTCCCATTCCCTGGACCTTGGCCATCCCTATGGCCCTGTCCATGGCAAAAGCGGCATTTATAGGCCCGGGGCCTAAGTTTCCGTTCCACCGCTCAAAAATGGGCAATGAAAAGTCCAGGCTAGGCTCCGCTTTAGGATTTACTATTCCGGCTTCCACCAGCCTGATAAACTCCGGAAACCGGTTCAAACCATGTGAGGCCACCCCGTCCAGGCTTGCATCGGCAAATAACCCTGCACATTGGTCAGCCTTTGTTGCTTCAAATCCCCTTGAAACCAGTACGGAGGCAAATACTGACCGTAACTTGGCATATTCTACACGCATATATTTAGCAATTGGCTTTTTGGTTGATGAGTCAATTAATTTCCATTTTACGAATTAATTTTGACTTCTACCCAACTTTTGGATTGGATTCACAACTCTCCACCCACAGCTCAAAATTCATCACCCTTAACTCACACCTGATCAAACCTTTCAGCACCATAGCATATTACATTTATTTCCATATCCCCGGCCACATCAAAAAACTTTAGGGAGAATACAATCCCCTATGCCATAAAATATTCTCATAAAGGGTATATTGTAACAAAATATGGAAACACACACCCTTTTAGGTGCCACCGGGAATATTGGTATGGAACTGGCCAAACATTTACATGGCCCATCCCGCTACATAAGACTGGTCAGCAGAAAACCCTTTAAAATCAATCCGGACGACAATTTATACCCGGCGAATTTGCTCCATTCAGAACAAGTAAACGAAATGATGATTGGCACAGACACGGCCTATTTGGTAGCTGGGGTGCCCTATTCCACTAAAACATGGAAAGCTCAATGGCCGCTGATCATGAAAAATGTCATCCAGGCATGTATCAACCATAAGGTCAAGTTGGTTTTTTTTGACAATATGTACGCCTATGACCCCGCCATGGTTGGCAATTTAAGGGAAAACACCCCTATGGCACCAAAAAGTGAAAAGGGTAAGGTAAGAGCACAGATAGCACGCGCAGTGATGGAAGCCGTGGAAAAAGGTAAACTTAGGGCCATGATCCTAAGATCTGCCGATTTTTATGGGCCAAATGCCCGGCAGAGTTTCCTTAATGAAACCGTGATCAATAGAATCAAAGCCGGCAAAAAACCACAGTGGCTCTATAACAAGGACAAAAAACATTCATTTACGTACATCCCGGATGCAGCCAAAACCACTGCCTTTCTGGCACAGCAGGGCGATGCCTGGGATCAAATATGGCACTTGCCCACAGACCCCAGCTTCCCCACAGGCCAGGAAATCGTTGATTTTTTGAGTGCTGAATTAAATCAGCCAAACGCTATACAGGTGCTGTCTCCATTTCTGGTTCAAGCCTTAGGTCTGTTTATACCCCAACTAAGGGAAATCAAAGAGCTTCGTTACCAACTCGAAGAAGACTATTGTTTCCACTCCAGTAAAATTCAAGAAAAATACCAAATAACCCCTACTCCTATGGTTTCAGGGTTAAAGGCATGTCTGTAGGGATTTCGTGACTTTGGTCAATATGTACAAATCCCCGTAAAGGTGGCAAGAAAATTGTACCTTTTCGGGAGGTTCATTTTTTATGCCCCTTGTGGTAGGTATCTAAATTTTAACATATTCATATGAGTCAAAAAGACGCTATTTCAAAAACCGCTCTCATCACAGGTGCTAGCAAAGGTCTTGGTAGAGAATTGGCCATCCTATGTGCCAAAAAAGGTTTTGATCTTTACCTGGTAGCATTACCCCATTCTAATTTGCCCTATTTGGCTGATCAAATAAGTTATCATTATAAGGTGAAAACCGAAGCCATTGAAATGGACTTAACTGATGAGCAACAGGTTTACCATCTTGCACATACCGTCAATAAAAATGGTTCATTGGAATTATTGATCAATAATGCCGGAGCAGGGGGTACGGCTGAATACGATACCTCTCCACTATCCTATTTAGAAAATCTCATAAAGTTAAATGTCCGCACCGCTGCTGTTTTGACCCGTTTAGTAATGCCTGCATTAAAAAAGGCGAAAAACAGCTATGTTTTGAATATCTGTAGCATGGCGGCATTCTCTCCAATTGGCTATAAGACAGTTTACCCTGCCAGCAAAGCCTTCCTACTATCGCTTACGATGGGGCTTAGGGAAGAATTCAAATCTTCAAACATTCAATTTTCCACCGCCCATCCCGGGCCAATGCTAACAACATCGAGTAGCTGTAAACGTATCATTAAGCAAGGTGCCAAAGCCAGGTTTTGTTTACTTAACACTTCAGAAATTGCAAAGATTTGCCTTGAAAGCATGTTTAAGGGTAAAGCGGTGATCATCCCAGGTTTTGGAAACAAGGTGTGGTTTTGGTTTATGAAGCTATTTCCTAAAAAATTCGTAAAATCCGCTATGACCCAAAGTGTGAAAAATGAATTGAAAGAGAATCAAATACAAGAATCAGCAAAAAGTTCCACCACCACGGCATGAGGGTATTAGTAACAGGGGCCGCTGGCCTATTGGGAAGGCACATCGTAAGCGTGTTATTGGAAAAAGGGCATTTTCCTGTCGCCTTAGTAAGAGAGACCACTAATGTGGAAACATTGGAGGGGTTGCCCATTTCTTTCGCTTATGGCACCTTAGAGGATAAAGAAAGTTTGGCATTGGCCTTAAATGATTGCGATGCGGTCATCCACGCAGCTTCCATCCATAGTCACCCAAGTAATGATTATGCTGTTTTTGATCAAATCAATGTAAAAGGAACGGAAAACCTGGTAGAATTAAGCCTAAAATACGGGATTAAAAAGTTTATCTATGTGGGTACGGCAGGTACCATCGCCCCCGGATCAAAGGATAATCCCGGGGTGGAACTGGATGATTTTGATTCCTTTCATTTAGGCTCCTCCTATGTAAACAGCAAATTTATTGCAGAGCAATATATCTTGGAACAAGTGGAATATCAGGAACTTGATGCCCTGATCATCAGTCCTACTTTTATGATAGGCCCTTACGACAGCAAACCCAGTTCGGGTAGATTGATTCATTTCTGGGCAAGGGGCAATACTGTTGCAGTACCTCCGGGAGGTAAAAACTTTGTGGATGTGAAAGATGTGGCCGAAGTGTGTGTGAAGGCATTGCATTCACCCCTTAAAGGGGAAAAGCTGTTGGTGACGGGTGAAAACCTTACCTATCAGGAATTCTTCGAAATACTGAATGATCTTACCAACATTAAAAAGCGACTTGTTCCCATTCCTAAAATCATTTTTTATGCCGCCGCTGGCATCACCCAGTTTTTTAAGGGAAAGAAAGCGGAGTTTAACCTCACCAACGCCAAAATTTTAGGGAGAGACAATTATTATGAGGGGCAAAGGGCATTAGAGGTGTTTGATTACCAAAGAAGCCCTGTGAAAGAGGCAGCAAAGCAGGCCTTGGAATGGTTTATCGAAAATAATAAACTAAAGGTCAAGTAGATAGTACCGCTCGAGTTTGAAAAACCTGTGAATCATTGATATAAGAGGCATTTCTCAATAAATTGCCCCTAATATGGCTAAAAATCAGACCAGTAAGCTAAGTAGAAGGGGCTTTTTGGGGTGGATATCTTCTGCAGGGGTAGTTTCACTGATCCCTCATTCTGCAGCCCATTCCTCACTTATACCTTCAAAATCAAAAGAATTCGGGAAAGTGCTTGCCCCTAAGCCTTTTACCTTTCCTATAAGAAGAGAATTAAACCTCACTCCGGCCCGATGGATATGGTATCCTGCAGAAAGGATTTTGCCCAATTCTTTTTTTCATTTCCGGAAAACTGTATCCATAAAAAAGGAGGTCAAATTAGCCAAAGGATGGATATTGGGTGAAAGCCGGTATCTGCTCATGCTAAACGGAAAACACATCCAATTTGGGCCGGCGCCATCTGACCCAAGATTCTCGGAAGCGGATCCCATAGACCTTAATGATGGGTTGCAAGTGGGGGAAAACGTACTGGCAGCCACCGTAGTCTATTTTGGCTTTGGAGATGGGGCATGGCCCACGGGCAAAGCGGGTTTTATTTTTAAACTGGACATTGAATACCAAGATGGTGATATTGAACATGTGGTGAGCGATGGGAATTGGTCTGTACAAAATGCCAGGAGTTGGCCTGCGGGAAAATACAAAAGATGGTATTTGAGGTCACTGCAGGAAGTCTTTGACAACCGGAATTATCCCCGTGGATGGGACAAACCCGGTTTTAAAGAAGACAATACCTGGCACAAGGCAGCACTTTTTTCCAAAGAAGGAAATAGCACTGCCCTAAGCTCGTCGATTTCGGATTATCTGTATGACAGTGGCGGAGACATACAGACCCAGCTGCGAAAACGCAGCGTGCCCCTTTTGCTGGAAAAAACCATGGATTCCTTTACCATAAAAGAAGCTCATTATGTCGACTGGAAAGTCCCTATTGAGGAGTATTTTGATTTTAAAACCGCCAATGCCTTTCAAGCAGGGAAAGTCCTCAAGGTTTTCGACCCAAAAAATGATAGATGGACGTTTGATCCTCCCAAAGGTGAGAGTCAAGGACTTGTAATCTCCTTTGAGCTCAATGAACAGGCCATTGGCTGGCCTTATTTCACCATAGAAGCAGAAGAAGGCACAAATATAGAACTAATGGTTCAGCAAAGCCACCGATTACTTAAGGAGGGTGGGCCACCCCTTATCAACAACAATTTCAATTCTTGGACGCGGTTTATCTGTAAAGAGGGGGATAACAAACTAATGACCTTTGATTTCGAGAGTGTAAAGTGGGTTCAATTGCACATACATTATACCAATAAACCTATTAGCATCACTAATATTGGTCTGAAAAGGAGGGTATATGATTTTCCCTACCAACCCCAAGTGGAAAGCTCTCATGAAGGGCTCAACACCTTGCTTAAGGCCTGTGTAAACACCGTTTGGAACAATAGCCACGAAACCATTGTGGATTGTGTGGGTAGGGAAAGACAGCAATATAGTGGGGACATTGGGCACATGCTCCATGCTCTTCATACAGGGTTTGGTGAAAGCAGGCTGCCATTTAGATTTGTGGACACTTTTAGTCAAGGATTAACCTTAGGGGATTTCTTCATGGACAGTTGGCCTGCCTATGACCGTCTCAACAGAATGCCACAACGACAACTTGGCCTGACCCCATGGGGGGTTCTACTAGACCATAGCGTGGGATTTTGCTTTGATTGCTGGCATCATTATCTATATACGGGGAAAAAGGAGGATTTTGAGGAGGTTTTTCCGAGGTTGCTGAGGTTTTATGGGTTGATCAAAAGGTCACTTGAAGGAAATTCACTCCTTCCGGTGGAAAATCTGGGTATGAACGCCGTTTGGATGGATACCGATAGCTATAAAGTCAATAGGGACAAACAATGTGCCTATAACCTGTATGTGGCCAGTATGCTAAAACAGGCATTGGCACCTTTGGCTGCCGAATTTGGTGAAGCAGCCCTTAATAAAGAAATGATTTCCCTATCCGACCAACTCGCAAAAAGGGTGGAAGCGCAATTTTACTCTCCAGAGGAAAAACTGCTTATCATAAACCTACCCTGGGTAGGTGAAGACGGTGAAAAAAGAACCTGTGAGAGATCCTTGGCCCACTGGGTTTTGGGCGGGTTTGCCCCTGATTCCACTTTGGAAAGTATAAAAAAGGAATTGGCCAGCAAGCCTGAA
>PXCO01000050.1 GCA_003565295.1 Cyclobacteriaceae bacterium
AGATGAATGTGGGGAATAGTACCCAGATAGATATTGAGATGGAGGCCAGTCTTTCAGAGATGGATGAGATAGTCGTGATTGGTTTTGGGGAAATGTCCAGAGAGGTATTGACTACTTCTGTTACAAAAGTCGATGACAAAGTATTGGAGTCCGTTCCATTCCCTAACGCAGCCTCCGCATTGCAAGGTTCCGTATCAGGTGTTCGAGTGCAAAGCACGTCTGGTCAGCCAGGTGCAGCCCCCAGAGTAATTGTGAGAGGGGGGACATCGATTAATGATCCTGATGGTGCAGCACCATTGTATATTATAGATGGTGTAATTCGACCAGACATGAACGATATTTCGGCAGATGACATAGAATCCATGCAAGTGTTGAAGGATGCGGCATCTACTTCAATTTATGGTGCTAGAGGTTCTAACGGTGTGGTCATAATAACCACAAAATCAGGCAAGGCTGGGCAAACAAGAATCACCTACAGGTATGATCTCACCTTTTCAGATCCAGGTAGGATTTATGACATGGCAAATGCAAGGGACTACATTACCATGCACAGGTCCGGTCATATTAGGCCAGATAAGTTTCCTGATGAGACGGCAAGGTTGGGCTTGCCAAATGGTTTTGGTACAGGAAATGATCTAACAAATACAACTGCTTTCACCACCCAGTATCTTTCACCTGAAAACGAACATAAATTAAATGACGGGTGGGAAAGCATGCCTGATCCTGTAGATCCATCGAGAACACTTATTTTTCAGGACAATGACATCCAATCTCTGATTTACCAGACAGGAGTTTCACACAATAACTATGTGGGGGTTCAAGGAGGTACTGAGATGGCCACATTTAATGCAGGTTTAGGTTATCTCACCAACAAAGGTACTGTGGTGACAACAGAATATGACAGGTTAACCTTTAATTTAAATGGGGATATCCAAGTTAAAGACAATTTAAGGTTCTTTGGCAGAGTACTTTATACTTTTTCAAATTCAAATACCACTGGTGAATCAACTGCCAATACTTTTTACCGTAATGCCAGTTTACCTCCTACCGCAAAAATTTATTTTGAAGATGGAACAATGGCACCCGGTTCTCGAACAGGATATGCTAATCCAATATATTCTTTGACCAATAGGGTAAATGAGAGCAGTTCGGAAAAAACCACTTTGACCATTGGGGGGCAATGGGACATTTTGCCTGGTTTGTCATTTGATCCCCAGTTATCCATGTACAATGTGAACAATAACGGGTTAAATTTTCAGCCCGGGATATTTTCTGGACCGCTAAATTTTATAGACGCTAGAAATGCAAGTGCATCCAATTACCAATGGCGACAGAATCAGGCAGACCTCGTATTTTCATATGTTAAAACTTTTGGAAGCAGTCATAATCTTAATGCAAAAGCAGGTTTCGCTTATTTCGACAGAAATATATCCACTTTAAATGCAGCAGGAAGGGGGGCTTCTACCGATTTGGTTCCTACCTTAAACGCAGCAAGTGAACCGACGTCTGTTAACAGTACGATTACTGACCAGGTTATTTTAGGGTATTTTGGACGAGTCAATTATGACTTTGATCAAAAATACCTCTTCTCTCTTAATATGAGATATGATGGTGCATCCAACTTGGGGGCGGCTAATAAATGGGGATTTTTCCCGGGCATATCTGCTGGCTGGAATCTCCACAGGGAGGAGTTTTGGCAAAATGCAATACCGGAAAATTTGCTTCGATTGAAAATACGAGCTAGTTATGGCGAAAATGGAAATATAGGTGGTCTTGGGGATTTTGCCGCTCAAGGTGCATATGGCGTAGGTAACCGATACGCCGGATTATCCGCTATTCAAAATACAGTCATACCCAATCCTGATTTGCAATGGGAGCAATCACGAACGGTGGATATTGGTGCCGACTTTAGCTTATTTGATAACCGTATCAACTTTATTGTAGATATATATAGGAGAGTTACGGACAATTTAATTACCAGCCTGCCCCTACCTCAATCAACGGGTTTTAGTAGTGTTTTGACCAATTTAGGAAGCTTGGAGAATAGAGGTTTTGAAATCGAAGTAAGTGCTCAGGTCCTGCCTCCACGCTATCCTGTCCAATGGAATATTTCATTCAATGCTTCTAAAGTTCGAAACAAAATTCTTAGCCTTCCTCCAAATAATGTGGAAAATAATAGGGTTGGTGGAGTCTTAGTTTGGGATCCATCATCTGAGGATTATGTCTGGAAAGGTGGACTGCAAGAAGGTGGGCGATTGGGAGAAATGTACAGCCGCAAACAGGTGGCAATCTATCCAACGGATGAAGAAGCGGCTAATGCCCCTACCGATATGTGGATAGTGTCCTCAGACAGAACAAAATATGGGGGTGATACCCAATGGCTAGATTTGGATGGAAATGGGATAATAGATAGCAGAGATCAAGTTTATATGGGCCAAGAATTCCCGGTTTGGACAGGCGGAATTACGAATTCAATCACTTATAAGAATTTTGATCTATATATAAGGATGGATTACACCACAGGGCATACAATCTTTAATTGGGCCCAAATGTTTATGGACACCAATTTAATTGGTGACAATAATATGACACAGAACTATGTAGATAACTCTTGGAAAGAACAAGGCGATATTGCCCAGTATTCCAGATTCTACTGGGGAGGGGAAAGGATACAACGAAATAATTTCAATGGAACAGTTACTTCTGGCAACTCTGTATGGTACGAGCCAGGGGATTTTTTATGTGTCAGGGAACTGACATTTAGCTACAGCGTACCATCGCAAATCACGGATAGGCTTGGTGTAAGCCGGATACGGTTAAATGTTACCGGAAATAATCTCCATTATTTTACTACCTATAGTGGGTTGAACCCGGAAGAAGGAGGAAGGGATAATGGTAGATATGCGTTGCCAAGAAATATCATCTTTGGGGCAAATATTACATTTTGATTTAAACAGCTGAGACCATGAAAAATAAACAAATAAAAAGCGTTGCTTTAATATGTATGATCTTTATTGGATCCTGTACTGAGCATTTAAATGTTGATCCAACCAGCGTAATAACAACGGATTCGTTTTGGAATACTCAGGAAGATGCCGAAGGTGCACTTATAGGGATGTATGTGGAGTTGAGGAATATTTCCCAGGCACTTCACCAAGTAGGAGAACATAGAAGTGAAATTTTATCTCCCGGACTTTATGGGGAGGGAACATTTATACTACACAGAAATGAAATGAATGCAGATACTCCTGGACATCCCGATTGGAGTAGTTATTACAGAATTATTAATTCTGCAAACCTTATTCTAAAATACGTTCCTGGAATATCATTTTCCTCTGAACAGAGAAAAAACGTGGTCCTAGCACAAGCGCATTCAATGCGGGCATTTATATACTTTGTGATGACCAAAACTTGGGGAGACCTGATAATTCGGGATGAACCAATAGAAGGTTTCGGAGCAGATGTGACGCAAAGGGGAAGGTCTCCACAAACAGAGGTTTTTCAACTTATCAAGCAGGATATTGAAAAGGCGCTTCAGCTTTTCCCCAATAATAATTTTGAGTTGGGAAGGGGAGTATGGTCTAAACCAGCGGTAAATGCATTGAAGGGGGATGTGTATCTCTGGACAGCAAAAAGATTAGGCGGGGGGAGCGATGATTTAAATACAGCTTTAACAGCATTAAATGATGTAGACCAGGCCGATGTAGATTTGTTGACTGAATTTAAAGATGTTTTCGAATTTGAAAACAAAGGCAATAAGGAAATACTAATGAGTATTAGACACCAGGATTTAGAACCTGGTAACTATTTGTGGTTCATGTGGATCATCACTGATGCAGTACCCAGCAATATTGATCAAGAAACCAGGGATAGAATTACTCCTGTGAATGGACAAGGGCTTATGGTAACTTCGGAATTGGTTCGAAACCAATTTAAAACGGAGGATTCTCGAAGGGATGCAACCTTTTTCGAAATTCACACCATTGACGAGGAGGGCGGAAGGACATATTTAACAAACATTCAACAGAAATTTCAAGGAACAATTATTGGAGGTAACAGAGTCTTTTTAAGCGATCCTATCCTTTACAGGTATGCTGATGTACTCCTGATGAAAGCTGAAGCAAAAAATGCTTTGGGTCAAGATCCCTCTGAAGAAATCAATAGAATCAGGGAAAGAGCCTTCGGGGAAGATTTTGCTGAAAATGTATTTGTAAGCCAAGGAATAGAACAAAATGATGATGCCATCCTCCAAGAAAGGCTTTTTGAACTTGCCCATGAGGGAAAAAGGTGGTGGGATTTGGTGCGTTTCGATAAGGCGTTTGAATTGGTTCCGTCACTTCAAAATAGGGCCGGAGAGGATCATCTAATGCTGTTCCCAATTTCTATAACCGTATTGAGCCAAGAACCAATGGTAGAACAGAATCCTGGATACTAAACCTTTAGATTAGTAGATAAAATAAATGAACAAAATGAGTAAAGTGATAAGATATATGCCGATAATAGTGGGTTTATCCATATTACTCGGTATGGTTGGTAAAACACCTTTTAATAATATTGGTGGCCAGGAAGAATCCCTACCTCCGGATATTAAGATTAAAAAGGCACAAATAATCGACCGTTTCATTTCCATAGACAACGTTTGCGCCTGGCCGAATTTAACCACGCTTCCTGACGGTACCCGAATAGCAACCATCTTTAACCATCCCAGCCATGCTCGTATGGAAGGAGAGGTTGCCTGCTATGCCTCAACGGACGATGGTAAATTTTGGGAATTGAAAGGTAAACCTACACCAAATGATCCTCAGACTAATCGCATGAACGTGGCAGCCGGGGCAACCTCAAATGGGGATATGTTGGTTGTGGCCTCTGGATGGTCTTTAAAGCCTGGATCTGGCCAGACCGATTTGATGGACCTAGTGGCAGTTTTGCGTCCTTGGGTATCCATATCCAAAGATGGCGGGAAAAGCTGGGATATCAATAAATCCGGTTTTCCAGAAGCTCAGCCAGGAATGACCGAATTCATTCCTTTTGGAGACGTACTTCCAGCAGCAGATGGATCTCTAAGGGTACTGGCCTATGCGCAGTCCCTCGATAAGGAAGTGAATAAGGTTTCCATGTTCAAAAGCGAAGATGATGGTAAGTCTTGGCAGTGGTTGTCGTTTATCAGTGATGCCGAAGGACCCTCGGAATTTACAGGGGGACATAATGAAACGGCCTTTTATCACAATGGAAATGGGCATTGGGTAGCAGCTGCCAGAAGGTGGAGGGCTGGTCAGGCCATGGACCTGTTTGAAAGTGAGGATGACGGTAAAAGTTGGACGATGACCGGAAATCTCACGGATGATAGCCAACACCCTGGTCATATCACCTCTCTTCAGGATGGGAGGCTATTATTGACCTATGGAAACAGAAAGGTGGGTCAACGTGGGGTGGCTGTCAGGGTCAGTTTGGATAAGGGAAGAACCTGGGGAGAAGAGCTGATCATCATTGATGACCTGGATTTTGGACAGGATTGTGGGTATCCAACCAGCGTACAGTTGGACAATGGCAACATCATGACCCTGTACTACTCCAGGGGTATACCAACACATCAGCGTTACCATATGGGCACAGTGATTTGGAAATTACCACTTTCCCAAGTTCGGTGAATCCACTATTAGCAAAGGAAATATCGGGAGTTTGGGCCACTTTGATGGTTCCCGTTTCGGCAGACAATTCTATCGATTTTGCAGCTTTATCTGAAGAAATCGATTATTTGCTAGCCAGCAAAGTTTCGGGAATTTATTCCAATGGCACAGCTGGAGAGTTTTACAATCAGAATGAGAACGAATTTGACCGGATAAGTCAACTGCTTGCCGAAAAGTGTGAGGGAGCCAGTATGCCCTTTCAGATAGGCTGTAGCCACATGAGTCCACAGATCTCATTGGAGAGATTAGAAAGGGTAAAGGCATTGAAACCTTCGGCTGTTCAAGTTATTTTACCAGATTGGATGCCACTGGATTTCAGAGAAGTTATTGACTTTTTGGAAAAAATGGCAGCGTATGCTAGCCCTGTTGGATTGGTGCTTTATAATCCTCCTCATGCAAAACAGGTGTTGAACCCACGGCAATGGGAGAGGCTAGTTTCTGAAGGGATGCCCATTGTAGGTTGTAAAGTTGCCGGAGGGGATAGCCAATGGTATAAGGAAATGGAAGGAGTCATTGAAAAAATAGCAGTGTTTGTTCCCGGACATCGATTAGCCACGGGGATTTCTCATGGCGCCCAAGGTTCCTATTCAAACCTTGCTTGCCTTAATCCCATTGCTGCCCAACGTTGGTACGAAAATATGATGATTGACCTCAAGAGTGCTTTGGTCTTGGAAAAACGAATTATTGGGTTTTTTGAAGAAGCCATACTGCCTTTCATAATTAATAAGGGGTATTCCAATACGGCATTGGATAAATTTCTGGCAGCGGTAGGAGGATGGGGGCCAATAACTACGAGGGTACGCTGGCCTTACCGCAGCATTCCCAATCAAGAGATACCAAAAGTGAGGGAAAAGGTTAATAAGCTTATCCCCGAATTTATAAATGAATGAGCGCACGCCATGAAATCGAGCCTGACGAGCACGTCATACACTGGTATGCCCCGATAGCTATCGGGGAGATGCGAGATTCTCCCGAAGTGAATTCCCCGAATCGAGTTCCCCGAATCAAGTTCCCCGAAACGAGTTCGGGGCAGGCAGGGGCAGGCTATCTGACCATTGAAAGACAATTATAAACTTATGAAAAAACTACGAATTATGACCAATGTAGTGCTGGTCGCTGCAATTTTTTTTGCAGGACCCTTGCAAGCACAACAGGGTGAATTACCCCTTAAAACGGTATGGGACAAAGCCCCGCATAATGCCTTTCCCGATCTGATTCGCTTCAAGAACTATTTCTATGCCGCTGTCAGAGAAGGGAACCACCATATGCCAGATAATAGTGGACAAGTACGGCTTTTGCGTTCAAAAGACGGAAATGATTGGGAAGATGTAGGCCTGTTGGAGAAGGAGGGCTACGACGTACGTGAAGCCAGGCTTTCGGTTACACCTGAAGGTACTATTATGGTCTTAACGGCTGTTGGTATTTATGAAGATGGATACCAGGAACTATTTCCTATGGTCTCCTTTTCCAATAAAAAAGGGTTGAAATTCTCTGATTTAGAGCCCACGACCATGGATGTAACGCCCTC
>PXCO01000268.1 GCA_003565295.1 Cyclobacteriaceae bacterium
ATCCCAGTGTGTGACGTGCTCGTCATGCCCTGACTGCCGTCAGGACAGGCTCGATTTCATATGTTTATAATTTGCTTTTCAATGGTCATTACCTGTCCCGAACTTGTTTCGGGAACTTGTCCCGCACTGTAAGTCGGGATAGCCTGCCCCAACCCCGATAATAAATCGGGACTCGGGAACTGGTTTCGGGAGAATTTCACCCTGATAATCCTCCCACTGTGTAACAATTTTGTCATGTCCAACCTCAGGATTTTATATGGGGAGAGGGGATAGCTTTCTTCAGTTTTTTTGTGGGTATTTTCTCTATACTTTTTGAGGTGCTTTTCTCATACTTACCCATCAATATTTCCAGTAGTACAGAAATTAATCCCACAAAGAATATCACCAAAAGGCTATAACTACTCAGCAACTTCAGCCAGCTCCTGTTGATGCTGGCCTGGGTCCATACTTTCCCCTTCTCCGAAGGAGAACCAAAACCCTCGCGGATCAGGTCCTCATCTGAAACTATATGGGGGTTTTCCTCCATAAAGTTCTTGGCCACAGCTGTGTACTCATCACCTTTAATGTGATAAGTGAAATTATCCTCAAAATCCCGGTAAGGAAAGGTACCGTTAAGGAAAAACATGGTATGCATAAATAAAGTGATGATTAATGCCACAAACATGCCTACACAGACCAATTTAATGGTGTTCTTCATCTTCAAGTTCCACCTCCCCTTCAGCAAAAATGAAACTAAGAGATTAACCACTAAACCGATTATACCTGCCAAAGCCGTATAGTATAAGGTCATCTCCTCTATGGCCAATAATTGGGATAGTGCTCCCCCAAACACTCCGAATAAAATGGCCAAAAGAGCCGCCCTATATTGCAGTAGTTTAATCATTGTGGAATAAATAGTGGTACAATGGTAAATTCTTCAAATCGACCATATTGGGGGTTTTCAAAGACTGTCTTGAAATCAATAACATGGTTTTGAAGTTGAACCTGGCTTCCATTTATATCTTCTACCGCAATATGCAGCTTTGCCGGGGGAAATAAGCCAGTAGCATAAGTTGCCGGACCGTTGAGGGAGTGATAAGCCTGCGGGATGTCCCTTAAGGCAGGCACTACGTACTTCAGGAAATATCTCCCTTCAACCTCAGGGCCTTTGGTGATAATTTGACCGTCCTCATTTCTTTTGTAAATGGCGAATGCGAAACCTTTGAACTTAGGGTTTCTCATAATTTCATTGATTCCTGACCTTTCACTCCTACTATCCATTCCCGCGAATTGTGAAGCACTTGCCAATAACTTATGGGGGTCGTTCACCATGTCGGTTTCCAAACTTGGCTCCCAAGACAGGGATCGAAAGTCTGTGATGATTTCGGATAAATTATCAATGATCGCCTGCATAAATGCCACTGATTGTTCAGGTTCATCCTTGACTTCCGAAACTTCTTCCAGCACATCGTCTAGTGCAATTAGCAAGTCAAACACAATTTGCTGGAGGACTATATTTTCTTTTTGATCTTCTAAAAACTTAATGAGGTCCAATTCCTTCAACTTATGCATTGATGAATGTACCTTATCTGAAACACCGTAGTCAAACAAGGCTCCTGTGTCCAACTGAGAAAATCCTAAATACGTAGTGTAGATTTCTTCATTCTTTTCTTTTAAGAGTTGATAATCTACCATCACCTCAAAAAAATCATTTTCATCAGAGGTTTTTTCTTCCATCACTGGAAAGCTTGGTAACACCAGCTTTTTGGTGGCTTTGATATATTCATTACTGTCTAATTCGGGATTCAGCCAGTAGATCAGGTTCAAGGCATCGATGGTAGGCAAGTAATTCCGGCTTAATAAATAGGTGGGGAGTCTCTCAGAAATCGGCAATTTAACCCCTCTTCTAGACCTAAAGTGAAGCAAAGAAGCAGTGCCGATGGCAGCACCTCCCCCAATAAGTAAAATAGGGGAGATTCCAGAAGATTCAGGGGGATTGGGACCACTGGTAGGAGGTCTTTGAGCAAAACAGGGCAAAAGTGCTATGAATGCCATTGTAATTATTAGCATAAACTTGCACTGTATCGGTATTTTGGTTGACATTGCATCCAAATCTTTGGCATGAACACTTAATTACAGCTAAAAAAATATTCATTAACCCACACCGCTACCCAATAAATTTAATTAGTCTATTTTTCCCAAAATTTAATCATTTATTTTAATAATCATTATTTAAATGAATTATTTTTTTTAAGTAAATTAATTGGTGAAACCTATATTCAGCAACACAATATAACTAAAAGCTCCAATTTTGATTTCTATAGAACTCAAATAGAATGAAACTAATGCAATCATAAACTAAACAAACTGGATTTTGAGAAAACCAATCAGTCCCAAATCACCACCCTATAAATCTCAACGGGAATTAACAGTTACTCACCTTTATCTACTTGCTGATGAGTGAGGGGTACTACCCCCATGCCCGAAATTACTTTTCCAGATGCAGCAAAACCTTGACCGTCAGGATTGCGCTTCCCCCTTTAGTCCAACTCTGACTGTCCATTGCATATTTTATACTGCTTTGGGTAAAAGTAGGTGCAAATCTTTCCATAGACAACACAGCATCCCTATGGCTTAAACCTAACATCTTGGTTTATGCAAACGTTATTTTATTCAATTTCGCCAACCCACACCTGAAAAATTGCAAAAGGATCTATTTATTAGTTATAATTGAGGAAAAATCCCATGAAACAGACTTTAATTTTACTCCAGATCATTTTTTTCCTTATCAGCTATGAAAACAGCACGGCACAAACCTCAAATTTTAAAGCGGTAAAAGGCAAGGTTGATTTTAATGATCATCTCAGGGAGGATTTTTGATAGTTTAATGTGTTAGCAAAAACCACATCTAAATTCCTTGTGTAGGACCTGTTCACCACGCTTTCATCCAGGCGGTCATTGGGTCCTATCCAATATTGAGGACCGAAGCTTCTAAAGTCATTGTATCTCATGTGGAGCCCTAGGTCACTTCTAAAGGACAAGCCATCCAATATCTGGATTTCTGCATAGATATTTCCAAGCATTCTCATTTCTGAATTTGTGCCGTTATTGCGGGACAGTCTTCCCACCAAATTATTACGGTTGGTGTAGAGTGATTGGGCATAAACATTATAGGGGTTATTGGGGTCAATCCCTTCCGTTATGGCCTCTTGTTCAAGTTGCTCTCTGGTCTTGTACACAGGTGAAATTGGATCCAACTGATAAACAGAAGCAATTACACCACTTCCTTCTCCTTCATTTTCATTGATTCCTCGGCGCGAATTGTGGATCAAGGAAAGATTATTTCCTAACTTTATTCTATTTGAAAGGTCATACTCGGTATTTATCCGAAAGGTAAGCCTATCAAATTCAGAGGTTTTTATATATCCTTTGTCAGAAAAATAGGCCAGACTGGTTGAATACCTTAACCTGTCAGTCCCTCCCATCAAGGAAAAATCATAGTTTTGAATCACTCCCGTTTGGTTGATTTCATCCCACCAATCCGTGCCTGTACCCCAAGATTCAGGGCTTCTGTCTGCAATCGCTGGTATTGGAGAGGTTCCTCCGTTCTGGTGGGCCAACAAATGAACTCTCGCAAATTCTGTTGCATCAGCCAATTCAGGCCTTCTCCATGCATTTTTCACCCCGTAATACGAATTAAAAAAAATCTTTGGTGCTCCTGAGGATCCTTTTCTTGTGGTTATCAAAACTACCCCATTCGCGCCACGAGAACCGTAGATCGCAGCAGCAGAGTCATCCTTCAATATTTCAATGCTCTCCACATCCGTAGGGTTCACGATTTGCTCTATACCTCCAACACTCTCTCCTAATGGCACGCCATCAACCACGTAAAGGGGTTCATTATTTCCGTAAATAGAACTTGTACCTCTAATCCTTACAGTAGTTCCAGAACCCGGAGAACCACTGTTGGCAGCTATAGCAACTCCTGCTGCCCTACCCTGCAATGCTCTATCAACCCCGGCCACAGGAAGATTTCGAAGTTCGTCCCCTTTTACCTGGCCGACTGCACCGGTCACATCCCTTTTTTGTTGGGTTCCGTATCCTACTACTACCACTTCTCCTAATACTTCGGCATCTTCCTCTAAGGTGATGTCAACCTCAGTTCTATTTCCTATATTTTGCCGTACAGTCCTATATCCGATGTAAGAGAACACTAAAATAGAATTCTCCGGAACGTTAATATTATATTGCCCATCAAGGTCACTAATAGAACCAATATTTCTGCCAGCAACGGTAACAGTAACGCCGGGTATAGGAACACCTTCTTGATCTACTATTTTTCCTTTTACTTCTATATTATCACCTTGTGCATGGGCAATTTTAACTTGAATAATACTAAAGGAAATCATTAGTAGAATACAGTACGATAAATACTTTTGCCTAAGCAGGCAAAAATGTAAAGTCTTTTCCATAGCTTTTTTTATCAAATGATTATACATTAATAATTAATACAATAAGTTTCTGTTACAGCATAAATGGGAATTTGTTTAAACCAATTCGAAAGAAACTATTTCCGATAAAAGTAAATTACTCGTATAAAAAAATGAAAAATTGACGTTAAAAATTAAAATATTCATCAAAATAACGTTTGCATAAACAAATTTTAAACTTATTTACCTTATTGAAACACCTGAAAAATCAATTATAACCTATATATTTATTGAACAAATAAATACAGTAATTAATAAATCAGAAATATATTTTTCCATGTTTCGAAAAAATGCAGCAATTCTCCAACCTTTTTAGCATATGGAGTGGTTGCATACAAAAATTTGAGGATGCAAATTATTAGATAAAAAAGAACTATTTATACCGTGCTGTCACAAAAACTAAGAATTCAATTGATTATCTGACTTAATAGCCCTAATGAAATGTAAAAATTACCATCTTAAATAAGTTGCCATCAATAGCAACTTTTGAAAAAAAAATTATAACGAAATGATTCACCTCCATCCCCTCACAATCCCCCTCAGCTCATCCATGGGGAAGCTCAGCACCGTCTGTCCCATTGCATATGGGGCCACCTCATAAGTGTTATATACCATAACCCACTCATCTCCCTCATAACCCATAGCGGCAGGTAGAAACAAGGAGTTTCTATCCAGAAAAAAACGGCCGTCCTCTGCCAGGCTAATGCCATCCTCCACCTCGTGAAACTCCCTGAAAGACTGCTCCACTTTTTCCAGTAAGGCCTCCTCATTCAACACCAAGGTATGAGGTTCCAGAATTTTTCCAGGCTCGGTCAGATCAAACATCAGATAGTCCACCACGGTATTGGGGTGGGCACCCCCAGTGAAGTAGTAGTGGGTAAACCTCAGACTCAGAATTTCCTGCCCCTGTTGCGTCAAAACTACTTGAGTGTCCAGCTCCCAGTCCAGAGCTACCGAACCATTACCCACCATTTCTTTATAGCTCTTACAAAATTCATCATAAGTGCCCCATCCGGAGGGAGTCATTTCAGGATCACCCACCTCTAAATATGAAAAAAGCTTCTCCCTGATGAGTTCATTGACCCGGCTCAAGGTGGGGTTAATGGGTTTAAACCTAGGATAACTCATGCTTACCCTGGCACAGTGCTCTCCCTCGCAGCACTCATAGTCCTGCTCTATGGTCTCATGAAAAAAATATATATAGTCAGGATTTTCGCATGCCAACAAAACTAAACACAGCATTATTATCATTTGCTTACCCATGTATTGAAGTATTGAAAAACATGTCTATCAATTTTCTTGCCGCGGACAAGGAGGAAAGTTTTCCATCTTCTACCTGAAGCAATAATCCCGGCAATTCTTCTTTGACTCTTGGGTGGCCATAAAAGTAATATTCCATCAATTCCTTGATATGGCTTTTTGCCCAGAGCACCCTTTGCCTGGATCTTTCTTGCTTCATGTAACCGGAATCCAGAGTATTACGCCAAAAATCACTCAGCTCTTTCCATATTTTTCCAGTCCCTTGACCTGAAAGGGAAGAGCAAGTTAACACCTTGGTAGGGAAGTTATGGGGTTTAGGAGGAAATAATTTCAGGGCCCTGGAATATGCTTGCCTGGTTTCTCTTGCCTGTGTTGCGTTTACCCCATCTGACTTGTTCACCACGATAATATCGGCCATTTCCATAATGCCTTTTTTTATCCCTTGCAATTCATCCCCTGAACCGGGTAAAAGTAGCAGCAAAAATGCATCCACCATGTGCCTTACACCCACCTCCGATTGCCCGACCCCAACTGTCTCAATGATAATGAAGTCGTAACCTGCTGCCTCGCAGATCAGGGAACACTCACGGGTGGTGGCACTGATCCCACCCAGGGTACCCCCGGTAGCAGAAGGCCTAATATATACCTGTGGATGGGTGGCCAAGTCCCCCATCCGGGTTTTATCACCCAAAATACTGCCCCCTGTGGTTGGGCTACTGGGATCTATGGCCAATATTGCCAACTTGTAACCTTCTTCAATCAGCTTTTTCCCAAAACGGGTGATGAAAGTGCTCTTGCCTACTCCCGGCACCCCGGTGACTCCCAACCTAAAACTCTTGCCCGTGTAGGGCATCAGTTCATCCATCAGCTTTTCTGCCAAATTCCTATCTGTCTCCAGTTTACTTTCTGCCAAGGTGATGGCCCTGCTAAGCATTACCCTATTACCCGCAAGCACCCCTTCCTTGAGGGAAGATATATCCGGTCTTTTTCTTTTACTCATCAAAAGAACTGCTTTGGAAAGGATGCTTAATAAAACTTACTTCTCCCATCGGTGATTTTTCGTACTTAGCTATGCATTTCCCTTGCAATTCTTCCGAAAAATGAGGGGCTTCAGGGTCTGGGACCAAACTTTGACCTAAGTTTATAGTACCCGCATCAAAGAAATATACCTGTGTCCTGCCATACTTGGTGTGAGGCATCAAATTTCCATATGCCCTCATATCTTCCCATTGCCTCTCTTTGGCTTCCACAGCATAAATGCGCTGCACCGGACCCGTGTTGTTCTCGTTTCTATATTTTCCCAATTCCCTGTATTCCCCACTCAGTTCACCAAGCCCAGGCTGTGTGAATGTATCGGTGAGCATCCAACCCAGCAGAATGAGTACTATGATAAGAATGGCATAAAAGAGATAATTCCCTCGCATATCTTTGGTATCTTTATTCCTTAAACCATTAATTTAGGAGAAAAATTTGAGAATGGCCTTCGAATACGTAAAAGCACTACATATAATTTTTATTGTCACCTGGTTTGCAGGCTTGTTTTATATCGTGAGATTGTTCATTTACCAAGTGGAATGCATGGAAAGGCCTTTGGCAGAAAGGGAGATCCTTAAACCTCAATTAGACTTGATGGCGCGGAGACTATGGTATATCATCACATGGCCTTCGGCGGTTTTGACCTTGATTTTTGGTTTTTGGGTACTCTTTTACCGCTGGGGTTACCTGCAGCTCCCCTTTATGCAGGCCAAGTTGGGTTTTGTGGTATTGCTTTATGCCTATCACCTAAAATGCCATGTTATTTTTAAAGAACTCCAGGAAGGAGCAGTAAAATGGACCAGTACCCAGCTCAGAATATGGAATGAGGCTTCCACATTGCTTTTATTCGCCATCGTGTTTTTGATTGTGCTGAAAAGCCTGGTAAATATGGCCTGGGGGATTTTGGTACTTATTGCTCTGGCGGCCTTACTTATGTTGGGAATAAGGGTCTACAAAAAGGTACGGGAGCGGAACTAAACAAGGAGCATCCTTGTCTTATCTAAAAAATTAAAAAGTTTGATGGCCTTTTCACAATCGTTTTCAATTTATTTGGTGTTTGTTTGGGCATTGTTTGCCTGTGAACCTAAAACCAATAATTCAGAACTGCCCATTTTGGGCAACCGGCATACTGAAGAAAAAGAAATAGAAGGTAAGTTGGTGAGGGATACGGTCTATCACACCATTGCCAACTTTTCTTTCCAAAACCAGGATGGAAAAACCATCACCAATGCAGATGTGAAGGGCAAAGTCTATGTGGCCGATTTCTTTTTCACCAGTTGCCCCACCATTTGCCCTATCATGAAAACACAGATGATGAGGGTATATGAGGCCTATAAGGAAAAGTCCGATTTTTTGATATTGAGCCACACGATAGACCCCACCCATGATACGGTGAGTCTACTTAAGGACTACTCTACACGATTGGGCATAGAAGATGCCAGCACCTGGCATTTTCTTACCGGGGAGCAGGAACATGTTTTTGAAATTGGACAAACCAGCTACCTCACCACTGCCATGGAAGATAAAGATGAACCAGGTGGATTTTTGCACAGTGGAGCATTTGTCCTGGTGGATCAAAAGGGCAGGATCAGAGGTGTATATGACGGTACCAAAGAAGATCAGGTGGATAAATTATTAAAGGACATACCTAAACTTTTAGATAATGAGGCTGACCACAGCTAATTTCCTTGTTTTTTGCCTGATAGCCTGGGCATGTAGTCAGAAAAACGAAAAAGGAATTCAAGACATAAAGGACCTTAAAACCAAACAATACGCAGTTGCAGGCCAGGAATTATACGTGCAGCACTGCGCCAATTGTCATCAAAAAGAGGGCACCGGTCTCGCTCAGCTCATCCCCCCCCTCAAAGATGTGGGATACTCGGCTAATGATGCCCCCAGAATAGCCAGGTCCATTCGCTACGGGGTAAAGGGAGAGATTTTGGTCAACGGAATGAAGTACAATCAACCCATGCCCGCCAATCCTCAGCTTAAGCCGCTGGATATCGCAAAAATCACTACTTATGTCATCAGCATATGGGGTGAACAGCCAGCTTTGGTCACTGCGGATGAGGTTAATGAATATCTAAAATAAGGAAAGCCTATAGCTGGAAAATTGTTTCGGGCGAAAGGGAGTGCTCGTAGAAAATAGGTGATGATATTTACTTGACCATCCCATCACTTCATCACCAATTTTTTAGCCTCAAGCTGCTAGCTTCTAGCCGAATCCTTGCGGAAGGGAGTGCCTGTGGAACATGAGCAATAACATTCACCCGATCACTACATCACTCGATCACCCGATCACTTCTCCTCTAATAGCAATTCCGCCTCTGAAAGCGCTTTTTTTATATCCTCATTGACCACCACGACTTTTTCCCTTTGTTCTTCCAGGTACGCTACTGATTCCTCTTCAGACATCCCCTCTAGGCTGGCATCAAATTGACGCATCCAAACAAACATCCCTTCATAGGCCTCTTCACATTTCCTAGCGGCTTGAATGAAAGCTTCAGCGGCTTGGGCTTCCATCCCCTCGGCTTCGGCGCTGAGTTGGTTTTGATAGCTTTTAAGCTGCCCCATTTTCGGCATTACTTCATCATGAATGGCAATCACCTCGGCTTTCTTTTCTTCTACCACATCCTGTTCATTTCCTTTATTACCATCACCACAGGACAAAAGGATCAATCCAATCATAAAAAACAAAAGGAGCTGTTCAATTTTCATCTTTTTTGAATTAAGTTTACGCAGTGTTTAAGCTACACAAAACTACATAATCTTTACACTAATCAACCTTCATGAAGCCCTTCTGTTTTGCCAAAGACCGGATTATTTCCTCCAATGACGCCATCTGTCACCCATTGGACATCGCCCTAATCAGGGGATATGCCATTTTTGATTTTTTTCGTACGGTCAACTACAAGGGGTTGTTTTTAGAGGAGTACCTGAAACGTTTTATCCAATCTGCCCAAAAAGCACATTTACCTATTAATTATGACCAATATGAAATAATTGAGATCATCTCTACCTTGATAGAAAAGAATGATCATGAAAGAGGAGGGGTCCGCATACTTCTAACGGGAGGGATTTCGCCAAACCACTTTATTCCATCCAATGGCCATTTATTCATTTTCTGCGAGCCGCTTCAATTGCCCTCTGAAAAGAAATACTCCGAGGGGGTGAAGTTATTGTCAGTAGACTATGTAAGGCCCATTCCCACCATAAAAACCACCAATTATACGCTACCCTGCCTGCTCAGTGTGGATTGGAAAGCGGAAGGGGCAGAGGATGTGCTCTATCACCATCAGGGCATCATTTCCGAAAGTAGCCGCAGTAATGTCTTCATGGTGAAAAACGGGACTCTATCCACACCTAGAACCAACATCCTATTAGGCATCACGCGCAGGCATACCATGGATATCGCTGGAAATGTAGAGGTAAGGGACATCACCCTTGAAGAAATAAAAGAAGCGGATGAGGTATTCATTACCAGTACTACTAAAAGAATATTACCCATCACCCGATTGGACAATGAACCCATAGCAGATGGCAGGGTGGGTCCCATCACCCGCTCCCTTATGGTTCAATTTGAAGCCTTGGAAAAAGAAACGGTAATGTCTTAGGTCACCTTTTCCAAAAGTCCGGAGGAGTAATGCCAAGTACCCTTAGATAAACATAACCCTGCCCCCTATGGAGGTGCTCATTATCGATCATATTAGAGAAGGCTGCTACAAACTTCACCTTCATAGGTATTGAAAGCTTTGATCACTTCCTGAAAATGTGGGTCAGAAATCTGGGGAAACCATTTATTAAAACCCAAAGTATTGAAATCCCAGGCCTCCAATAAATGCTTCTTGTCTTGAACCACAAGGGAGTGTTCGTCAGACGCCTCCCTTTCTCCTGTGGTAAAACCCTTGGCTGAAGGTGCTGACACGGCCAATAGTTCCATACACATTACCCCAAAACTCCTCATACCTCCCACATTGAATTCAAATAATTTGTCTTCAGGAAAGGCTTCTATTACGCTACTTGTCAAGTCCCTCTGCCCTTGACAATGCTCCAACAATTGTCCTTTACTAATTGGACAAATGATTTCCTCGGATGTTTTTCTCGTTTGTTCCATCGTATTTCATAATTTAGTTGATGAGGTAAATGTAGGGTGCAGAGATGACAGCCTATTGTCAGTAGTCTTTATATCCTGTTGATTGGTTTTACAATAATTCTTTCAAATCCCAGCCATAAATTTCGTTATGAACCGTCTGCAAAGGCTTACTTCCATACTCACACGCCTACATTCGGCTATGTTGGGACTTATCCAAAAAATGGCGGCTTGGCAAGCCACTAAGGAAAACTAAATAAATCTGTTTATTTTTGCGTAATGAGAAATTTACTACTGATAGCGATCATTCTTTTCATCAGCCTTCCCTCCTATGCCCAAAATGAAGATGAAATCCGGGTATTGTTATTTACAGGCGGGCACGATTTTGACAGAGGTGCTTTTTTTGGCATGCTTGAAGATATGGAGGGCTTCACGATCTCAGAGGTAAAACACCCAAATGCAAATGATTATTTTCTTGAAAGCCGTGCTTCCGAGTATGATGTGATTCTGTTTTACGACATGGTGCAAGAAATCAGCGAGGAACAGAAAGCTGGTTTTGAAAGCCTGGTAGAAGAAGGTATTGGGCTTGTATTTCTGCATCATTCGCTTGTTTCCTACCAAAGTTGGGACTTTTTCAAACACGTGATGGGAGGAAGGTACCATGAGAGTGGAGCAAAAGCTTCCAACTATAAGCACGAGGTGAAGTTAAATGCCAAAGTAATTGCCCCAGATCATCCTGTGATGGAAGGGATCTCAGACTTTATGCTCTTTGATGAAATCTATGGAAACGTAGAAATTTTGAATAAGGTAACCCCTTTATTGAAAACCGACCATCCGGAAAGCATGCCCCTATTGGCCTGGGCACAGGAGCCGTCCCCCAAAACCAGAAGTGTATACATTCAACCTGGCCATGGCCCTGAAGTCTTTGCATTGGAACCTTTTCAGCTGCTTTTAATGCAGAGCCTGGCCTGGGCAGCTTTTAGGTAATGGCAAAAAAGATCAAGAGGGGCTTTAGAAAAGCCAGGTACATCGTCTACAGGGAAACCAGTCATAATCCCACTGACAATCTGTGGGCCTTTTTTGGGTCACTTCTAGGGCTTTCCACCATTGGCATTTTACAACAGGTATCCTTTCGGGGAAGTGAATCGGATATTTTGTTTTTGATTGGGGCATTTGGTGCCACTTCGGTATTGTTATTTGGGGTTACCAACAGCCCATTGGCACAGCCTAGAAACCTTATTTTTGGAAGTCTGATTTCGGCATTTATCGGGGTCACCATCTACCAATGGCTCTACTACGAAGCCTATCCCTGGCTATCACCCGCCCTGGCAGTGGCTTCAGCTATTCTTGCCATGCAATATACCAAAACTCTTCACCCCCCTGGAGGAGCCATAGCCTTGATCGCCAATATAGGTTCTACAGAAATTAAATCAATGGGGTATTATTATGTCGTCAATCCCGTGTTGACCGGAGTGGCGATCCTGTTTATTTTGGCGGTGTTTTTCAACAATCTCTCCAGGAACCGCCTTTACCCCTACCAAAATGTAAGCCCCAGGGAAATTCCCTACTGGAAAAAGATCCAGTTCTGGAAGGGGGAATCGAATCGTGATTGAGAGCACCTGCTTGAGGATTAAAACCAACATCAAGTATTATTCCCTATTTTCAGGTGCTCTAGTCTATTGCTATTCAGGTGGATTCCCTTTACCTACCAAAATTAACCGAGGTATTTAAATGGTAGGGTAGCAGCTAAATTGGCCATTAATGAATAGACTTAAAGAACCTATTCCACCTGATCTTGTTGAGGAAGGATTTATGTTTTTCTAGGGAAAGCCAAAGGAACCAGGCTTTTCCCACCACATGGTCTTCGGGCACAAAGCCCCAAAACCTGGAATCTAAGGAATCGTGCCGGTTATCCCCCATCATAAAATAGTAATTCTGCCTAAAAGTATATTGACTTTGCTTTTCACCATCAATATATAAATCATTCCCCTCAATCCTCACGTCATCCAGTCTTTCAAACTTTTCAATGGTGTAACCATATTTGCGGATATTGTCCTCATCCAGCTGTATGGTCCACCCTTCGGCAGGAATCTCCAAAGGGCCGAAATGGTCTTTGTTCCAGCCGAAGAATGCCCCGTCAGGAAAAATATTACCATCCCCTTGGGTGGATTTATTCGTTCGCTTCTTCACAGAGGTAACCACTGAGGCTTGTTTAAGGTCTTCTATTACCTTTTCGGTGGCGTAGACCAAATACCCGGAATTGTCAGAAAACCCGAAATAACTGTCCGGGTTTATGCCGTATTGGTCAAAAAATTCAGCATTGAGCTGCCGGGAGGTTAGCACATCATAGGAAAACTGCATTTCCTCCGGATTTTCCCCGGTTTGTCCATTGATGTAGAGTTGGGTGTCTTTTATCTCCAACACATCTCCAGGAGCCCCCACTGCTCTTTTAATATAATTGGTCTTTAGGTCCACGGGATACCAATGCTCTTCAGGAAAATTAAACACCACTACATCATTCCTTTTTATCTTAGAAAAGCCCGGAAGTCGATAATACGGCAATTGAACTGCTTCTGAATAAGAGGGTATATCGGTACCCCATATTTTTTGGTGGGTAAGAGGCACCTGAAGTATGGTTTTTGGAATTCTGGTGCCATAATGCATTTTGCTGACAAACAAAAAATCCCCAACAAGGAGAGATTTCTCCATGGAGGCCGTAGGGATCGTAAAGGGTTCCAACAACAACCACCTAATAAGACTAGCGGCGATTACTGCAAATAAAAGGGCATCCGCCCATTCTCTGATTGCTGACTTTTTCTTTGGAGTAGTACTCATCGTGTATCGATTAGAAGGACAGGAAGTCGTCCATAGATAATATGCCTTTTTTGTCTTTAACCCATTCCCCCACAAGCACTGCACCTTCGGCAAAGCCTCTCCTACTATGGGCGGTATGGGTGATTTCAATATCGTCAATAGCGGATTGATAACGAATGATATGGGTGCCGGGTGCAGGATCTATCCTTTTGGCGGTGATTGGCAGTTGGGAGTCCTTGATGGGCTGATCATTCTGCAGCACCCATTCTTTCAGCCTCCCGATTTGACCCACCACTCCCTCAGCCAGAGTAATCGCTGTGCCGCTGGGAGCGTCCTTTTTTTCGGTGTGATGCACCTCTTCCATACTTACACGGTAGCCTGATTGGTCTTTCATAAGTTGGGCCAAAAACTCGTTCACCTTGAAGAAAATATTCACTCCCACGCTGAAATTAGAGGCATAAAAAAAAGTGCCATTGCTTTCCTTGCACAAGCGTTCTACCTCGACTCGTTTATCCAACCAACCCGTGGTTCCGCTCACTACCGGAATGCCCCTTTCTATGCACCAGCTAATGTTTCCGAATGCTGATTCGGGCTGGCTAAACTCTATGGCTACATCTACCTCCGAGGGCTTAATGGTCTGCAGTTCATGGGTGTTCTCAATATTAATTTTGGCGGCAATGGTATGACCACGTTGCTCAGCGATTTCACTGATTATTTTGCCCATTTTGCCGTAACCTAGTATAAGTACGTTCATTTTAAAATCTAATTTTCAAAGCTATCCCCATGGAGGAACTATTGGCCATAATTGGCTCCATAGAAGGCTCCAGTCTTAGGGTTAGATCATCACTAATATCAAATCCCGAAAGGTGTGCATCCACAAAGGCATCTGCCACCCCAAGGGCATATATGGCACCGAATACCAAAAACATCGCATCCCTGTTCCTCCTCCAGAAATTTACATTTCTTATAATTCCATCCTGGTTAAGGTTAGGAAATGGGTTTGGTTCAGGGGAGTTAGGATCTCTTATAATGTCTAGGGCATCGATAAACCTCTTATAACGACGGTTGTTGAACTCAAAAAAGTAAATGGAGGTCAAAATCCCTCCGTAAATAAAGGGGACTTTCCATACTTTTTCATTATAAACCTGTCCACCGCCCGGAATTAACAAAGAATACAACAATGCTTTATTAGGATCCTTATATCCAGGGATCCTTTCCTCATCACTTAGCTCCTCTTCCTCTTCTACCCCTTGTTCTTCCCCCACAGTGGTGGTATCTGGCTCTACCTGTGAAAATGCCTTTTGACCCATCAAAAGTAATAAAATAATAAAAACCACCCTACACCGAAAGAGTGATATTAATTTGACTACTTCCATATGGAATATCTAATGGCTATATCAAATCCAATATTTCCAGAATGCGGTTGAGGTCATCAGTGGAGTGAAAAGGTATCTTAATCTCGCCCTTGTCCTTACCATCTGCCTTCAGGGACACCCTAGTGCCAAAATGTGAGGCAAGCTTTTGCTGGAGTTTCCCCAGTTCATATTTTTTTACCGGATCCAGACCTGGTTTATCTTTTTCCTCTGGGGGATCATCCTTGGGGCTGTTTAAGTCCTTTACCAAAGCCTCCACCTTCCTCACACTCAACTCCTCTTCCAGTGTCTTGTTGAATATGGCCAATTGCTTATCCACATCTTCAATATTAACCAATGCCCTGGCATGTCCCATGCTAATCCTTTGATCCCTGATACCTGCCTGTATATCAGGTGGCAGCTTCAACAACCGGAGGTAGTTGTTGACAGTTGTTCGGTTTTTGCCTACCCTGTCCCCAAGTTGTTCCTGCTTCAGGTTGCATTCACTTAACAAACGCTGATAAGAATGCGCTATTTCAAGTGCATTTAAATTTTCCCTTTGTATATTTTCGATGAGGGCCATTTCCAACATTTGTTGGTCATTAGCCGTGCGCACATAGGCAGGGATCATTTCCAATCCTGCCATCTTCGAGGCCTGGTAGCGTCTTTCCCCACTGATGAGCTGATATTCCTTATCAGAGAGTCTCCTAACGGTGATAGGCTGAATGATACCCTGAACCTTGATGGATTCAGCAAGCTCTCCCAGTGCATCTTTATCGAAATTCACCCGGGGCTGAAAGGGGTTTACTTGTATTTCATCAATGGATATTTCAAAAATCCCTGCCACTGGGTGTGCACTCTCCGAACCCTCCCCGGTGGATTTTTTTTGGGGAGAATCTTGAAGGAGGGCACCTAGTCCCCTTCCCAATGCTTTCCTTTTCTTAGGACTTGTTGTTTTATTATCTGCCATAAATTATTGTCAATTCACCTTTGCCATGCCGTTTTTTGTGGCTATTTCATTGGCAAGGTTAAGGTATGCCACTGCCCCTTTGCCGGTGGCATCAAAAGCAACCACGGGCATACCAAAGCTAGGCGATTCACTCAATTTCACGTTTCTTGGTATGATGGTGTCAAAGGTCATGTCTTTGAAATGCATTTGCACCTCTTCTACTACCTGGTTGGAAAGCCTTAATCTCACATCGTACATTGTCAACAATATACCCTCAATTTTCAATGCCTCGTTAAGCCTGGACTGGATGATATTGATGGTTTTTAGTAATTTCCCTAAACCTTCAAGGGCGAAATACTCGCACTGTACGGGAATGATCACGGATTGAGCCGCCACCAGGGCATTAATGGTAATCAGCCCAAGGGAAGGAGAGCAGTCAATGATGATGAAATCATACTCGTCCTTTACCTCGGCCACTACTTCCCGCATCCGTTCTTCCCGATTGTCTAAGTTGACCATCTCCACCTCAGCACCCACCAAATCAATATGAGAGGGTACCAGGTCCAGGTTTTCAATATCCGTGTGAATCACGATGTCCTTGATACTGTCCCCATTCACCATACATTCGTAGATGCTGGTTTCGATTTCTTTGGGATCATACCCCAATCCGGAGGTTGTATTGGCCTGGGGGTCTGCATCTACCACCAGTGTCTTGTATTCAAGTACCGCAAAACTTGCCGCAAGGTTCATGGCAGTGGTGGTCTTTCCCACCCCGCCCTTTTGATTGGCAATCGCTATAATTTTTCCCATCTTTGTTTAAAGGGTGATTTTCTCTCCTATTTTAAGGATTTTCAATTCTTTGTCTGCCTTCTTGGCTTTATCTATAGCTGCTTCTTTGTCTATTTCAATGTACGGAAATGTGTCGTAATGCATGCCTATGATTAAATTAGTGCCTACGAAATCCGCGGCTTTTATCGCATCGTCTATCCCCATGGTGAAGTTATCGCCAATGGGCATTAGCGCAAATTTGATGTCAAACTCCTCCCCTATGAGTTTCATGTCGTAGTTCAGGGCGGTATCGCCGGCATAATAAAAGGTACCAGACTTGGTCTTTACCACAAACCCACCGGGGTTACCCCCGCCTGCACCATCTGGAAGCGTGCTGCTGTGTATGGCATTTACATACTTTACTTTTCCAAAATCAAAAGTCTTGCTCCCACCATGGTTCATGGGGTGCACATTTTCAATTCCCTTTTCTTGGAACCAGCTTACCACCTCAAAATTGGAAACCAGCATGGCTCCACTTTTTTCTGCAATGGCCTGCACATCCGCCACATGATCTTCATGACCATGGGTAACCAGGATATAGTCAGGTTTTATGGCTTTGACATCAACTTTCTTGGCCAATTCGTTGGGAGTGATAAAAGGGTCGAATAATACCTTCTTCCCATCGATGACAAACAGAAAAGTAGAGTGCCCATAATAGGTTAGATCAATCATAGCTGTTTCAGTTTAGTCCAAAGGTTCACAAATATATCATTAAAATCCGTAGTCTGGAAGGTTACTTTTCCACACCCCCTTGTGGATAAGCTATAAAATGCTATTTGGTGATTGCATGTAACGTGCTTACCCTCTATACAAATATTGAAATTTATGGCCTATAAACAAAAAAGAGGGCTGGAATTCCAGCCCCCTCATCTATTACATAATTACCGAGAATTTATTTCTTTTTCTTTTTCTTGGTGTCTTTCTTCTGATCAGCCACCTTCATTGCCTCTTCTAACTTCATCTGGAATTTTGATTTTTTCTTATTTGCGTTTTTGGCTTTGGTCTCCTCCACCTTTTGCCTCACCTTTTCATCATCCACAAATTGCTTGATCAAGGCCTGCTGACCAAAGGTCACCATATTTGACACGAAATAATAGAAACTTAATGCTGCGGGAAAGGAGTTTAATACAAACATGAAAACCACAGGCATAATGTACCCGATGTTCTTCATGGGGCCCTGTGCAGTCGTCAATTGGTTGTTGAAATGGGTATAAGCCAATTGGGACACCGTCATCAAAAGGGTGAACAAACTCACATGCCCTCCATAAAATGGAATATGGAAAGGAAGGTTGATGATGGAATCGTAGGTGGAAAGGTCATGTGCCCACAAAAAGGATTCCTGCCTTAACTCTATGGAGTTAGGGAAGAAGAAAAACATGGCCAACAAGAAGGGCATTTGCAGCAACATGGGCAGACAACCAGATATGGGGCTTACGCCCAGCTGACCGAACAGCTTCATTTGCTCTTGTTGCATTTTTGTAGGGTCATCCCCATATTTCTCTTTGAGTTCGTCAATTTCCGGCTTAATCACCCTCATCTTAGCCATCCCTATATAGG
The DNA here is from genome assembly GCA_003565295.1 of Cyclobacteriaceae bacterium. Taxonomy (GTDB): domain Bacteria; phylum Bacteroidota; class Bacteroidia; order Cytophagales; family Cyclobacteriaceae; genus Pleomorphovibrio. Next base: position 18,355 of record PXCO01000268.1, read on the forward strand.
ATTTATAAGTCAGTGGCAACAAAAACAGCTTAATGATGAAAACAATCAATATGATGATTACCCCATAATTATTGAAGTACCTCTCCAGGAAATGAAACAGGTTAACAATTATGTATTTGTTCACCCAACTCACGAAAAAATACCCCATATCAACATTTTTGTCAAAATCTGGAGCAACCCTTCGCAGCACATTATAGTTGTTGGGTCCAAAATAATACCTCAGATTGGCTCCTTCTGCTGCTATAGGCAGTAAAAGCTCAGACCGCATTACTTTAACCACCTCGTCGTTATCCTCGTCAGTATCTTGGAAAAGAAGGTTTGCCCGCATACCTCCATCGGCAATAATTCCTGAGGTAAAGAACCGTTGTTTATAGGCTACCCAGTGGAGGGATTTATCAGGCCTTGCTTCATCCTCGGAGTTTCCAGTGGTAAGGTAATCATATTTACCATCGGAGGTATAAAAATTCATATAGGTTTTCCTACGGGATTCTTCCATATCCTCCTCCAAGCGGGCAAGGCGGTTTTCATACCGTATGGTAACCTGCTGATCAGTGAGCTCAGCAGAAAGGTTGCCAAGTTTTAAGTTGTGGCGTAACTCATAACCTCTGGAGGGGAGGGTGTACACCCTTTGTATAGAGCCATTTCCAGCATTTCCCGTAAAAATCAACTGCTTTGCATTTTCCTCCTCAATTCCTGCATCCCTCTGGTCTACGCTGAAGTAAAGGTCATTCAACGAAACCTCACCAGAAGGGGTAGTAAGGGAGAAGGCAATCTCAGCATTGTCTTCTTCTAAAAGTACCAAAGGCCTCCCATCAAAGGTTTTAAAGTCTTTTAATTCCACTGATTTTATTTCGGCTCCCTTTGTGGAAAAGACCACTCTTACGTCTTCATTTTCCAAGGTCACCTCACTCTCCTCTCCCACCGCAATGGCGGCGAAGACCCCGTACTTTTCCCGGAGCTGCACCATTCTCGCACTATCACTATGCTCATGAGTCAGGGGCGGTGTTTCTGCTGAGGGAACCTCGACTGGCACCTCGGCCTGGGCAGGGGCATCACGCTCCGGCAAAGGCTCTGGCCCACTGGCAAAAAACAGTGAGTAAATCAGAATCACCGCAGCAAAGAGCAAAAGCCCTGTCGCTTGATTTTTATCCATAATTTATTTATTAGGTATGTTGGGGATTCTAGCCCCCTTCATCTGTTTAAAATTGTCTTTTAGAGGTCATAACTTGTCCCGCACTGTAAGTCGGGATAGCCTTTCTCAGCCTTCCCCTTCCCGATAGCTATCGGGGGGACATGCCTCCGTATGTTGCTTATGTCGTGCTCGTTTTCATTTGCATTATCATTTCTGTTGTTTTTCGTCTATGGCCGCCTTAATAAAACGTACAAACAAAGGATGGGGATTGAGCACAGTACTTTTATATTCGGGATGAAACTGAGTGCCCAAAAACCAGGGGTGATCTTTGAGTTCCATGATCTCCACCAAACCTCCCTCAGGGTTTTTTCCAGAGGCAATCATCCCATTTTGTTCAAACTCCTTAAGGTATTTATTGTTAAACTCATAGCGATGCCTATGCCTCTCGTTGATTTTGGGTTTGCCATAGGCTGCACTTGCTTTTGTGTTTTTGGTCAATTCACAAGGATAAGACCCAAGTCGCATGGTTCCTCCTAGTTGCGTCAGATTTTTTTGACCTTCCATCAGGTATATCACAGGGTATTCAGTATCGGGATCCATTTCCGTAGAACTCGCCCCTTTCATCCCAATTACATTTCTGGCAAACTCTATCACAGCAATTTGCAGGCCCAGGCATATTCCGAAAAAGGGGATCAGCCGCTCCCGGGCAAATTTAACAGCTTCGACCTTCCCAATTAGACCCCTTTCTCCAAATCCCGGAGCCACTACTATACCGTCCAGCTCACCCAACTTTTTATCCACATTATCCTCATTTATCTCTTCAGAGGAAATCAGTGTTAAATTCACCTTGCATTCCAAACTGGCTCCTGCGTGAGTGAATGACTCAATGATTGACTTATAGGCATCCGGTAAGGAAACGTATTTACCGACCAAGCCAATATGGATTTCTTGGGTAGGGTTTTTAAGCTTTCCCAAGAACTCTTTCCACTGCTCAAGTTCAGTATTAGACTTTGAGGTAAGCTTCAGTTTGGTCATTACCCTCTCGTCCAATTTTTCTTTTTTCATGAGTAGGGGCACGTCATAAATAGAGTCGGCATCCATGGCCTCAATCACACAATTTAACTGAACGTTGCAAAACTGCGCTATTTTCTTTTTCACCTCCATAGGCAGGTGTTTTTCGGTCCTGCAAACCAGTATGTCAGGCTGTACCCCTGCCTCCAGTAATTGCTTCACTGAATGCTGGGTAGGTTTGGTTTTTAACTCCTTGGCCGCTGCCAGGTAAGGAATCAATGTGAGATGGATGACCATGAAGTTATTTGGCCCCAGGTCCCACCTGGACTGGCGAACTGCTTCTACAAATGGCAGTGACTCTATATCTCCCACACAACCGCCAATTTCTGTAATGACCACTTCATATTTTCCGGTTTCCCCCAGCTTGAAAAAATTATTTTTAATTTCATCGGTAATATGAGGGATTACCTGAACGGTTTTACCTAAATATTCACCCTTTCGCTCTTTGGTTATGACGTTGTTATAGATCTTACCAGTGGTCACATTGTTGTCCTGAGAAGTCTCAGTATTCAAGAACCGTTCATAATGCCCTAGGTCCAGGTCAGTTTCTGCCCCATCTTCTGTCACAAAGCACTCCCCATGTTCATAGGGGTTGAGTGTACCCGGATCAATATTCAGGTAAGGGTCAAATTTTTGAATAGTGACCGAAATACCACGTGACTGAAGGAGTTTTGCCAAGGAAGCGGCAATTATTCCTTTTCCCAGTGAGGAGGTAACCCCTCCCGTGATAAAAATATGTTTGGTGGAAGAACCCATAAGAAAGTATGAAGATAATTTTGTTTGTTTTCTTATGGGGCACAAAATTAGATAAAATAATTGATTTGATTAGGGAATCCTGGACTTAAATTTCGGGAAGACCTTGAGCGAATGCTATACCGACAAAAAAGCAAACCCAAATAGTATTTAATTGATCACCTATGATAAATTCCTGCATTTTTCACCCTATCAAATGGTAGTCCCCTATTTACATGGGTTTTGTACTTTAGGTTCAGCGGGTGAAATATATTTCCGAATAGCGTCCATGGAAGGGGGTAAGCAACACCTCTACCCTTGAAAAAATAGGTCATTTTAAGTATTCTTTGCTTTACACCACTATTGGCCTCAATTTTCTTCTCCCTGGGATGTCTGCCCGGGTTTTGCCTAAGTGCATCAATATGCTGGTCGAGTATAAAGTGAAAATTACTTAGAACTTCCTCTGAAAACGGGGTGTTTGGCCTACCCACCCAGGCGATCACCGAAACCAGCTCTTCCCAATAATCGGGCATCCACCTCCCCTCTCTATCCAATACCCTGGCAGGCCCTTTCGGATATTCGGGCTTACCGATTAGAAAAACTTTGGGATCCTTAAACGTATGCCAGATTTTAGAGAAATCCACCCTTGTTGCCTTTACATCATGCCAGGCACCGCCATAAAAATGCCAAAGGTAAGCCCTTACATAATCCGACTGATGGACAGCGCTAAGATATTCAAAGGCTGGATGTACAGGCAGTTCAGGCACCTCCAATTCCTTGAAAGTTAATCTATTTACCAAAAATACCGGAAGCCCTACATGCTCTAACAGGCAGTCAAAACTTTTCTTCCTGGCACTGTTCATCTCACCCCCTGTCCAATAACACCACATTACCATTGGAACGCCATGTAAATGACTGACCCGGCTAAAGTGATCCAAATCTGTAAATAGTCCGGTCATCGCTTAGCTTGGAACAATAATTGTTCGAAATAATTAAAAATAATCGACGATACCATGAACAACCAAGAGAAATTAGAAAAGATGGACAAATCTCTTTCATTATTGGAAGACCTTAAAAACAGTCAGATCGCTTTGGTGGAGAAAGTCACCCAATTGCAACTGGAGGCCATGGAATACAACTTTGCAGAAATGGAAAAAAACATGTCCAACCTGTACTCCAGGTATCAAGATTCCCTAGAAATGCTGGAAAAGGAGATAGAAAGGTTTGAAATAAAGCGGAACAAATTTGAAAACGAAAATAAGTTTGATTGAATTTATTCAAAAACACGGAAAAGGTTTTTCGATCCCTTTTCCGTGATTTCATAAAATATTATTGACTCACTCTGGCAATAACCACCAAGAATCAGGTATCCTCCGTTTTTTTGATCAATCCAAGACCAGAACTGAAAAAAATCAATCCCAGTAGGAACAATACCAAAATAGTCCTCCAATCATTCCCCTCATCTCTCAAAAAAAGATAAGACCCATAAACCAAACCGAAAATTCCGATTAGGGTGAGTAAGGGGCCAAAAATGCGAATTAAGTTCATAATTGTATTTTTATTAGAAATCTATACAAAAACATTGCCAAAATTGAATGATTTTAATCAGTTTATAAAGAGATGTTCGGCACCAATTGCTAATGGTTGTCATGTTATTTTTGTAAATGAAGTTAACCCAAACCAAAAACAAATGGAATTCACATTGAAAAACTATGGAATTGAGGTTCCCGTCATCCTTAGAAATGCTTCTACCCCTTTGTTGTATGAATCTGCCCTTAGGCTGGAAAAGGGTTCTGCCTTATCAGATACAGGAGCACTTATGGTTTATTCCGGCAAACGGACCGGTAGAAGCCCAAGGGACAAACGTATAGTAAGGAATAAAAAGTCAGAGAAGCACATTGACTGGGGCCCAGTTAATTTTGAAATGGACGAACACACTTTTATGGTAAACCGTGAAAGGGCAATTGACTATTTCAATACCCGCGATACCTTATACGTGGTGGATGCATTTGCGGGCTGGGAGGAAAAATATAGGCTTAAAATAAGGATTGTTTGCACCAGGGCGTATCATGCCCTGTTTATGCAAAACATGCTCATCATGCCTACAGATGAGGAATTGGAGGAATTTGGCCAGCCAGATTATGTTGTGTTCAATGCTGGAAGCTTTCCTGCCAATCAGTTCACTACTACCATGACTTCCAAAACAAGCATTGGCGTCAACCTGGAAAGAAAGGAAATGGTAATCTTGGGAACCGAATATGCCGGAGAAATGAAAAAGGGGGTGTTTTCCATTATGAATTACCTTATGCCTCTTGATAAAGTGCTACCCATGCACTGCTCGGCAAACGTGGGGGAAGAGGGGGACGTAACCCTTCTTTTTGGGCTATCGGGGACAGGAAAAACCACCTTGAGCGCAGACCCTAAAAGAAAACTTATAGGAGATGACGAGCATTGTTGGCATGACAAAGGTGTGTTCAATATTGAAGGGGGATGCTACGCAAAGGCAATAGACCTCAGTGAGGAAAATGAGCCGGACATTTACCGGGCTATCAGGTATGGAACAGTTTTGGAAAACGTGGTATATGACCCAAAAACCAGAAAGGTGGATTACGGCGATACCAGCATAACCCAAAATACCAGGGCTTCCTATCCCATTGAATTCATCGACAACACGCAAATTCCGTGTGTAGCAGGGGACCCCAAAAACATTATCTTCCTTACCTGCGATGCCTTTGGAGTATTGCCCCCAGTGAGCAAGCTGACCCCAGACCAGGCCAGCTACCATTTTATTTCAGGCTATACGGCGAAGGTAGCCGGTACGGAAATGGGGGTAAAAGAACCTCAAGCCACCTTTAGTGCCTGCTTTGGAGCAGCATTTATGATGTGGCACCCCAACACCTATGCCACACTTTTGGCAGATAAAATGAGGGAACACAAGGTGAATGCCTGGTTGGTAAATACTGGGTGGAGTGGAGGAGATTACGGTGAAGGAGCCAGGATAAAATTAGCCTATACCCGGGCCATATTGGATGCCATCCATGATGGGGATTTTGAAGGGGTGGAAACACAGAGGGAAGAGAATTTTGGATTGGAAATTCCCTTATCCTGCCCTGGGGTTCCGGAAAATATTTTACTCCCAGAAAATACTTGGAAAAACAAAAAAAGGTTCTCGGAGATCAAAACCAAACTTGTAGACCTGTTCATTGGAAATTTCAAGCAGTTTGAGCAACAGGTAAGTCCTGAAATCCGGGAGGCCGGTCCAAAGAAAGGCTAAACGCTAAATTAAGATCTTATCAAAACCACACCTTTGGGGTTAATTCCCGAAAGGTGTGGTTTGTTATTTATCAGAATATCTAAAAGACATAGGACCAGTCCCATTTTATTTTCATACTAGTTCATCGTTTAGAAGTAAAATTAAATTTAATGTGCCAACTTTTTGTATTTGAACCAACACCCCTCTATACAAACAGGGGAAACGGGAATCAATTTTATAAATTCCTTTTGAATTTCAACCTTATAAAATAGGGAATCGGCTTTTTGCTCTTCCATCCCACAGAATAAATCCAGCTTTAGTTCCTCTCCATCAAAGTAGAAAAAACCACTGCCACAATCCTCCCGGGGACTCATAACAAAGGTCCCGTTAGGCAAAAAGCGGATTTCCCTGCCATCCTTAACAGGGGAGATAATTAACCCTGCCCCGGTGCTGAATGCGGATTCCACCAATTTCCAGGTGCCTTCCAATCCTTCTGGGTTTCTTTCAAAAATCTCCTCATCCATTCCACATCCCAACAGGATCAAAACCAAATAAATCCATCTATTCATATGATTATAATTTGCTTTTAATAGGACATATAGCCTGCCCCGAACTTGCTTCGGGGGAATCTCGCTATTATAATCATCCCACTGTGTGAGACCTATTCTCATGGGCATTTCATGTTAAATTAACCTTTAAAAAGTAATCAACACCCAGACGATTACAACAGTGCTTTTGCTACAGCAGAGTCATTTTTTTTTGCGGGTTAGGAAATAAGTGGGGAGGTTCCATTTGTAAAACCCAAACGCTGCGTTTCATGAAATTACTCCCACGCATCTATTGGATTATCCACAGGGAGAACAACTTGAGATCCACCCCAGAAAAAGCTTTATACTGGTCGGTTTTAGAAAAACCCCTCGTTAATTCAAAAGTCTGGAAAGCACTGTACTGCCACTTTCCACTTCTTGGGCAAGTTGTTTCAGACTTTTTTTGGTCAACATATTGATGACATGCCCCCTGACTTTCTTGATTTCATTATGAAGCGGACAAGGGTTTTCTTCAGAGCATTCTTCCAATCCCAAACTGCAGCCATTGAAGAGGCCATCACCATCGATCGCCTCCACAAGGTCTTTTAAGGTGAACTTTTCATGCTTAGCGTCTACATAAAAGCCCCCAGTGGGGCCTTTTTGACTCCCCAGTATCTTTTGCCTTACCAAAATCTGTAGTATTTTGGCAGTGAAGGGCTCAGGGGCATCCACATGTTTGCTGATCTCCTTAGCGCCCACTTTTTGACCTTGAAGGCTCTTTTTCCAAATGTAAATAGCGGCCCTAATACCGTATTGACAGGCTTTTGAAAACATGGTAATGGTGGGTTAAATTCACCATGATGAAATGGTAAACCGATTTTCTGAAGGGTAAATGTAATCAAAATATAGATATATCTACCTTTTTTTCGATTATGGGCCCAAGGCCAAGCCCCCAAATATAAAGGCAAACAATGCGCCGAGAAACAATATGGTTCTTCTCCAAAATAAATGTGCATGAACCAACTCCATGAACCAAAGGGCTACCAGGCTAAATTTCACCATTGCCAAGGCCATGACTAAAACTGCCAGACTCCTGCCCATTTCCATAAACTGCGCGATAAGGCCAGATGCAAGTGTGATACCTACCAAAAGGGAAAGTACGGTTACGTTTTTCATGTGTTTATAATTTTTTTTTCAGCGGTCATAACTTGCCCCGGTTTATCGGGGTGGAATCTCGCTTTGATAATCATCCCTCTGTGTGAGGTTCTCCTCATGCCCTGACTGCCGTCAGGACAGGCTCGATTTCATGTG
>PXCO01000019.1 GCA_003565295.1 Cyclobacteriaceae bacterium
ATGTGGCCGCTGAAAAGAAAATATAAACACATGAAATCGAGCCTGTCCTGACGGCAGTCAGGGCATGACGCAGGCGACGCACGGAGGGATGATTATCAATCATGCGAAGATTCCCCCGAAGCGAGTCCGGGGCAGGCTATGTGACCGCTGAAAAGAAAATATAAACACATGAAATGTCCTTGTTTAAAATGGGCAAGTGGTAGCCCGATTCTTTGTCTCATTTTGCTTTTGGGATGCGACTTTGATAATTTGCCGCATGCCAGGTTGACGGATTATGACTTGAGTCCTTCTTTGGTGGAAAGCGTTTTCGATGTGCAGGTGTTAAGGGAAATAGGAAATCTAGAGGATTTTTTGAAGAAAATAGAACGGTTAGGCATGCCTATTTACCAAGGTAATCAGCCACCTGAAATATACACCTTTGAAGGAAACACTCGAGTTGGGGCAAGATTTATTGTTTCCAATGAATGTTTTTATGACGAAAAAAACCCTGCCAACGTCAAGGATATGTTTGGACGCTATGAACAGGGGTTGCTAATTGAAAGGGGAGGCCAGGGTGAATACAGTTCTAGGATTAATTATAGATCCATTGAAGGGCCTAATTTCCCTGAGTTTCCGAGTGGATTGGATACTGGGGAAGGCCTAGGTTATGTGACCGGAAGCGGTCAGGATTTTACGATTTTTACTAAGGTGGAGAATGGGGATTTTGATGGGGTTCCCTATAAAGCCTTATGGCTAATATCAGGAACCCTTGAAGACAATGATGGATTTTACACCTTGAAAAATGTTTTTAGTTGCTTAGTGATGTTGGATAAAGGAGGGGATCCGGATGATAAGGTGGCGAATATAGGGACTGTCCGTCTTTTTAGAGATGCGTCCCCGGAATGGATTCAATCGGAGGTATCGGTAACTCAGATATCTCCCTTGCAAGGTTCCTACGACACGGAACTTACCATATTAGGCTCTGGCTTCAGCCCTGTCCCTGCAAATAATACGGTATGGGTCAATGAATCAATAGCCCAAGTCAGGGAAGCAAGCCACAGCCGGTTGCTGGTAATAATACCAAAAGGTGCAGGAACGGGGAACATACGGGTAGAGGTACTTGAGAAATCCGGAGTGGGAGGGCTATTTACCTATATACCCATATATACCGTTTTTACGGTTGCTGGAAACGGAATTGGCGGAAGGGTAGATGGGGTTGGGGACATGGCCAGTTTTCAGGGTCCCACAGCCCTGGCCTTGGACCAGCAAAACAACCTTTTTGTTACGGATACCGGTAATGGCTTGATTCGCTTTGTGAGCTGGGATGGGGAAGTAAAAGCTTTATCCTCTACAGAAGAATTCAATGAACCTTTTGGCATCTGTTCAGACGGTGAAAATGGGGTATGGGTTACAGATAGAGCCTATCACATGGTTGCAAGGATTTTCTCAGACCATTCCATAGAATTCGCATACGAGGTTTATGGTCCTACCGGTATAGCCAAAGGCATTGATAATTCCCTCTACCTAAGTATACCTGGCCAGTATAGTGAGGTTTTGAGGGTATTTCATAATGGAGAGTTTGAGGAGTGGAGCACAATTGGTGCGGAAACGCAGTTTTTTGACCCATGGGTATTATGCGTAAGCCCTGAAGGGAATATTTATGTGGCCGAGGCTGGTAATACGCAGGTTCGGATGATCACTCCTTCTGAGGAGGTGGTGGAGCTTATCCCTGTGAACCAGTTATCCGGCCCTCGGGGCATAATCTTGGATGCAGAGGGCAATGTAATTGTTGCCGATACAGGCAACCATCAGATCAAAAAGATTTCTCCGTCGGGAGAGATCAGCATTTTGGCAGGGAATGGGGATAAGGGGCATGTTAATGGCCCTGGTGCACAGGCCAGTTTTAACTTCCCCTATGGTTTGGCAATAAATGAAGAAGGCGTGATTTTCGTTGCCGATTCAGCCAATCATAGTATTCGGAAGCTAGTGTTGGAGTGATGAATTAAGTTTTTAAATTTCAGTTAATCGCTTCATGTAGGCCTATTAAAATGCCTATTGGGCATAGCCCAGTTAAATGGAGGTAGGACATAAGACCATAATAACACCAGTTCAAAGAAATTCAAAAATTAAGGAAAAGAGATGGGTAACCCTTTGTCAATCTAATTTTCATTAGTGTGAGCACAGGATTACCCATCGGCATATTTTGTGGATATGATAATTTTTAAAGGCAATTTAATTACCTCTCATTAGGATTTTGAGGATTAGGGGCCCTGGCTTCAAGCACCAAAGTGCCAAATCCGGGAAGGTTGGTATAGAATTGGGCATACCTCCCGGTAAACCTGCCGTCCAAAGATGGATTGTAATTAAAATACTGTCCGTATTGGGAGAACACCTCACCTGTAGTGGTGGTAATGGAATACGTAATCCTAAACTCATCCCTAACAATTCCTGCCGCTGCTACATCCTCCTGTTCAAGACCAAAGAGAGCATAGGCCTCTGCACCTGTGAGTGTGATGCTGCTAGGGAAGGACTCATAGGTACCAAAGGGTACTGTAGTAGATCCCCTGCTTATAAACAAGTCGATTCTTTCAGCAGTGTGTGTTTCAAAACCCTCATAACTTAAGGAAAAGCTAACCTCGCTGCTGTTAAGTTCATTTATGTTAAACCAATACTTACCAGGTTCAATCTCTGCCCTGGCAATGATCCCTACCTCATAGTCAGGCATTTTGATGCTATCTTCTACCACGCAGTTTGTCCAACCAAGGGAACAAAATAGCAAAAAACCAATGTATAATTTATATTTTCTCATGATTTATGTTTTTAGTGGATGAATTTACGGTACAGCCCAGAAAACCCTCTCAAAAGGATCCGGCGAATAACCGGAAAGTGCGGGATTCGTTTCCAGTTCAGAGACCGGAATTATAAAGCGGTGGGGGAACGGGGGGGTGCCCATTACAGGAGCTGTAATGGAAAAATCCGGGAAGCCCGTCCTTCTGTAGTTATTGTACGTCTCAATTCCATTGCCCCAAAGTGCGAGTTGATACTCAGTCATGATGATATTAAGTTGCTCTTCCTGAGTTTGAGCATTACTAAAGGCTTCGGTTACATCATCGATATATGCCTCAATTGCCTCATCTTGCATCTCAAATGGACTACCGACTATGGAAGGCATCTCTTCGGCACCAAAAGCTCTTACTTTTTGCATAGAAAGCCTTATTCCTTCTTGAAGCAATGTAAGTGGAGTGCCACTTACTTCCGTGGTGAGAGCCATCTCTGCATGTAGGAACTTTACCATATATGCGGTTAGCATGGGGAATATACCTCTTCCCGTGCCATCGGCAGCCGTCACTGTTTTAGGTTCATCTGTGTCTACCAATCCTGCTATCGGGTACACACCGAAGGTGGCTAATAAAGCTCCTTCGTTTGAAAAGGCGGAGGGGTCACCCGCATCTCTTCCCAAAAAGCCGTTACCGATAAGTCCCACCGGACAGCCGCCACCTGCGCAGGTGACCACGGCTCCACCACCGTCCCCCGGCACTTGTCTGAAGATATAATACCTGAGTCGCGGATCCACCACATTTCTATAGGAAACCCTCAAACCTGTGGTAGCGCTAATGGTACCGTCATTCAGTAAGTTGGCCATGGTCCAGTTGTCCATCCAGTAAGCGGTGGCCTGGTTATAATGGTTGACATGCAAAGGGTGTCGGTTTTGGTTTGGGGTTTGTTGGGAACCATATTTAAGCTGGAAATCTTCACTTAATTGACCTACGATATCCCCATTGATCATCTGGGAAAAGCCCTGAACGGAATTGATGCTGTTCTCTCGACGGGTCTGGGCGTACATTTTTAATTTCAGGGTATTGCCCATTTTTCTCCAGTTGGCAAGGTTGCCATTATAAATAACATCTCCTTGTATGGCCCCAGTATGGTTCCCTAACTCCTGTAAGGCAATATCGATTTCATTTAGGATATCAGCGTATATGGCTGCACCCTGATCAATGGCAGGAAAGGTCACCTCGGGGTTTAAGGCATCAAAGTAGGGGAGGTCCCCAAATAGGTCCACCATCACGCTAAAGGTGTAGGCCTTTAACAGCCGGGCGATGCCCCTGTACCCTACTTGGTCCTCAGGTGCACCGTCGATGATGGATTGCAGGTTGGCCAAGGGTCTGGAATACATGTTGGTCCAAGAGGTGCTATAGGTACCTTGGTTTTGTTCGTAGTTCCTTAGGGCAGTGATATACCACATGCGGGTGAATGAACCTGCATTCGTGTTGGGATCCTCTAGTAGGTTGGAAACCAGAGATACTTGAGAAAATGCCAAACTGTTGGGCAACACCAATTGCGTGGAGACATTGGGGTCATCATTGATATCCAAAAGTGCTTCAGAACATGCCGATAGTCCAATGATGGCCATCAGTAGCCCTATACCCCAATATATTGATTTCTTATACATTAGAATCATTTTTAGTAGTGGTTTAATGCTTAAAAGGTAACAGATAGGTTTGCACTTAGCCTTCGCGTGGAGGGTACCCCAATAAAGTCGATTCCTCTTAGCCCTGGGAAGGTACTAGTCTCCGGATCCAGGTTTAGGCCGGGATGAAAATTGGGGGTGAAGAACCAAAGGTTTCTACCCGAAATTCCGAAATTCGCACTGCCAAATGGGGTTTTGTCCAGCCATTTTGAAGGAAGATTATAGGTCAATGCCAGTTCCCTCAGTCTGAACACCGTCGCATCGAAGGTATGGAACTCCTCTGCCCCGTTCCACCCGAAACCTCCCCTGTCATACCACCAGTTAAAATTGGTGATATTGATGTTGTTACGGATTTTATTCCCGCTTGCATCGGTGGCGGCAAGGTAGTTACCATTTTCATCTCTCATCAGGCTTCCGTCGGGGTTCCTTGCCGCAATATACCCTGGCATTATGCGTGAAACCATCCTGTCTCCAGCGTCATTGGTAAGACCTCTACAGGTAATTTCTCTGTTTGATTTGGAGTAGAGGTCTCCCCCTTGTACCCAGTCAAAAACTACAGATAGTTGCAGTCCTTTATATCTGAAATTATTGGTAATGCCCATCACGAAGTCTGGGTTGGGGTCCCCAATTACCTGGGGTTCAGGGTTGTCAATGTATTTTCCGAAAGTGGTGCCAGGTAACCCATCGATCAACAGATTTCCTTCTGCATCCCTAATAGCTTTTCTCCCAATCAAAATGCCAAATGGTTGCCCTGTCCTATGGGCGATTTGAACGATCTCGCTGGAACCTGCCAAGCTTGTGAGCACAATCTGATCCACGCCTTCTTGTAATTCAAGCACCTCATTTCTGTTTCTGGTAAAGACAGTATAGATGTTCCAATTGAATCCTGTAGGGGAGGTGATCAAATTCAAGTCCAGCCCCAGTTCTATGCCATGGTTTCTTACCCTACCGATGTTGACCACCTGGGTTGCTGAACCGCTGGAGGGAGGGACATTAATTGCCGTGATGCCATTTCTAGTCACCCTATCGTAATAGGTAAAATCCAGACCTATCCTTTGGTTAAAAAACATAAGTTCTGCACCTAATTCCACCTCTGTGGTAAGCTCAGGCTTAAGCTGTGGATTCCCCCGGTTGGTATTGATGGCCGAACCGTTCACCGTGCCGAATTGATTGGCAAAGGGAAACTGGGTGGATCCTGAGCCGGAGTTTACAGGCTGGTTGAGCAGAAAGTTATTGACGGTGAGGTAAGGGTCTGCATCATTTCCCACCTGCCCCACACCTGCTCTTACCTTGGCATAATCCAAGTTTCTGCTGTTCAAATTCAAGGCATCGGTCAAAATAATCGAGGTTGAAACACCCGGATAGAAATAAGACCTGTTTTCAGCAGGGAGGGTGGATGACCAGTCATTTCTAGCCGTGAGGTTCAAAAACGCCCACTCCTCATATGCCAGGGAGACATCCGCAAATACCCCTGCGAATCTTCTTCTTGTAAATCTGTCTTCAACAACAAACTGTGCAGAAGTATTAGTGAATGAGCGTATGCCCCGTTCAATAATCCCATTTCCTCCAAATTGGGAAATAGTATTGGTACGCTGGTTGATGTTCCAGCCAGCCAAAGCCCTTAGGTACCAACTACTGGAGAGCTCTTTGTTGACACCAATCAACAAGTTGCCATCCAGTTCTGAATTTGAAAAAGTGGATTGCTCCATGGTCCCGGACTGGAAAATAGCCGAACCAAAACCGTTGGGCTCAAGCATAGAAAACCTCCGGTCGGTGTAGGCATTAAAGCCGAATTGGTAGGATATATTCAACCAGTCCGTGATATCATAACCCAGTTTGATATTACCAAAATATCGGTCCACATGGCTGTCGTTGTAAGTATTTGCCGCCACCCATCTCGGGTGGTTGACCGTTCGGTAATACATGGCACCCCCATCCTCTTCCCTTTGATAGGGATAACCGTCGGCATTAAAACTGGTAGGCATCCACTGAACTAACTGAGCCGCAGACTGGCCTCCAAAGTTCCCGCTGCTTAACGCAGGGTTACTTTGCACCGTATTCACATAGTTTAATCCTGCGCTCACCATTAAGCCGTTTTCGAGTTTGGCGTTGCCCCCTATGTTTCCGCTGATCCGGTTTACGGATGAATTTGGGATAATACCGGTATTCTCCATCCAGGATAATCCTGCGGATAGGGAGGCATTTTGGTCTCCTGCCTGTAAAGAAACAGCATGTTCCTGCAATCTCCCTGTATTATAAAAATTTCGGTATTTGTCCAAATGCGGTTCATAAGGCACATTGTCCCCACGGGTGGCAACGGCCCGAAATGAAGGCATATTTAGAAATGGCCCAAGGGCCGGGTTAGTATAAGGGTGTGGAACTTCATCGTATGCCCAATAAGGGGCTCCGAATGAACCAAAATAATTTTCAATGTACACATTACCATTCCCACCTTGTCCATATTCGTTTTGATAATCAGGGAGTTTGGCCACATCCTCCGTTCCGAAAGATGCCCGGTAATTAACTTCCATCCCTTTTGAGGAAAGTGTCCTGCCGTTTTTTGTGGTGATGATGATCACCCCATTTTGAGCCCGGGATCCGTAGAGTGCTGCGGCCGCGGCACCCTTAA
>PXCO01000388.1 GCA_003565295.1 Cyclobacteriaceae bacterium
AGATGAAATCGAGCCTGTCCTGACGGCAGTCAGGGCATGACGAGAGCGACACACGGGGGGATGATTATCGTTGCGAGATTCCATCTGACCATAAAAAGACAATTATAAACAGATGAAAAAAACAATAGGATATATGCGTATTGTCCCCATGAAAAAGACTTTAACTTAGTTGTATATTCAATGTCCTATAGTGTTAGAATTCAGAAGCTTGTAGTCGGTATGCCTATAGTTGTGAGGATGTAGTTTACAAATGTAAATTATGGGGATCATTTCCCTGCGACGTTTCAGGTCAAATTCCTTGCTCGGAAATTTGTAGTTGATATTTGATTTAACCCGCCATTTGTATTCGTATTGAATATGCTACAAGGTTATCTAAAAATCTGATGAATAATCATGCTCGATTTCATCAAATTAGTAATCATGATTTAAAACCACCCCTTTTCAAGAATCCAACGGAAACAAAAACACAATAAATGCCCTTTTTTCATATCTTGTATTATGGCAAAACGATTCCACAACATACACGACACCTTTGTCAGGGAGTCATTTTCAGATTCTGAAAGAGCCGTGGCATTCTTTTTGGAAATGATTGTTGTATATGCTTTGAATGTTTCTGAAATTACCGAAGCCCAGTTAAGCCAGACAATAAAATCAATTCCCGAACCCTTAAAAGGAAAAATTATGACAACCTATTCCATGCTTATTGAAAAAGGGAAGCTTGAGGAAAAAATCCAGGTTATCGTCAGCCTTTTTGATGATGGATTTGAAGTACCCAAAAAAGCCAAAATCGTCAAATTGTCAGAGGTTGAAGTACTGGCAATCCTCAAGGATAAGGGAAAATTAAAATAAACTTAGGGTTTTCTATCATGAACTGAAAAATCTTCGGAATTTTATTCCGCTCTTCTGTTTGACTTATAATTCTCCCATTAAGGTTTTTTTATATCCTCCGTCTCCTAGGCACTCTTTATTGAGTGATTTTTACTGTCGATGTTTTGAACACATGAATACCAGATTGGATACCTGTCCAGGCGACGTTTGCCACTTCACCTTCCTTTTTTCCCTTATGTTAAGTGTTGACCTCCCAAAAACCCATTTTTTGAAGATCACGTCATTGCCGATTTACACCAGGGAAAGTTAATGGGTGATTGGAAGACGGGTTATTTTGTAAAAGCCTGTATATTCAGAAATCGGCTCGAAATTTTGGATACGGGAAAAGCTAGGCTTATAGGGATAAACGGACCTGAAAATTCCATTCCGGACTTTCGTCCGGCAGGCGCAGGCGCAGTCATCTCATCGGATCATCCTCTGGCTTACATGGATGTATTTTTGGTAAAAGATCGGATTTATGGATTGTATTCAGGCAAGATCGATCGCAAGGTCCTGGAGCAGGGAAGAAGGGAAACTTCTCTATTGGTTTTCAAACGTTCAGGAGAGATTGAGTCGCATCTGGTGTTAGGAATCCCCATAAGCTCGTTTACGGTGGACGAGGAGGGGAATCGCATAATAGGCGTAACTGCCGATCGTGAACCCTGTCTTGTCGTTTTTGACCTCAACTAGTTGAAAAAAACAGCCCTGGAAATAGAGGATATTGGGAATGAACACTACCGGATAAAGCAGGCTACTTCCCTCAACAATCGCTGCCACCATAAACAGGTACTACTCAGCATAAGTCATTTGGAATGGCTTGACGATTCTGTTCTAACAAACGAATTTTATGATCTATCCTTAAGGACTGGCATTACAAATGCCTCTGACTTCATTCATCAATGGGTATTTGGGAAGTAAATGCAATTACACCCAGTCAGGGCTTACTTCCAACATGTCAAGACCCATAAATTTTTATTGCCGAACCAACTCAACCTGATAGATAGTGAAAAAATCAGGCTCATTCTCCAAATATTCAACATGTTGATGCGCCCACAAACGGCCTTTTTCATCTACCTGGGTTGGCGTAAATAATCGCGGACAATATCCAACTTTACTGTATACCCCTTTGGACTCTCTTACCAGAAATTTTAAGGGATTCAAAGTGGCATTAATTTCCATCCATTCTTCCCTAGAAGCTGTTCCTCTGGCAGGAGTATCTTCAAGCGAAAGACCAGACCGGTAGAGGATCAGATCTTTTTTATTGATGTTAAAATAACCTTCTATCACAGCTTCTTTAGGTTTTGGGGTGTCATAATCTTCCTGCCCTCCAATGGGATATCCGGGATTTAGAATAAAGTGATCAAATGGAATACCTTCAACCGAAAACTGTTTCTCCGGTAAACTCAAATCGTACGTATGAAACAAGGTATCTGTTGCAAAAACAAACTGTATCAGGTTTTCATTTACCTGAAACATTGGCCGAATCATATTAAAAGCCGCCCCCTGAAAATACCTGCTATTTGGATGCAGAGGGACAATAGGCGAAAATTCTCCCGAATCAAGGTGGATAAGGTCAAGGGTGTTGAAATGTATATAATAGGCCTTCTGATTGGTAGCCGCTTCATGTTGGGGTCCACCGGTAAAGGCAACTAGCTTGGTATCGTCGTTTATATTGGCCTTCTGTAAATGATCATAACCGGAGTAAATCATCCCTTTACCTGCATAGGGTTTAGGGTGGCTTCTAATATATTTAAAATCAAGGTCATACATCACCAATTTTTGCGGCCCCAATACAACTATGCTATCTCCGACAAATGTGGCTGCGCAGGCAATATTGCCATAGGAAATGGGGGAATCGCTTGGTTGGTCAAAGGAAGAAAGGATTTCACCTCTCCGGTCTGTCAGAATGAGTTTCTTTTGCCGGAATTCAAGGAAAAGAAAAAGATCCTTTTCAGCATAAACCGCAACAAGTTGCAGGTTTCCAATAAAATCCACCTGAACGGAGTCCACTATTTCCAATGCATAGGAAGGAAAAGATGCATTATCCCTTGCCGAAGGGCCACAGGAAATAAGACCATTTATCAACAATATCTGGAACAGTATCCATGATAAGTTTTTCATATCCAAATTTTTAAACTATTAATTTAATAATAAATTAATTTAATAACAACACGATTAATATATTTCCTGAAAGGATCAAACACTATTTGAAAGCATGTCAATAAATGTCAGTTGTAATTCATCCTCATCCAATCATTCGACGGTGGTCAGTTGTCTGAAGGATAAATGGATCCTTTTCATATAACATGATTAAGAAAGCATCTTCAAACCATCTTAAAAATTTTTAAAATGGGAAATTGAATTATGACAAATCTCCCAACCTAGCCCTGATAAAAAAGAACAACTTATCTCCTATGTGCTCTTTGGATCGCCGGCCAAATCCTTTTCCGATTACAAAATAATATTTATCTTGATAAGGAAAAGCACCATGGATTAAACATGAACGGTGGAGCCATTATAGCCGAAATCCTATATCAGCACGGGGTAGGCCATCTGTTTACCTTATGCGGAGGGCACATTTCACCTATTTTCGTGGAGTCGGAAAAAAAAGGCATCCGGGTCATTGACACCCGGCATGAGGCCACCGCCGTGTTTGCCGCCGATGCCATGGGAAGGCTTACCGGCATACCGGGTGTGGCCGCAGTAACTGCTGGCCCCGGCCTTACCAATTCCCTCACCGCCTTACAAAATGCCTTATTGGCGCAATCTCCCCTTCTACTGCTGGTTGGTGCCGCCGCCACTTTGCTGAAAGGAAAAGGGGCACTACAGGACATCCCCCAACTGGAAGTCGCAAAGCCCCATGTAAAATGGAGCGCCAGTATAAGAAAGGTCAAGGACATTATACCCACTCTCAATGAGGCTTTTTTTCAGGCCGGCGCTGGAGTGCCAGGGCCGGTGATACTGGAATGCCCTATTGATTTGCTGTACCCTGAGGCAATTGTGAAAAATTGGTATAGGGGAAAAGGCAACTCCTCTCCCAGCTCTTTGGTTGGCAAAGCGAGACAATGGTACATTTCCAGGCATGCCAAGGGCTTGTTCAAAGGTGTAGACTCCCCAGATTGGCTAAATAACAGAAAGGAACCGGTTATCCCTGCCCACAGTCCTTCCCAACTGGATAAAGCCAAAAGGCTACTGAAAAGGGCCAAAAAACCGCTGATCATCGTCGGCAGTGGTGCATTGATGCAGCCCGAAAAAGTGCAGTCATTGTCCGTAGCCCTTTCAGAATTGCGCATACCTACCTATTTAAGTGGAATGGCCAGGGGATTATTGGCTGTAGAGCATCCCCTTTTGCTCCGCCATAAAAGAAAAGAAGCCATCCGCTTCTGCGATCTGGTAATATTGGCGGGGGTTACCAATGATTTCCGGTTGGATTATGGTCGCCAGGTAGGCCGAAAAAAATGCATAAGCATCAATAGGTCTAGAAAAGACCTGTACCTGAACCACAAACCTAACCTCCCCGTACAAGCTGACCCCTGTGATTTCCTGATTCAACTGGCAAAGCATAACATTCAAGTTCCCGGGGGTTGGTTGAGTATTCTCAAGGAAAAAGAACAGGAAAGGGAACAGGAAATCCATCTTCAATCCAATGAAAAATGTGAAGGGATAAACCCTTTAGCCCTACTCAAAAAAATGGAGGAATTGTTGGACGATAAGGTGGTCTTGGTTGCTGATGGTGGGGATTTTGTTGCAACGGCAAGTTATGTGCTTCGCCCCAGAGGGCCTTTGGCCTGGCTGGATCCAGGGGCCTTTGGCACCTTGGGCGTGGGTGCTGGATTTGCCATTGGTGCGGCCATGGTTTATCCTGAGAGGCCCATATGGATCATTTATGGGGACGGAAGCGCGGGATACAGCTTGATGGAATTCGACACCTTTAAAAGGCACAGGCTACGCATTGGGGCACTTATTGGTAATGATGCCTGCTGGACGCAAATTGCCAGGGACCAGGTTACCTATTTAGGCAGTGATTGTGCCGTGAATCTGGCCTCCTCCCAATATCAGTTGATCCCTAGAGCCTTTGAGGCAGAAGGTGAAGCAATAAAAAACCTGGAGGAACTGCCTGTGGTAGTGGGAAAGGCGCAAAAATCATTACAAAACCTATGCCCCTTCCTGATCAATGCCAGAATTGGAAATACCGATTTTAGAAAAGGCTCCATCTCTGTTTAACTTTTTCCTATTGAATGGGAAAAAATCGGCAACCAAAAGGAAAGCTAAAACACAATGCAAAGCAGGATTAGCCAAGGGACGCATTCAAATGAAGGGTAATTTTAAGGAGCCTATGGATGAATTTGCCTTGGAATAAAGGGCCTTTTCTTAAATTTTACTTCTTTTTTGGCCTGAACACCTCAATTACTTCGGGATCATGCTCCAGGAAAGGGCCTTCGATCAAGTCTATGCAGTAAGGTACAGCGGGGAATACTGCGTCCAGGCACTGCCGTATGGCGGCGGGTTTGCCGGGCAGGTTGATGATCAGGCTTTGGTTTCTAATGCCAGCGGTCTGCCTTGAAAGAATAGCAGTAGGCACATACTGGAGGCTCACCTGCCGCATCAGCTCCCCAAATCCCGGCATCATCTTTTGACACACCGCTTCAGTGGCCTCCGGAGTCACGTCCCTGAGTGCGGGGCCTGTACCTCCGGTGGTCACGATAAGGCAGCAGCCTTCCTGATCCGCAAGTTCAATCATAGTTTGCTCCAGCACATCCTGTTCGTCCGGCACCACCCTGTAAACGGGTTCCCAGGCTGATTTCAGGTATTCATTCATCGTATTGATGATCTCCTTCCCCGAGATATCCTCGTACACATTGGCAGCGGCGCGGTCTGAGGAGGTAATTATTCCTATTTTGATGGATTTCATTTTCTGAATGGATTGTTTGTACTAAATTCAAATCAAAAGTAAGGGCTTTTTCAGCAAATGAAAAACAAACCATTTACAGAAGCAATAAAGAGGCTTGATCCGGAGAAGGACTGGCATCGCATCGCCTTTTTACTCACCTTTCATTGTTTTCCCTGGGACATGGAAAAATCCCTTGAATTTGCCTTGTTCAGGACATTTGCGGTTCCCCGAATTTCGAAACTCCTGGTGGGCACGGGGGAATTTATTAAACGCCCCCGCAAAAGGTACGATGATACTGAACTGATCCTTTATGAAATATTGGAAAATGGGATGGACAGCGAAAGGGGAAAGGCCGCCATATCCCTTATGAATGCCATGCACGGGAGGTTTAATATCCCCAATGAGGATTACCTTTATGTGCTTTCCACTTTTATATTTGAACCTATCCGGTGGATGGCCAGGCATGGAGGAAGGCCATTCACTGAAAAAGAAAAAAATGCCATTTTCATTAACTATAAGGAACTGGCAAAACGTATGAAAATCAGCCAGGTCCCGGAGAGTTTAGGGCAATTTGAGCAGTGGAATAGGGAATATGAAGAAAAACACTTCCGTTACGATCCGGCAAACCATCTTATTGCAGAAAAAACAATTGCTGTGGTGCTGGGAAACTACCTCCCGAAGTGGCTATTTTGGCTAGGAAAGCCCTTTGTAGTTAGTTTGATGGATGCTCCTTTACGTATTGCCATGGGGTATAAAAAGCCCATCTGGGTCATCAGGAAAATCTCTAAATACGGTTTAATCATCAAAGCCAAAATTCAGCAGCTATTGCCGGAACCGAAAACACCTCAACTCGGTACCAAAAGAAAACGTCCCACCTATCCCAAAGGGTACGACTTGTCAGGGTTAGGGACATTTCCCCGGAATTAAAATGATTTGGATTCAACTCTCCATCTCTGCCTATTTTATATTCACCCATTTATAGGTGTCGGTGACCTCGCTAACGCCTCCAGCTATAGTAGCAGGCAAATTTAATTCGACAAGAATCCTGGATAAATGGCTTTTAGGTTTTTTATAAAAAATTGTCAGTTTATCTGTTTATTGACAATAAACAGATGAAATCGAGCATGACGAGCACGTCACACACTGGGATGATTATCGTTGCGAGATTCCATGTGACCATTAAGAAACAATTATAAACACATGAAATCGAGCCTGTCCTGACGGCAGTCAGGGCATGACGAGAGCGACACACGGGGGGATGATTATCGTTGCGAGATTCCATCTGACCATAAAAAGACAATTATAAACAGAT
>PXCO01000006.1 GCA_003565295.1 Cyclobacteriaceae bacterium
TAATCTGACCAAGAGGATGGGCTATCCCAAAGTTCCGAACCTATGGAAGCAGATAAAGTACATCCAAATAGTGAAAATCATGTTCCGGAGAATTGATGGCCTGGGAGACCTCAAAATAGGATCTATTCTCGAATTTCAGTGTACCGATGTTTAGACAAATTTTGGCAATTTCATTTTCGAAAGGGGTGATTTGCTTGTGAGGCCACTCTTTTTTACCATCCGCATAGGGTACCAGATAATCCAAGGCAGCCTTAAGAGTCCCTCCTTTTTGATTGGTGTAATTCCACAGGTCCTTGTCTAGATGCTCATTTGCCCTTGCATAATAGAACATGGCCAATAGGTTCATGGTACTATAGTCCCAGGTGCGGGTCCTGCCAAGTTCTTTTGGCTGGGTTCCGTCCTCTTCTATCATTTCTTCCATAATGATGGGAAATCCAGCGGTTGCCAAACTATCCGCTCTTTCCTCCTGACCCAGATAAAGTGCCATTGGTAAAATTTGGGTGAAATACCAGGTAGAATGGTTGTTCCCATGGACGGCTTCTTCCTTTCCGTGTACGCTATTGACAAGCCAGTGGACAAAATCCGCCATCCACTCCTTGAATACTTCTTCCTCACCCGTATCCCAATGGGTAGAAATACTCAACAACCTGACGTAATCGGGAAGAAGTACAAAACTTCGGGTATCAATGATACCCGAGCGACGTCCTTCCGTAATTCCGGGAATTCGTTGCCCAAATTTGAGGTGTGGGTTCATCTTGGTTTCAGGGGCTATAAACCAGGTTCTAAACAGCGAAATGGCGTGTGAAGCGTATTTTTCCTCCTCGGTGTAAAAGTAGGCTACAGACAGTATCTTTAACGCTTCCATAAGCTTTTCAAGCTGCTCCGTATCCGTATAGTCATAATATTCCGGGTTTACTTCCCCATCCCTTCTGATATAGGGAAGCCCATCCTCCTTATTCGGATCTGGCCACCAATAAGGCCCCATGCTGATATAGTCATTTTTACTTCCGCTGGGTGGGGTCTGCTTTTTGTTGACCACCGTATATGGCCCTGATTTTAATTGTTCCTCTGCCTGTTCGATCAAAATACTCAGTGCCGAATCCCTTTTATCCTTATTTACTTCCTGTAACCTGGACTTCAAAGAAAGCAACCTCTCCCCTTCCATGATGATGAAGTCCGTGGAGGATAAGGATTGGGAGTAGCAGAAAAAGGTGGCTGTCAAAAAAATACTGCTGCTAAGAAGCAGTCTATTAAGTAGAAATTGAAAGGAGGAAGGTGTCATCTTTTTATATTTTGTTTTTTTAAAGGTCATCCCGATGGCCCCGATAGCTCCGGGGGGCATCCCAGTGTGTAAAGTGCTTGTCATTCCTGACTGATCTGGTAGGCAGGTTTGAATTTATCTAAAAATTTTTCAATTGAAAAAAAAAGTTTATTCCTCATATTGGCCTATGTGGGGATTAGTGATCAGACCATCTGCCCTGTCCAGTAATTGGTTTCTGATCTTTACTACTTTTTCTAAAGGAACTTTTTGGACCTTCAGCAAAAACTGTATGGATTCCTCCAGGCTTTCAAAGGATTGCTCAGTATAAACTACCCTCATAGACCCAGCTTGTCGTCCATCTTCTTCTCTAACTCTTCCCTTGAATATAAGTTGCCTGCCCGGATATCTTCTTCGGCTCTTTTGGCCCTAGAGGTGAGTTTTTCTTTAAGGACCTGATCTAAACTGGACTTAACAAGTAAGGTTTTAATGGCCTCTAACACATGAAGGTCATTTTCCTTCTCAATCAGCGTCCTTAATTCCTGTTTTATGTCTGTTACTTTCATAGTAATCATAAAGGCAAACATTTTATATGCTTGTTAAAGTTTCTTTTCACCCCAGCAAAGGGTGTTGCTTTACCGCCGCTTACCTGTTCAACCTGCTTGATCAATGACTCTTTTCTGTTTCTAAATGCATACTTACATACTTTTGAACATAAAGTTAACAGTTTTTAGTGGTTACTTTATTTCATTGTAACCGATGAAAAGGAAAAGATTTGACGCCGTCAAATTTGGCTTCTTTGCCCAGTTCCCGCTCAATACGTATCACCTCATTCCATTTTACCATGCGTTCGGACCGGGCAAAGGACCCCACTTTTAACTGCCCTGCATTCGATGCCACCGCCAAATGCGCAATAAATGCATCTTCCGTTTCGCCCGAGCGTGCAGAAACAATAGGGCTCCAACCGTATTCCTGGGTTTGCCGGATACAGGCGAGGGTTTCGGAAACCGTACCGATTTGGTTCAGCTTGATAAGCACACTGTTGGCCAGTTGATGGTTATAACCACTTTGAACACGCTCAATATCAGTGGTAAACAGGTCATCCCCCACTATCTGTACAGCATGCCCAAATTCAGCGGTGAATCTTTTCCAATTATCCGTGTCGCTTTCCTCAAAAGGGTCTTCTATGGAAATGATCGGGTAAGCCCGGCACCAGCCTGCAATCAATTGATAAAATTCCTCAGGACTGAGGGAGCGGTCTTCAAGTTGCAGATGATACCTGCCACTTTTGTAAAGTTCGGAGGCAGCAATATCCAGGGAAAGGTGTATGTCCTTTCCAGGGAGATAACCTGCCTTCTCAATGGATGCAAGAAGAATGTCAAATACATCCTCATTTTTCCCAAAATTGGGCCAATAGCCCCCTTCATCGGCCAATCCAGAAAGCAGCCCCTTGCTGGCCAACAATTCTCCACAGGTATGGTAAACATTGAACGTCATTTCCAGGCAATCGGAGTAGGTTTGGGCACTCGTACAAATGATCATAAAATCCTGTATATCAATGCGTCCCCCGCTATGTGCCCCGCCGCCGATAATCTGGATCTCCGGAAGCGGTAGCAAGCTCCCCTCACCCCCGGTCAGGGACTCAAAAAGCGGAATACCCTGATCATTTGCATTGGCCCGGGCAATAGCCATGGAAACACCCAAAATGGCATTTGCCCCCAGGTGCTGTTTGTTAGCGGTGCCATCTAGCCTGCACATAAGCTGATCCAGAATTTCCTGCTCATCTACCTTGTGCCCTTTCAATGCCGGTGCAATGATGTTTTGAACATTCTCGATTGCGCGAAATACAGATTTCCCCCTAAAACGCTTTACCTCTCCATCCCGTAATTCCAACTTTTCGAACTGCCCTGTAGATGCTCCTGAGGGAACGATTGCCCTTCCTGAAATCCCGTTCTCCAGAAATACCTCAGCTTCTAATGTGGGGTTTCCCCTGGAATCAAACACCTGAAATGCGTCAATGCTCTTAATTTTGTTTGAACCGTTTTTGGATTTCATCATTCCATTCATCATTTATACTGGAAAACGCAACATTATCCTTTTGTAAGTTATTAGCAACAAATGTTCGCACAAAATTTTGCTTATTTTCGTCAAGGTACTCCACGGGGGATTTGCCATCCACCCTGGCGAGCAATAACAACAACAGCAGCCGACCAATACCCGTCCCTGATACCCCAAGCTTTTCAAGGGAGGAATTGGCCTCATATTGCGCCAGGAAAATCCTGGAAATATCTGGTAATACTCCCATTTTTGCTCCCAGGTAAAGCTTCTTCAATAATAGGTGGCTAAGCAGAAAGGCGATATCGAATACAGGGTCTCCAATGCAGGCCACCTCATGATCCAGCAGTACAATACGATTTTTCCCTATCATGATATTTTTGGGACTGAAATCGCCGTGAATCAAGGTGATTTCCCGCTGTTGCAGTCGCTCAGCCTCGTCAAAAAAATAGTCACTCAGCTTGGGGTGACGGGTTCCCGTAGTAATGAGGTAGGGCTCAATCCGAAGCTTATAAAAAAAATCGTTTTTCGGGAATAGTTCTTTAAGCTCCCTGTCTTGAAATGCTTGGGTATGTAACTGGGCCAAGCATGCTGCCGCTTTACTGGTTATTTCACCATCAAAAATACCTGCCAAAAGTGCCTGTTTCCAATTTCGATACGAATCATCCAGGTATTCCATCACAAAATAGCCATCTTCTTCATTAGCAGCTATTAACTTAGGAACTGACTCCGGCATAAACGCTTGCACATACCTCATAAAGGTATATTCTACCCTGTTCCGGTCCGTATCGGCATACCAATCGTCCTTCACCTTTAGTTTTTCCAAGGCTTGTTTTACGATCAGTTGGGTGGTGCCGTCGGACACCAAAAATATATCGGAAGATACGCCACCCTTCAGGGGTTTCTGGCGGATAGGTTTAGAATCCTTGAGCAAACCTTGTTCAATGAGTTGTTCTATGATCTGCTGCCTTTCCATTGGGGAACTATCGAATCTCTATCAGGGTAATGTCCGGTGAAGTCTCTCCAACAAACTTAACACTAATTGCTTTTATTTATTCTCTTTTGATGTTAGCGGTTTTCTGCATAAATCCAAAGCCATAACCAAGTGAAATCTCCTCCCCTTTTTGCCAATTTAGGTGATGACCATTTGACCTGAGTGTGTTGTTGTCGATTTTAAGAACTGCCTCGTATCCTAATGAAAAAGGGTCTTTTTGATGTAATCTTACCGGAAGAAGGTCTCCATTTTCGTGCACCAGGTTAAGTTCTAGGCTATCCTCATCCCTGTATTCAAAATTCAATGGCACCTCTATGGATATCCTAAGCTGATTTCCATGCTGCTCCATACGCAAAGAGGTATAATAGTAGGCTAAATAGGCCATGCTGGTATTATAGGCCGTGTTAAACTGTACCCAACCCTCCGTCCAGCCCAAATTACCCACCTCGGGATGGTTGGGATAATGGAAGTTTTTTGGGGAGCCATCGAACACGAAGGGCAGCTCATCCAGTAACCCTATTCCTCCTCTATGCCGGCTGTACCAGCCCAGGTCCACCCCTTCTACTTCTTCCGGGCCCTTATAGGAAAACTGCCTGCCAGTGGGGTTTCTACCAAAAGCATTTTCAAAATGAGCCCATGCAATGGTTTCCAACCTATCCCTGCTGGGGTCGTCTTTTGATACTATCGAAAGTGCTGAAAATACAGCGGCGGGAAATCCCAAAATATTACCTGTTTCATTCCATCCGGGTGGGGTCCATTCGTCTTCATCGTATTTTCTGAAATCCCACAGATTATCCGACCTGGCGACCATGAGACTTGCCCAATTTTCCACTTTTTCTTTTAGACCTTCTGGGTGTCTGTCAGGAAATTGGTGATAAAAATAGGCAAATGCCCTCATGGTGATGTGTTCAGACATACGTTGGCCCTTAGTAGTCATGGGATCTTGCCAATCAAGATGGGTGATTATCCATTCCATTTGCCTATATGCGGCATCGAAATATTTCTCTGCCCCGGTATCACCTTCCCTTTTACCCACCTCATACATCATCAGATTGGGAATAATAGAGAAACCGGGAGGCATTTCACCTTTTGTGGTACCCAACTGGGTTTTTAGGGCTAAAAGGTTGTGTTCCGGACTTGTATCATATTGGGAGGTTGCGTGATCGGACACGCTGCTTTTTTCCCAGACCTCCCTGGCAAATTTGTACACCTGATCAAAGTTCTGCCGGGGAAGCCATTCCGATAGATTGGGCCAGGCATATAGAAAATGCGCCAACTCTGCCTTTTGCATCTCATGATCCAATTGTTGGGAGACCTTTACATCAGCGTCCCAATGCATCAACTGCACTATATCGGGCGTGTGTTCCGGAAAGGGGTCCAACTTGCCCCATTTCCCTTTTGTTTCTTCGGGGAAATCGGCATTGGATACGTATACTCCGGTAACCTCCATACGCTCATAAGATTTGGGATTTGAGAAGTACATGGCTACCAGGCTTTGCATGGCCCAATTGAAAAAATCCCCATCCCTCCAGGCATAGGATAAGGGCCTCTTCTCTTTTATGTTGCCCACATAATGCCTGGCACCCATCATAAAATCCAGCATTGGCCTATAGCTTATTCTTTCAAGCCAGTAAGGGCCTATCCGAAAGGGAAAGGATTGCTCCTCTCCTACACTAAGCACAAATTCTTCTTTGCTATTGGGGTTGAAATCATGAAAATACCCTTTTTCTCCCATTATCTCCCCTTCGTAAACCAGCTCTTCAGGTTGTCCTGACGGATGTATAGTAAAAGGAGTTTTATCCTCCACCCCGGGTGCGGTAAATCCTTTGGGTCGATGGAGGTTATACCCGCTTTGGTTGACAAGCACTTTCTTTACCTCACCTACTGATGCATCTTCGTAGGACTGACCTATCAAATTAAGAATGGCCAGATCCAAAACTTTGCCATCCATGGATTGCAGCCTTATCCTATCGGTGAGTAGGGGTTTTTCAAGGTCAAGCTCCAGGATTTCTTCACCTGTCAGTTCCAAATCCATAATCTTCCGCCATTCTCCATTTAGCAGATATTGGAATTGTGCATGGAGGGATTGGTTTTCTGCTCCAGGTTTGAGGGCCAGACTCTTTACTTCCGTGGCACCTGGAAGCCTTACCATCAGCCATGCCTGTTCATCTCCTTCATCACTCTTCCAGCTAGTCTTCCCTTCATTGTCCAAGGCATTAGCAGCGGGATTTTCCGACCTTGCCGAACTGGCAGTAGCAGTGCCCGAAAAAGAAAGGTTCTGTTGGGCAATAAGGCTGCTGCTGCAAAACAACAGCAATGAAAACGTAATCCAGGATAATGTATATTTATAATTTTTCATAGTGATTCGCCATTGGATGAATAACAGGTGATCCCAAATAGGGCAGCTGGTATATGTGAGTGGGGATGGTTTATCCTAATTTTCAAGAAATCGGTTTCCAGCGGTTCTGGAAAATCTATGGTGTGAATGGTTTGGTGGTTATCTTCCACTTCTGTAATGCTATTACCCTTGCCATCGCACACTTTAAATCTTTTCACGCAAAAGGGGATTTCTGACTCAGGGTGCCCCAACAAAGTGGATTCCAGTGCATGATCAAAATCAGTATCAAAAAATAACCTTAACCTACTTATTTTCTGATTTTTATCCCACTTTAATTCAACCCAATTCTGGTTATGCGATGGATCGGCCACCCAGGCATTTGGCTGTAATGTAGGTCTGAAAACACCGTTTGTCAA
>PXCO01000104.1 GCA_003565295.1 Cyclobacteriaceae bacterium
CTATTTCAGTGGCGCGTAGGTTATTAAACCTCACAGGGTCTCCTCCGTTCACGATTTCAGAAATCATCATTCCGGTATCCCCCAATTGCCGATAGGCCATGCCTGCTTGTTTGTTTCGCCACTCAGGTATAACTTCCTTTCGCGACTTGGGAGCCGATTTGAAGGGTGTATTGGCATTTCCCAGCAAGGGAAGGCCAAAACCTAAGGTTGCACCTACTGAAATAAATTTTCTGCGATTGATATTGTGGTTATCCGGCATGGTTGCTCACATTTATGTCTCCAATATCTCTAAAGTTATGAAAAACAGGGAAAATTTAAAAGCTTGAGGAAAGTAATTTAATCGTTAAAATAATCACCGATAGACAATTAAAATGCTTCTTATGTGATTATGGGTCATTTCCAATCGATATTGAGCAACACATATATCATATTTATTCCATTGCCACCTCCCTGAAAGCAAAGAAAAAAACCAAGGGGTGCATTGGGAAAATTAGTAATGGATGATTTTGATTAATTTTTTCATTTTCCATTCTCCATTCTCCATTCCCTACTTAACCTGACTCATACTTAATCCCCGGATACCAAAACTTAATAAATGGCTGCTCACCGGTTGTATGAGAATTGTCGTGTCCGGATGATATTCATAGTTAAACCCAATGCGGATCTGCCCATTGCCCATCAGTGCCAGTCCTGCACTCAGCCCAAAGGAGGCATTTACCCGATCAATATTAGAAAAGCGGTCTGCAAAACCTTCATTCCCGCTGTAAAGGTTGGGTTGCAAAAAACCGTTGGCATACCAACCGACTTTAGGGTTGGAGAACCTTTTTAAAAAATGAAACTTCAATGAAAAGGACGCAAGAAGGTTCATGTGGTTCAAACTTTCCGGCGCAGGATTTAGAGGAACCCTGTCATCTTGTCGTATGGTATATAATTCAGTCCCTATTGCATACCAAAATTCACTTTCTTCATCACTTCTTACCGGCACAAAATACTCTCCATGAAGGCTCCCAAAAATCAACCTTCGCTCCTCACCCAGTGATAAATTATCGATATCGTGCTTGCATCGGTGGTAATATCCTGCTCTCCAAAAGCCCTTCCCAGTTTTTCGCATGTAAAAAAGCCCTTCACTCCACCAGATCGACCGTGGGTTAAAGTTGATATTGTTGAAGGGGTCAGCTATAAACTCAATAGATGTGGTGATCCCCAACGTGGCCCTATTGCTAAAACGCATAAGCTCCACAGTTGCACCCAGCTCATGGACCCATTCGTGGCTCTCATCCGAACTGGCCAGGTAGTTTCCGAACCCAGCCCATCCGCTTAGGGAGTGTGCAAAGGAAATGCCCGTACCGGGATCGTAGTTGGTGGAATCCGCCAGTGGCACAATCATGGTATTCCGCTCCATCAGCCGCTGGCCATACACCAATTGAGAACCAAGAAGAAACGCCAATAACAGTGAAACTTTCATAGTAGAATTATTTTAAACCTTCATTTAACCTAGGGAAACCAAATCATAAGTAAAAAATAACGAGAAAGTTATGACTATACAAATCTTCTGTGAAGCAATAAACGGCATTAACCATTGGGTCAAGATGTAAATCCAATTAGTTCAAGGCCCAAATGGGAATTATGACATTTTTGTAACAACATCCAAGCAAAAGGATTGGTATGCCTGGTACGAATAGTGCACCATTTTTGCTAAAAACCATCTTTCAAAACAGGGGTGATTCTGAATTATACAAAGGTTTTCATTACCTTTCCAATAATAGTTTTAACAACCTTTAAGGCCTTATGAATAAAAGACTAAAAATTGTTAAAGAGCAATGGGACTGGGCAGGTAATTTTAAGAGGTTATTGATAGTCCCTCTATTTTTAGTTTATTCACTTGCTGCATCTGCACAAAACAGGGATAAAATCCCTGTTTTGATAGTGGACGGGTTCAGCAATCATGACTGGGAACAGACCACTGCGGTGACCAAATGGATCTTGGAGGAAAGTGGCCTGTTTAAAGTAGAAGTAAGTACGGTACCTACCGACAGCCTGGAAAGATTGTCGTGGCTCCCGGAGTTTGACAACTATCCGGTCATCATTCAAAACACCAATAATATCAATAACCCCAGCTTAAAGTGGCCAAGGGAGGCAGAGATAGCCCTTGAGAATTATGTGGCCAACGGTGGAGGCTTGTACGTGCTTCATTCCGCCAACAACGCTTTCTCACATTGGAAGGCCTATGATGAGATGATCGGATTGGGGTGGCGGTCCTCCTCGGCCGGGACTGCGTTGGAAATCGGGTCCGATGAAAGCATCATCGTCCATCCACCTGGGGAAGGTAAGGGGACGGGGCATGGAGACCGGTTTAACGCAGTGGTTGAACTTTACAATAGGCACCCGATTAATTATGGTTTCCCCGATAAGTGGCAAACCGTGAACACGGAAGTGTATTATTATCCCCGTGGTCCTGCAAAGAATATAGAAATCCTGTCCTATGCCTATGACAGCACCGGTACCCAGAAGAACTGGCCTGTGGAGTGGGTGGTAATTTACGGTAAAGGAAGGGTGTACAACTCCAGTTTGGGACATCTTTGGGAAGGGGAAACCTATCCCCCGGCCTATAGATGTGTCGGGTATCAAACAACCGTTATCAGGGTTACCGAATGGTTGGCCACCAGGGATATCAGCTATCCTGTCCCTTTAGATTTTCCCAGGAAGGACTCCCCAAGTTTAAGGCCCGAGGAGGGCTTTGTTAAAAAGGAGTGAATGTGAGGCTTACGTTCAAATCGATGTCAAATCATGAAAACCTACAACCTTGGTCTGACTCCTAGTTTGGCTTTCCTTTCCCCCATATACTAAAAATCCTTTTACATCCGGTTTGATCTTTTTAAATTGATCCAGTGATTTAAAAAAATCGGGATGAATGGTTTTGCCTGATTTCACCTCTATGGCCAAGAGTTGCTGTCCCCTTTCAATGAGGATGTCCACTTCATTATCGGAAACATCCCTCCAAAAGAAGAGGTCAATTCGGGCACATATTGGATTTCGTCAATAATTACCCCATTCTGATAGGTTTCTAAAAAACCCTTAGGGTCTGATTTGGCAAATTCCCTTGCAGAAATATCTTCCAGGTTCACGTATTTGTATTCCGGTTTCAACATTCTACACAAGGTGGTCTTACCGGCTTGTCTGGGGCCTGTAATAGCCACGATGGGAAATTTCGACAAAATCTCCTGAATTTTTGATGCGATATCTCTGGCGATAATCGTGGTTAATGTAAATTAAGGAATGTGATTCCTAAATTTACATAAAATTAAGTGCAAACTTGACGGGCTCCTGAAAAATCATAATCACAAGCAGCGAAATAAGCCTTCCCCTTAAGCTCGAAGACAACACTTTCCTGTTTATAATAAACACATCCACTAAAACCCAATAAAATAAAAAGTACAAATTGGCCCTGGAATAAATATCCAGGGCTATTTTTATTTTCAATAGACTTTTGTTCAAAAGTGGGTGGTTGTTGTTGGCGATTTTTTGCTATTTATCCTTCTGCACCACCAATTCCCCAAACTCCTCTGCTTTGTTCAATACGCTCCCCGTGGTTTGGTGCCAGAGCGGACCTATGGGAAGGCCGGCTCTTTTTAATGCCCTTGCCGCCCAAACGTTAGAGTTGTTAGGGAAATAATAGCTTTTGCTTCCTTTGTAAAATTGGCTGGAGGGATAAATGCCCTCGGCAGCAGGTATGATTTTCCCATTCTTATCCCGCTCAAATTGGTTCACCAGAAATAAGCAGAGGGCTTCAAACTGCTCACCATTCAATTCTATACGGACCACATCCGTATTTGTATAATAATTCTCTACTTTCCTATCAATAGGGTTTAAGTGAAGTACAGAAGACGTAGGCCAAAATACGGCCTTGAATGCATACCAAAGATTAAACCCCTCATGGGTATAAAAATCCGCATCCCCCCATCCAATTTCCAGGTAGGTGGAGGATTTGTAATCAGGGTCCTCTGCCCAGAGGCTGTCAGGCAAGGCATACGCCGGAACCACAACACCGGTATGCCAACTGATGCTGCTCACATATATGGTATGTTTATTGGCTGGTCTCTTTTCATTTTGAGCCATTGATCCAGCCCAAAAGAACATATATACCCATATAAGCGACCATAGTTTTACCATGCCGATAGTTTTTCGAAGACCCATAGCTTCAAATAATTACAGATCAAGATGTGATATCCCACCAAAAATGTTCCAATTGAGGTTTTACTGGGGTCATTGTACAAAGAGTTCCACCAATTCTTTTAGAAAATACAATTTTTAAAGGGTCCGTTACCAACAACTCCACTTATGTCCCCATGGGCAGTGTACAAGCCATTTCTTTTGATATATAGTATACCGTATACGATAAATTTCATATATTGATAAGGAATAGGTGGTAGAATACTTACTTCATTTTCTCGGATAAATGGGCATTGGGCGATTTTACCATTTTTCTGGGCAATTATTTTTTCGGAATTGGTTAATTTTAGGAAATAGTGTCTAAAGAAGCTGAGCAATTAGTACAGTTGAAGAGTTCATAAATGAATAGCATAATGAAGGTTGTTTTAAATATAAAAAACATGTTAAGAAAACTTAAAATTACACCGATTTTCGTTTTGTCAGTTTCTGCTATTTTATTTTTAATGGCTTGCTCGGAAAAGCAATTTGATAAGAAAGCTCAGCAACTAAACGTACTTTTTATCGCCGTTGATGACCTGAGGCCTGAACTTAGTTTCTATGGAGCAAACCATATCCAATCACCCCATCTCGATAAATTGGCGGGGCAAAGCCTTGTTTTCAACCGTGCATATTGCAATGTGCCTGTATGTGGTGCCTCAAGGGCAACACTTCTAACTGGCGCACGGCCTACCCGTAGCAGATATCTTGATTTCAATACTTTAAAAGATGAGGACAATCCAGATGTTTTGTCTCTGCCAATGATTTTTAAAAACAATGGGTATACCACCATCTCCAACGGAAAGGTTTACCATCACGCAAAAGACGATTCTCTGGCCTGGGACGAAATATGGCAACCGGCGGGAAAATACACCTATGCTACGGAAGAATACCGGAAGATACGGGCAAATACCTATCGGGGCATGCCCATGGAAAATGCCGATGTACCTGATTCCGCCTACCGGGATGGAAAACTGGCCTTGAAAGCCATAAATGATCTGAGAAAACTAAAAGATGGAAATAAACCGTTTTTTTTAGCTTTGGGTTTTTACAAACCTCATCTTCCTTTTACAGCTCCCAAAAAATACTGGGACAAATACAAACGTGAAGAAATATCCCTTCCCGAAAATTACCAGCAGCCGGAAACAACTCCCCGCAAAGCATATCACAATTATGGAGAGCTTAGAAACTATGAGACCATACCAAAAGAAGGGCATTTAGAAGATGGCCTGGCAAAGGAGTTGATTCATGGATATTATGCCTGTGTCAGCTATATCGATTCACAAATCGGCTTGGTGTTGGAAGAACTTGACCAATTGGGGTTGGCCGAGAATACAATCGTCGTACTTTGGGGGGATCATGGGTGGAATTTGGGTGACCATATGCTTTGGTGCAAACACGCCAATTTCAATTCATCCTTACAAGTGCCGATGACCATCAAAGTCCCGGGCAAGACCAAAGGTCAGCACACTGATAACATCACAGAAACGATAGACATTTATCCCAGTCTTTGTGAGCTGACCGGAATTGAAAAACCCGGTCACCTGGAAGGTGAAAGCGTTATCCCGCTGATAGAAAATGGAAAACGGGAAAAAGATTATGCTGTTTCCAAGTTTTTTGATGGAGTGACGCTTATCAAAGGATCACTATTTTATACGGAATGGACAAACGATGAGGGTGAGCCTTATGAAAGAATGCTTTTCGATCACAAAACCGACCCCCTTGAATTGTATAACCTGGCAGAAAGAGATGAATATCGGTCCCGGGTGAATGAATTATCCATTGAACTGAAAGAGAAATGGGGTAAAGATTTCTTTTAATAAAACATTGATTAGTATGTTGAGGAAAAGTATAAACTTCATTTTTTTTCTTTTAGTCTTGCCTTTGGGGCTTGTAGCCCAACAGACTGAGCGTCCGTTTATTTGGGTGAGCCCAGATGAAAGGCCCGCCATTCTGGAAAAAATCGAGAAACAGACCTGGGCTGGAAAAATTTACAAGGATTTTATGTGCCAAGTGGATCAGGAAATCAAAGCACATCAAGCTGATCCGTTACTATTTCTTCAAAACCTACCATTTGATTGGGATAGTAAAAAACCAAATCACTACCCGCCTTTCTACCTCACTTTTCACATTGAAAACGGGAAGCATAAAAACCTGGACAATGCCACCGAGGAGGAAATGGCCAATGCCAGAACATTGATTCGTTACTTGCAAACGGGCATCGATTGTGGCATGGCCTATTTCCTGACGCAGGATGAAAAATACGCCCAATGCGCCACGGACATCCTTTATTCCTTTGTAAAAGGTGTGCTTCAGTCGGAAGTTTCAGAGTGGAGAGGAAGGGGAGGTTGGCTTTTTCCGGATGATGGTTTCCGGGAGGTTAGGGAAATTGGCTATAAGGTACCGTTGATTTATGATTTTATCGCTGATTTTATTCAAAAGGGAGGAAAGCCCTATGACCTGCTAAAAAATGGAAAAACCGATTTCCCCATAGACGAAGCTCAGGAGGTTTTCCGCACCTATGCCGACATCACCATCAATTATGGCATGACCGGTTCAAATCACCCCATATTAGAGGCACCCAACTTGGTGTACAACGCCTTGGCTATGGAGGATAAAAAGGAACGTGAAAATTTACTTTCTTATTTCCTCACCGAGAGCACGGATCACCAGGATGCCCTCAATGTGATGGCTGCCCTATACAAAGAGAGGGGAGACCTCTGGCCCGAAACCTCCCAATACCTGAATGCAGCAGCATCCATATTAACAAGACTGATGTTGGTGGTCAATAGATATGATCCCGGGCTTAGGCTAGGGGATAAGTACGCAAAC
>PXCO01000047.1 GCA_003565295.1 Cyclobacteriaceae bacterium
GAAAATTGAACTCCTGATCCCTGACGAAGAAATCTTGGGCCACTCTACCCTGAACATAAAGCCAATCAGTAAAATCATATTTAAGAGCGACGTTTCCGAAGATCCGGTTCCGCCTTATTTTTTCAAACCTTTCATTGATGGAGATATAAGGGTTTGTCCTATTCCTAAACCTTGACCAAATGGCCTCGTTACCATTTTCATCCAATCGGTGCTGTTCCAATATATCCAAAGGCATGGAGTTGGACATGGTGTACACCACAAAGGCCGTACTGATATCTTGCTGTGCCACTATGGGCGGGTTTCGGTTTTCCTCTATGGAATAGTTGATGTTACCCGAAACGTTAAGCTTTTTGGTAACATCCTGGGTAAAACCCAGGTTTAAGGTCCTTCTGTTAAACCTGGAATTCGGTTCTATGCCTTCATTGTCCATATTAGCCAGAGAAAGATTAAAACCGCCCTTGTCTGTCCTAGAAGATAGCGAGAGCGTATTGGTGAGGGTATGACCAACTCTATAAAATTGGCCAATTCTATTTCTGACAGGTACATAAGGTACTTCAATCCCGTCAAAAAGTGTTTGAGTCATACCGGGTTGAAACCTTTCCCCAAAACTCCAAACCCCGGATGTAGGATTGGGTGTGGTAGGTCTTATCCCGTTTTCCCCCTGTCCATATTCATATTGAAAATCGGTATAATCCAATGGGGAGTCTGCCGTGAAATTGGTATTCCATTCTACCCCAATACCT
The DNA here is from genome assembly GCA_003565295.1 of Cyclobacteriaceae bacterium. Lineage (GTDB taxonomy): Bacteria > Bacteroidota > Bacteroidia > Cytophagales > Cyclobacteriaceae > Pleomorphovibrio. The sequence continues at coordinate 744 of PXCO01000047.1, forward strand.
TCTGCCAATCCTTTGGTTTTGGTATTTATCATGATTACCCCATCCTTTGCCCTAGAACCGTAAAGAGCTGCAGCAGCAGCACCCTTTAGTACGGTCATGGATTCTATATCATCGGGATTGATGCTGGACAGCCCATCTCCACCATCTGAATTATTGCCCATACGGTTACCCACATTTCCCGCTATACCAAAGTTGGTATTGTCTATGGGCATACCGTTCAACACGATCAAGGGATTGTTCTGCCCCCCCACCGAGGATTGTCCCCTAATCCTGATTTTGCTGGTTCCTGCTGGCCCGGTGGCCAGGGAACTAATATTCACACCGGCTATCTTTCCCTGAAGGGCATTCATAAAGTTCGGTGTCCTGTTTACGTTGATTTGATCCGCAGTTACTGTAGAAGTTGCATACCCCAACCTTTTTGACTCCCTTTTAATACCCAGGGCAGTTACCACCACCTCCTCCAGAGAGGACTGATCTTCCCTTAAGGTGATATTGAAAGTGGTTTGATTTCCAACCGTTATTCTCTGGGATTGATAACCAATATAGGAAACAAACAGTACTGCATTATCAGGAACTTCCAAAGAAAAGTTGCCATCAATGTCTGTGGCTGTACCAATGGCGGTACCGTCCACCACAATGGTTACCCCCGGTATAGGGTTTCCCATCTCATCAATTACCATACCCTTAATGGTCTTCTCCGGCAAGGATACCGCTTCAAAGCGGTGGTCAAAACCATGTGCGAAACTTGTTCTAATAAAGCATATGGCACATGTCAATAAGACGAGTAACCCAAAATTTTGGGGATAGGTCTTAACCAAATTAAGTAGTTTTTCTTTCATGGTTACATGGATTTTTTGGTATGAAAAACCCATGTGGTCATTTACTTAATTTCCTTTGAAAATTTTCAAAAAAAAAATAGAGTAAATATAAAGTTACCTAAAAGGCTATCCTTTTGATTTTTTTTTGCGCCAAATACAAATGGTGTTCTACAGTTCTTTTGGAAATCTTTAGTCTGATTGAAATTTCATCATTTGACATTCCTCTCATTCTACTCAACTTGAAGACGAGTTGTTGGTTCTTAGGCAATTGATTCAGCAAAGAAATCACCTTCACCAAAGAGATGTCCATTTCACCCATAGACTCCCCTTCATCCGAAACTAAACCATCTGTATGAACTGCTTCGAAAAAGACAAAACGTTGATTGATCCTTAAATAATTCAAAAAATAGTTTCTAATCGCTGAATACATGTAGGATTTGAAATTAGACTTCACATTAAGGTGATGCCTCCTTTCCCAGAGCCTGAAAAATATGTCCTGAATTGCTTCATCCGCTAAACTTCTACTTTTAAACATCTTCCTTGAATAGGAGGTCAGTGGAACAAAGTATCTGAGATACAAACATTCAAAAGCCTCCTTAGAGTCGTTTTTTAGCATTAAACACAACTCTAAATCCGAGAAATTGGAAATAAGCTTCACTTTTGGGTTTTGTTAAAATTGTAGTTTCACGGAATGAAATATAGCCGTATTTTAATCAAAAACAATTAAAGTATGAGAAATTTTGTTCCAATAACTTAACAAAAATGAAACTTTCATTCGTTCAACCCCCAATCATAATCCAAAAAATCGACCTTGGCATTTGCCTGGATTTTCACCTCACTATATTGGTTGATATAATCGATAAGGCTTTTACCATTTTTCGTAAAATCCCCTTTGAACCAGTTGAAGATGGCAGATAAGGACACTTTTTTGGGGTCAAGCTTGTTCCATCTAGGGTTATTGATGAAGATTCTTGCCTGCTCGTCCAATTGTTTTCCCAAATCTCTAGCGATGTAAGCCTCCCTGCGCAGGGGTGGACAAGAGTATGATGCACAGTTTATTGCAAAATGGATACGGGGTTCTTCGAACTCTTTCCGTAAAATTTTATGTTCTATTTGATCTAGACTCATTGGTTTTCCCCCAATCTCAAAAAACTTTTTATGCCAAACCGTACGCAACAGGGGAATAGCCAAAGGTGGATCCAAGTCGCGAATACTTTCTACAGGGTAATTGTCCACAATTAATTTTACAGTAAAGGCATTATAGGCGTTGATCCAATAAGCCAATTGCTCGGCTTCGGACCAGGTATCAGGATCCGGGGCGTTGGAGGATAATTGATCCAGGTAACTATTAAGATGATCCTTTTCTAGGATAAACCCCTGGTAATCCACATTACCCTCCTCATCTACCAATGGCTTTAAGAGGTGGTCCCAAGGTTCATGAGAAGGAGGAATGGAATCACTTTTTGGGAAAGAAAAACATGAATTACAGGTTAAGAAGATACAGCCCATACATATCACCAGTACAAATAGGTGCCCATTTCCTTCTTTTAAAGCTGATCCCATTTTTAAACAAATCTGGTAAAATTGGATATTTAAAATAACGACTTAATCCAAGGGGATATTCATTAGGCCCTCAAACATTTTAACCGCTTTTCCTTTCAGATTAACCCTATTCCCATCCAGCTCTAGCAGTAGCTCCCCACCCCGCTTAGAAGCTTGAAAGGCCTTAAGTGAAGTCTTACCTTCTTTATTATGCCAATAATCCATTAATGCACAATGAGCAAAACCTGTTACAGGATCTTCATCTATCCCAATGTTAGGGGCAAAATACCTGGAATAGATGTCAAAATTTTCATCGCCTTTAGAGGTGATAATAATGCCCTGTTCACTATGGATGGCCAATTCCTGCCAGACCGGCAACACATACTCCACCGCCTTTGGGTTTTCCAGTTCCAGAATCCAATTCTTTGGAAGCTTTGCCGCTCCCAGCACCTTTTGCCCAAAGAAATACGTAGTGAAATAGGGGTGTGAGGCGGTCTCTACAGGTACTAATGGAAAATCTAATTGGACATATCCATCCACCATGGAGGCCGATAATTCCCCGCTTTTAGTAAGGAATGTGATTGGCTTATCTGGTTTGGCAAGTTCTTCAGTGAAAAGCAAAAATGCTGATGCCAAAGTGGCGTGGCCACAAAGATCGACCTCACTTGTAGGTGTAAACCACCTTATCTTGTAAGTTTGGTCCCCCTTGGTTTCCAGGAAAGCTGTTTCACTGAGGTTTATTTCTGCGGCAATCCATTGCATGGCCTGTTCGGAAATTTCCCAAGGCAATAGACAAATGGCGGCAGGATTTCCTGCAAAAGGCGTTTCAGTAAAGGCATCTACGGTGATGATTGGTAATTCCATAGCTGTAGGGATAAAAAAAGTGTTCAATGTTGATGAAACACAAATTGCATAATTATTTAGCCAAAACCTAATCGAATAAGCCTTAAATTATGCCTCCTCTCCCAACCACTTACTGGGTTGTACAGGCTGTTTTCTCTTTAACCCAAAGCCCTCAACCGCAAATTTATTGAGGTGCCCCTCCATTTCTTCTATGGAATCGGTTAGCAAAAACAATTCTAAGTCGGAAGGGCTTATGGTGCCAATCTCCGACATGTAAACGATATGCTCATAGAGGTGACGGTGAAACTCCTTCCCCATTAGAATCACAGGAAACCTTTTCATCACCTCCGTTTGTATCAGGGTAAGTGCCTCAAACAGTTCGTCCATGGTACCAAAACCACCCGGCAACACCACAAAGGCATAACTGTATTTGGACAACAAGACCTTTCTGACAAAAAAATACTTAAAGTTGACATACCTATCCAGATACTCATTTGGGAACTGCTCAAAAGGAAGAACGATATTACAACCCACAGATTTACCCCCCACCTGTTTTGCACCCCTATTTGCGGCTTCCATGATGCCAGGACCTCCCCCGGTCATCACCGTAAATCCCATATGGGCAATCCTTCCTCCCACTTCCATTCCTAGTTGGTAGTAATCATCAGCCTCCTCAAACCTGGCCGAACCAAATACGGTGACACAAGGCCCCACAAAGTGTAAGGTCCTGAAACCCCTGACAAATTCCGCCAACACTTTTAGGCTAAACTTAAAGTCCTTTAATCGAGTTTGTGGACCTGCCAAAAATGCCTCCTCCTCAGGGTTTACCAAAGGGAGGATATTCTTCACATGTTTTTTTATCATCAACTTTTCTTTTTTAAAAAGTTAAACATCAAGTGATCAAGCTTTCTTATTAACGGAGTTGAAAAACGAAAGTTTAAACAGCATTATATTCCCAACTGATAATCAAGATTGTAATTTTTGCCAACTGAATAATAGGTAGCTAAATAAATTAGATATCATCTTTACCATATTCCAAATAAAAAGGGTTTGTCCCAGGGGCAACAACAAATCATTTTTTCTTCATGTCAAGTGGTCGTAATAAAATATTTCTGAATTGCACACCCTGTCCCTCGGCTTGCAAAGCGATATATCCATCCCTCAATGGGGTTCCATCAATTTTCTCTTCAGGGTCATATCTTTCTACCACTCCATCACTTCCAATTTGGGGTTTGCTATATTGGAGTACGGTATCCCCGTCTATTATATGCATGATCAATGAGTCCCCATAAACGATCAATTCCGCTGAAACCCATTCATCCCATTGATAAGTTTTTGCCTCTGAGTCTATACAGTGCCTTTCATCCAGCTTACCGTTATACACCACCTGAGTACAGGGCTACAAATGGCGGCAGTGGGCCTTGGCACACCTTTTTCTTCCTCCGCCAACATTTGGAACTCCACAGAGATTGGCCAGTTTTGATCCACCAATATTGTGGCAGGGTCTTGCGAATGAAACATCACCCCACTGTTCCTATAGGTATAGTGGGGAGCGTCCTCCATCCACTGATCCGTAAACCTATATTCCCATTTAAGATGAAAAGAGGAATAAGGTTTCTCGTAGAACAAATGCCCGTACCTCTCTCCAAAATCCTCATAATCCCCATAATTCACCTCTAAAATACCCCCTTGCACGACCTTGAAGGTCTCCTTATAGTTATCCCCTAGTTCTTGCCTGTGCATCTTTGGAATCCATCCCTCCAGATTTCTTTCATTGAATAATTTCTTCCATTCATTTTCATCCGAATTAGTGGATTTCTGAGATGGGTCACAAGCCATCGTACAAATACCGAAAAATAAATATAGTAAGGTAACAGGCTTCATTAGTTGCTTATGATAATTGACTAAAATGCTTAATTACAGGGAAAATTATGCAATATAGCTGGCCTTACAAAATATTTTTTCTAATTCCTCCATTTCGGGTCAAAAGCACTGGTGGCTCCCTAGTACTTTCAATATCTCTTTCGTCCTTTCAACCTTCTCCACATTGAAAAATCCAATGTCAATGCCTATATTCAAATCCATGTTTAACTTTCTTCTCATGTACTACCCAAAATTAACCCTAACCCTGCTCTTGCTATTCCTTAGCTTTAGCCTATATTCTCAAAATGGAACAATCAGCGGTGAGTTCATCATAGAACCACCAACCTTACAAAACCTAGGGTTTGAATGGAAAATCGAAGGTGATGAGAATAGAAATGCCAAAGTAGTGGTGGAATACAGGAGAAATGGAGATTCAATCTGGAAAAAAGGAATGCCCCTCCTTAGAGTAGGCGGTGAACGGGTATTCCGGGAGATGGAAAAATTAGACTATACTGTGCCCCATCTTTTTGCCGGAAGCATTTTGGACCTGGAAGAAGGCACGACCTATGAATGTAAGTTCATCATGGAAGATCCTGACGGTATTCAAGGGGATTCGGTGAAAACTGTTAGGGTAACTACCAGGAAGGTGCCCACAGGCAGTGAATCAGGAAGAACCTTGCATGTTTACCCACCAGGTTACAAAGGAGAAAAAATAGAACCTGCATTTGAAGGGCTTAAAGCTGCCTACTTTGGCTCAGGATTAGGGGACTGGTCGGTAGTCAGTGAAAACAAAGTACAGCCCGGGGATGTAATCTTGGTACATGCAGGGCTATATAAGGCTGATCTTGAGGATTATGTGGATCCCCATGGCATTCCTTTCGATGGTACATATGTACTGAATGTTAAGGGCACAGAGGAAAAGCCTATCCATATCAAGGGAGCAGGAGATGGCAAAGCCATATTCGATGGAAATGGTGCCCACCGTCTATTTGATGTCATGGGTACCTCCCACCATATCTTTGAAGACCTGGTCATTCGTAACACAGATATTGCCTTCTCGGCAGGCACCAAAGAGGTTATAGGTGCCACTGATCTCAGTATCATCAACTGTAGGATCGAAAATGTTGGCATTGCGTTAATCAGCGAATATGCAGGGTCTAAAAATTTTTATATCGCCGACAATGTGGTTCTGGGAAGAGATCCCAGGGATCATTTGGTAGGCTGGGCCAATCCCGGTAAGTACGGTGCCAGCCCCCTGAAGAGTTATATGGGCATAAAAGTGTATGGAAGTGGGCATGTGATTTGCCATAATGCCATTGCATTCTTTCATGATGCCATCAATATCTCCACCTACGGAACGCCGGAGCGGGAACAAGAACTGAAAGCAGTCTCCATAGACATTTACAATAACGACATGCACCTGATGGTGGATGACTTTATTGAGGCAGATGGGGGTGTCCACAATATAAGAGTCCTGAGAAACAGGGGCGTAAACTCTGCACAATGTGCCCTGAGTGCACAACCCGTTTTTGGCGGCCCGGCTTACTTTATCCGAAACCTGGTATATCATATACCTAATGGTTTTGCATTGAAGTTCATGGCGAAACCTGCGGGATTGATTGTTTACCATAACACCATTATCGCAGAAAACCGGAACACTCAAACCTATTCAAACTCCCATTTCCGGAATAACCTCTTCTTAGGTACGGATGCCCCAAATAGGCCCATACACGCTTTTGCGCATGCTACCTCCTATTCCACCTCTGATTATAATGGATACAGGCCAAATCACCAATCCGACACTCATTTCCTTTGGATTTCACCTGAAAAAGACCAACTCATGGATTACAGCTTGACCGGTTCCGATGCAAGATCCTTTTCCAGCTTAGAGGAATTGAGGAAAAGCAGCGGACTGGAAGAAAACGGGATTTGGGTGGACTATGATATTTTCGAAAACTTAAGCGCCCCTGACCCAAATGATCCGCATGGCATTTACCATGCCGTAGACTTGGATTTCAGGCTTAACCCCAAGGGAAAAGCAGTAAACGCAGGGCAAATTATTCCTAATGTAAATGACCATCATAGGGGCTCTGCCCCTGATTTAGGTGCCTTGGAATCGGGAGAAAAATTGCCAGTTTACGGTCCCAGAAATCTTAAGAATACCCCATTTTACAGGTAAAACCTGTTATTATGGAATAGACAAAACTTGAGCCATGTCCGACAATCTACTACCTTTTACCGGCATGCTCTTATCCTTACCTTTTACCATACTGTAGATGCACAGAGAGATGTTGTCCTTATCCTCAAAAACTATCTCGATAGTTTCAGTGTGGGGGCTTTCCAGATAGTTAAGTTTTGCTACCAACGTACTATCATCTTTCCATCCATAACTTCCTGCAACCAAAAATGGGGCAAGCCCCTCCATGGCACCTTTGGCATTTCCGGCTAAATTAGGTCCCTTTCTCAGAGTTTCGCTTTGCAGCCAGGTACCTTTACCAAATTCCAATGGAAAAGACTCCTGATTATCATCTGTCAACACCAACTTCAGTTGATCATCATTAAAGTAAAGCTTTAGAGTGTTCATCCCCCAGTCATTGGCAGTAAACTCAAACCTTTTTTTCTGGAGTTCTTCCTCCAGAGAGGTATTGGCAATTCCCACAAATGGGCTGATATATAGGCCTTCAAGCCGCTGTCTCAAGGAAGAATCTTTTTCAGGGGTGGGCTCCTCCACATCCAACCCAGGAAGCAAAAATTCCCACACCAAATTCAGTAGAGCCTGCATGTTGTCTGTTTCAGAGGTGATCGCCACCACTGACCCCAATTCCGGAAGCACCAGAATGTATTGGCCAAAGGCACCATCTGCTCTAAAGGATTGATGCCTGCTACGCCACATCTGGTATCCGTACCCTTGATGCCAATCGCTCACTTCCCTTTTTTCTACGGGTGCAGTGGGTTCTTGGAAAATATGCACTGAGGAAGCATCCACTATCCATCTTATAGGAAGAAGTTGTTGACCATGCCACTGCCCTCTTTGTAGCATTAGCTGGCCGAATTTGGCCATATCTTCGGTTTTTAGCCGTAATCCGTACCCACCCACATTCACCCCCATGGGATCTGTTTCCCAGTCTACATTCACAATCGACAATGGCTCAAACAACCTGGGCTGTAAATATTGCAATAAGGTTTCTCCTGTTATCTGTTGCAGGATTGCAGAAAGCATGTAAGTGGCAATGGTATTATATACAAAATGGGTACCCGGGGGCTTGATAATTGGTATCTTCAAAAATTGGGAAGGCCAATCATCTTGAGCGATTACATCAAATGTCATGTCTTTTTCGTGCCCCACGGACATGGTTAATAGGTCCCTGACCCTTAAATCATAAAGGTAGGAAGCTTCATCCTCAGGGGAATGATCTGGGAAAAAGGATAATACACGGTCATCCACACTGAGTAATTTTTCTTTAACGGCAAACCCAATGGCAGTGGCGGTAAAGGATTTGCTTACCGAATACATGGTCTGTTTTATATCCGATTGGTAAGGGTCCCACCACCCTTCTGCTATCACTTTGCCGTTTTTCACCACCATGAGGCTGTGCATTTCATGTTCAGATTGTTCCAAGGTGTCAAGGAATTGGATAATGGCAAGGCTTGAAACCCTTTCCTTAGAAGGTTCACTTCTGGGCAATTCCTGGCCATTCACCGGAAACCATGCCCATAAAACTAACAGAACAAAAATCTTTCTCATGATTTGTCGAACTTCTTTTTGAATTTCCGAAATATTATTGGAAAAGCAAAGTGCCATGCATTATTTAGAGTTTACCTAAGAAATAATAAGCAAATAAAAATTTATTTAGTAAAGTATCCTCCAATATAACAAAGAAAATTATAAAATTTTATTGGCATATTAATTGTACCTACTTTAAAACAAACCAAACTAAAACCAGCTATGAAAGACGAAATTGGAAATTTATTGATGAAAGCTTCCAACATTAACGGAACGACCGTGAAAAACCCGGCAGATGAGACCATTGGTGAAATCAAAGAGGTAATGCTGGATACATTAACTGGAGAAGCAGCTTATGTGGTATTATCGGTAAATACTGGCTTTCTTAATCTAGGAAGTAAGTATTTTGCAGTTCCTTGGGAAGTATTTAAATTTGACTCTGTGCAAGATGATGTATTCATCCTGGATGTGGACAAAGAAAAACTGGAAAATTCACCAGGTTTTGATAAGGACAACTGGCCTACAGGACCCCAGGCAGAATTTATCGCCAAGGTACGGAAGTATTATGGATACGGAGCAAGGCGCGACCCCAGCCATGATAAGGGAGGGGTGGAAAGCATAGAAACTCAAAGGGAAAACTATGAATCCCGCCGTGACCCTGCCAACAAACAGAGTGAATTTTTAGGATAACCCCTATGTCCAAAGGCCTTCCCCAAAAGGGAAGGCTTTTTTATTTAACTTCCACCTCAAAGGCTCCATTGATGGTTTCCCCATCTATTTTACCCGAAGCCATATTCTGTATCCCCCAGCTTCTGGAAAGGCCTATGGTAAAGTTAATGCTAGAGGCCTTTTCCTCAAAGTTTCCCCAGAAGTGGATGGCCAAAACCTTTCCCCCTGAAAACACCCCTGCTATCACAGCCCCCATATACATGGCCAAATGCGACGGTGAAAAAAGCCCCTCACTTCTCACACCCGTGTGCCATGAATATCCCAAAACTAGCCCATAGCAATGCAAAAAATGGCAAAGATTGTTGCGTAAACGAAGCTGGGGAACGACTGCTGTCCGACGTCAGCCCTTAATGGGCCTTGAATTAATACGGGTGATATAAAAAACTCAAATTATACAAACTAAATTTTATTTTAAGAATGCTAATTTGAAGGGGTAAAAATAAGGTAAATAGGATATTATCAAATCTTTCCTCATAAGGCTTGAGACTTTTTCTTTTTCATGCCAATTTCTTTTGGAACATTACTTAAATTTAACCGAATAATACCTCTTTCACAACGATGAAAAAGAAACCAACTGCCCCCTACCCTCCACATAAACCCGCCGCAGGATGGGATAGTATCCGCTCAGTGGCATTCAAAATATGGGAAGAAACTTATACAGGAAGGGGGGTTAAGTCCTTATTGAAGTTAAACCAACCAAAGGGATTCGATTGTCCAAGTTGTGCATGGCCAGATCCTGACCCTGATCAGGTTTCTTCTTTCGCCGAGTATTGTGAAAATGGAGCTAAAGCAGTGGCTTGGGAGGCCAGTAAATGCCTTGTGGACGAAAAATTCTTCCATTCACACAGCATCGAAACCTTACTTCAAAAAAGTGACCACTGGCTGGAAAAACAAGGCAGAATAGCCCGTCCTTTTATTATTAGGCCGGGGTCGGACCACTATGTACCCATTTCCTGGGAAGAAGCGTTCACCATCATTTCCTCGACCCTAAACGCTTTGGATCATCCTGAAGAGGCTATCTTTTACACCTCTGGAAGGACTTCCAATGAGGCTGCCTTTCTATACCAGTGCATGGTGAGACAATTTGGCACCAACAATTTACCCGACTGCTCCAACATGTGCCATGAAGCCTCCGGTAAAGCCCTCAAGGAGACTTTGGGCATTGGTAAGGCTTCTGTGACCATAAATGATATTCCCAAGGCAGAATTGATGTTGATCTTTGGGCAAAACCCGGGAACCAATGCCCCAAGGATGCTGTCGGCCCTACAAAAACTGAAAGCCAATGGTGGAAAAATCATTGCCGTAAACCCTCTTCCGGAAGCTGGGCTCATGCAATTTAGAAATCCACAAAAACCCTGGGAATGGATTGGTAAGGCCACCCAAATCCAAGACCTATACCTACCCCTTACCATAAATGCAGACTGGGCCTTGCTTAAGGCCCTCCAAAAGATATTGCTTGGCTATGAAAGAGAGGATCCCGGCTCCGTGCTTGACGCAACTTTTATTGCCCAAAAAACCAATGGATATACCGAATTTCTCAAAGACCTTGACGAACTTGACCAGGACAATTTGATAGCCGCCACAGGGCTATCCAAAGATTCCGTTACCGAAGCTGCCAAACTCATAAAAGGAAAACGAAAAGTGATCATTGCCTGGGCCATGGGCATAACCCAACACAGTAATGCGGAATCCACCATTAGGGAATTTGTCAACTTACTACTGATGTTGGGCGCCATAGGAAAAGAGGGGGCTGGGACATTGCCAGTAAGGGGGCATAGCAATGTGCAGGGTGACCGGACCATGGGGATTTGGGAAAAAATGCCGGATACTTTTTTGGACAAGCTGGGAAAAGCCTTTGATTTTTCCCCACCGCGTAAACATGGGGTTGCCGCCGTTGATGCCATTAAATTAATGCAATCTGACAAAGGCAAGGTGTTTTTTGGGATGGGTGGCAACTTTGCTTTGGCCGCTCCAGATACCCAGAAGGTTTTTACCGCTCTACGCCAATGCACGCTTACCGTTCAAGTGTCCACAAAACTCAACAGAAGCCACCTAATCCATGGTGAAACAGCACTTATACTTCCCTGCCTGGGAAGGACAGAAAGGGACAGCACACCACTGTGCGATCAATTTGTAAGTACGGAGGACACCGCGGGTAGGATCCGCATGTCAAAAGGGGATCTAACCCCTGTTTCCGAAAACTTAAAAAGTGAAGTGGGAATCGTTTGCGGATTGGCAAGAGCCTTGTTGGGAGAAGAAAACACCACCGACTGGGAGGGCATGGCACAAAACTATGATTTGATCAGGGATAAAATTGAAGAGGTAATTCCCGGTTTCGAAAATTTCAATGTAAGGATAAGACAACCCGGGGGATTTTACCTGCCCAATGGCCCCAGGAATGGAAGCTTCGACACTCCTGACAAAAAAGCCCAATTCACCGTTAACCCCTGGCCTATCCGGCAAAAAGCCCCCGAAACATTTATCCTGATGACCATCAGAAGCCATGACCAATTCAATACCACAGTATATGGAATGGACGACAGGTACAGAGGCATCAAAAAAAGGGATGTGATCTTAATGCACATGGAGGATATGAAGGAGAGGAACATCAAGGAAGGAGACCGCTTGAAAATTACCAGTCATTTCGCCGGGGAAAACAGGGTTTTGGAAGGCTTTAAAGCTGTCCCCTATGAGCTTCCGAAGGGAACTTTGGCGGTTTATTTTCCCGAGGGGAATGTATTGGTGGCAATGGACAACAAGTCGAAGGAAAGTCTGTGCCCTTCTTCCAAATACATAGAGGTAAGTCTGGAAAAATCCATGGAGGTATGAACCGAAGGGGAATGGTCACCAAAGGAGAGGTGAAAAAACAAGTGGGAACAAACATCTTGGTGGAAGATGATTTGTTGGCCATAGAAGCGCCCCTTCAAATTCTGGTGGAATGGGGAGAAAATAATCAATGGCATAAAAAAAACTTGAGTGTAACCATGCGTACCCCTGGTCATGACTTTGAACTGGTGAGGGGCTTTTTATGGGCCGAGGGGTTATTATCATCCCGGGATGACTTGCAATGGATACGTTATTGTAATTCAGTACCTGCATCGGATCAAGGCAATGTGGTTATTGCCAGGTGGATGCCAGGAAAAAAACCTGCCAGGACCTTAGAAGCCAGAAATCACACACAACACTCCTCTTGCGGGCTTTGTGGAAAACCCACTTTATCAATGCAACATCTCACCTGTAACCCTATTGAAAGCAGTATAAATAAACAACTGAATACCAGTGTTTTAAAAACATGCTTTGAAAGCATTTTGAAATTGCAAACCGGGTTCAAATTCACTGGGGGATTTCATGGGGTGGCTTTATTTTACTGGAACGGCGAGTTGATAGAATTAAGGGAGGACGTGGGCAGGCATAACGCCATGGACAAGATATTAGGAGCAGCTATGGAGATCCCAGGCATTGCCCTGTCCGAATCCTTCGTGTGGTTAAGCGGTAGGGTAAGTTTTGAGATGGTTCAAAAAGCTATCATGGCAGGAATTCCCATCATAGCTGCGGTAGGAGCCCCAACCAGTATGGCCGTAGATTTAGCTAAAGAAAAAGGGGTTACATTGATTGGTTTCTTAAGGGAAGATAGAATGAATATTTATACACATCCATTTCGAATAAGCGACACTGTCCAAGCTGTTCGGGATTTGCAATCCTAAACCACAGATAAATAGGATTTGCAATCCTGGCAGTCAGTATGGGCAACCACAGCTATCCAAGGGATTTGCAAAAATATTCTAAGAGACAGCATCACTGTACCAAGATATCAGGAAAGTGCAAACTTTCACTTTTTGTAAATGGTATGCGCCTTGCGGATTACATATCCGCATTACCTGTTCTCGAAATTGCTAGTTTCGAGGAGCGGGAAGGTGGTGGGAGAAAAAATAGGAAAATAAATGGCCCACCTTAGTTCCTGAAAAAAAGAAAGTTAAAAAACCATTATCACCTACAGCAAAAGTAGAGGCTAAAATGGTCAAAAAAAATACCCCGATCGGGGTATTTTTTAGGTCAAATCGGGACTTTTTTCCACTTTCCTTTCCGGAAAAACCAGAGGGCAACCATGGCATGTAGGGAATGGCAACCTGCGATCACAACAAAGATCCCGGTAGTCTCCATGCCCCAACTTACGGCAAATAGATATGCTAGGGGAATCTCTAGCAACCAAAAGATCACAATATTGATATAGGCAGGAGTTTTGGTGTCCCCAGCTCCATTAAATGCCTGTACCATCACCATACCCACGGCATAAAACACATATCCTAAAACAGTGATTTTCAACCCTGAACTGGCCACATCCAACACCTCCGTTGAGGAAGTGAAAACCCCTACAATTTCATCCGCAAAAAGCAAATAAATAAAAGTGACCCCTGCCAGGAAAAAGAAGTTATATCGGGCGGTGAGATAAGCAGATAACTCCGCCCTAAAAAATTTGCCTGCTCCCAGGCTTTGTCCCACCAAGGTGGCCGCGGCGGCAGCTAGCCCCCATGCAGGCATTAGACTAAAGAGCAAAACCCTGAAAGCTACTGTGTACCCCGCTACCGCTGCGCTGCCAAAGGTGGCGGCTATTCGGGTTAACACGATCCAAGCTGCGGAATCCACGAGAAATTGCCCCATACCACCCGCAGAAATAACGAGGATTTTCCTGAGGGTTTCCCATCGCACTTTTAAATTAGCCTTGGTAATGGTTAGCTTGTGTTTTCCGCTAAAAAGGTGATAAAGTTGATACACTACCCCAATGGACCTGCCCAGCGTTGTGGCCCATGCGGCGCCTTCGATCCCAAAGCCGGGAATTGGCCCTAGCCCAAAAATAAAAAGCGGGTCCAAAATAATATTCAGGCCATTGGAAAGCCAAAGGGTACGCATGGCCAGGTGGGGTAAACCTGCACCCCTAAATATACCATTGATCAGGAAGAGCAACATAATGGCCATGTTCCCGGCAAAAATGATCCGGGTGAAACCAACACCCGTTCGGATCACCTCCTCTTCTGCACCCATGAGCAACAGAATATCCTCTGCCCAAATCACCCCTGCCACACCCATTATTGCCGATAAAACAAACCCCACCAATAACAACTGAAAGGAAACTGTGCCGGCTCTTTTATAATTTTTCTCCCCAAACCTTCTGGCCACCAATGCCGTCCCCGCCATGCTCACCCCTACACCTACAGAGTAAATTATGGTAAGCACCGCTTCGGTGAGGCCTACAGTAGCAATGGCATGCTCCCCCAAGCGGCCCACAAAAAAGATGTCCACCACTGCAAAAAGTGATTCCATCACCATTTCCAGGATCATTGGCACCGCCAAGAGAAAAATACCGGTCTTGAGTGGGGTTTTGGTGTAATCCTGCTCCTCCCCTCTTATGGCATCTTTAAACAAGGAAAATAGGTACCTGATTCTTTGTGCCATGTGTAATGGGAGGAGTTTGAGCACGCAAAATTAGTGCTTTTAAAATGAGTTTAAAGGGATGACCAATCAAAAAATTCCCTTCATTAAAATCATAGTTTATTTTATTATTTATCCACAAAAATCTGGTTTGTCAGTAGCACTTTAGCCTGTGCTTCCGTATTGTATATGGGGCATGTGGAGTGGCAATTTTGGAGAGGTAATAAAATGCCACGGATGCACTAATTTTCACAGATGTTTATGGGGTGGGCTTTTTATATTTTTTTGCACGGGGGAGCGGAGGAACAGAAGAACGGAGGAACAGATGATCCGGGGAACTGGGGGAATGATTGAGTTAGGGGAATTATGCCTTTGACCGCTACGTTTTCCACCGAAGAATCTAAACCCTAAATAAACTCGTTAAAACTTTATAGGGAACTCATAAAAATCAGTAAAAACCCTATTCACTTAAGCAAGCTTTGCAATAACCGCAAAGTTTTTTCACCAAGTTTTTGTTGTCAAATTTAGAGATCATCAGCTCTATTGCCTTTTCACCCATGTTTTTTCGCAACCCACAATTTTTCAATAAGACCTGAATGGCATCCGATACATGCGCTACCACCCGATTTAAATCCGTCTCACCTAAATGCTTGTATTCGAAAAGGATAACGGTAGGCCTGTACCTTTCCAAATTAAACTGGGATAAGACCACCCAGTCATATCCCTCTGTGTCAATATGCAACAAATCAACATGATCAATTTGGAACTTATCCAGCAAACCTTGGAGTGTTGAACCCTTAAGGACAACCCATGTTTTAAACTACCTCCACTTAAGCTTCCCCTGTGAAACCCCTGTGTAGTTGGCCAATTGATACAAAAGCCTTGCGCCCACATTTGCGTCCCACTCATTGTCCTCTGGCCCCGGGCTTACTTCTACCAAATCAAAGGCTATAATTTCCCTGCCGGATTTCACCAGTTCCTTTATCAAATAAGTCAATTCTGAATAATCCAAACCACCGGGAACAGGTGTGCCTGTATTTGGGCAATACCTGGGATCCAAACCATCAACATCCACGCTTAAATACACTTTTCCTGGAAGGGTAGCGATAATTTTATCGCATGATTCTTTCCAGGTGGACCCGTTGAATTTTTGCTCTTGCATCCAAAGATCAGAAAAAGCACTCACCTTTCCTCCTGAGGAGAGAGTATCATTTTCTTGTTCGCAATAGTCCCTGAGGCCTACTATGGTAAGTTGCTCCACCTGCGGTAGTTTCATCCAATTAAAGGCCACAGAGGCGTGGGAGTAGGTGAAATCCTCATATGAATTCCTGAGATCTGCATGTGCATCAATCTGCAGGATCCCAAAGGAGGAATGTTTTTTTGAAAGTGCCTTAACCAGGCCGAGTGGCGTACTGTGATCCCCACCCAATAACCCCACTATCTTGCCCTGGTTTAAGAGGCTTGACGCATTTTGCATCACCCACTCGTTCATTTCTTCGCTGGCTTCATTGATGATGTCCGGTACTGCCCCAAACCGTTCGCTATCCATAGCCGGGGAACCC
The DNA here is from genome assembly GCA_003565295.1 of Cyclobacteriaceae bacterium. Classification (GTDB taxonomy): domain Bacteria; phylum Bacteroidota; class Bacteroidia; order Cytophagales; family Cyclobacteriaceae; genus Pleomorphovibrio. The sequence goes on from PXCO01000047.1 coordinate 17,252, forward strand.
TTTTCCAACCATCCGATATAACTACTGGCCAACTTTCTGTATTTCCGGTTTTCTTTCTTCAGCTTTTCGGGTATAGGGAGCATCGCAATCCCCATTTTCCAGGCATCTACTAGATCTTCCTGGAAAAGGTCCACTTGTGCCGAGGCTTCCAAAATGGCCTCTGGACCCTTTGCAGTGCCGGAAGAATAACTTACCGTCACCTCCCAGGGCACTGGAAGGATGATTATGTCTGCGGTGGCTATGTCATAGGGTAATCCAAAAAGTTTGCCTTTTTCACTGACTGCATTGGGGTCAAATTGATGTTGTTGTCTTTTTTTATCTATACTTAACATGTGGATTTGGGTTATTAAAATTGCTTGCCGGGAATTATTGAAGGACTTCCAGGATGCTAGCGGAGTTTTTGGACAAATTCTTCCAGTCCACTCCTTCAAATCTTAAATGCACCATCATGCCTGGAGAGAGCATTAGGGACAGGTCACCACTCAGGTACCCTACGAGTTGAGAAACACCCGGGTTATGGCCAATTAGCAAGGCCGTTTGATGGGAAGGGTTCAGTTGATAAAGTAATTGTAAAAGGGTGGCATGTCCCGCCTGATAAATGCTCGGCTTGGGAATGCTTTCCTTGACCAATTCATGCGCTTGCAAAATATCAAAAGTCTCCTTGCACCTGTTTGCTGTACTAAAAAGGGCGAAGTCAAATCTAAATTCCCTGGTTTGCAGCAAATGCGCCAGCCTCGTAACCCTTCCCCTACCAGAATCCTTCAATGTCCTTTCGAAATCCTTCCCATTCCCGGATTCCGCCATGCCATGTCTCAAGATGTACAAATCTTTTTTCATGTGTTTATAATTGATTTTTATTTGCCACAACTTGTCCCGCACTGTAAGTCGGGATAGCCTGCCCCGAACTCGTTTCGGGGAACTTGATTCGGGGGAATCTCGCTACGAATAATCATCCCAGTGTGTGACGTGCTCGTCATGCCCTGACTGCCGTCAGGACAGGCTCGATTTCATCACTAAATAGCTCCTCAAAACCAAAGATATAATTATGAAATTATCATGCCAAAAAAATTGGTTGGCTGTAATATTTGGACGAGAATATTATGACATCTATTTTTAGGCCGAAATTAAAACAGCATAAACCTCCTTTTCATCACAATGCCAAAAAATCTAGTCATCGTCGAATCCCCAGCAAAGGCCAAGACCATAGAGGGTTATCTTGGAAAAGACTTCAAGGTAACCTCCAGTTATGGACATGTCCGGGACCTTCCGAAAGGGGAAAATGCCATAGATATCAAAAACAGGTTTAAACCCACCTATGAAATTTCTCCAGATAAAAAGGAAGTAATCAAACAGCTCAAATCCCTGGTAAAAGACGCTGAAACCATCTTCCTTGCCAGTGACGATGACCGGGAAGGGGAAGCTATTTCCTGGCATTTAAAAGAGGTGCTTAAATTAAATGATAATAACACCAAAAGGATAGTTTTCAGGGAAATTACCAAATCCGCCATAACCAAGGCATTAGAAAACCCAAGGTCCATAGACCTGGACCTGGTAAATGCCCAACAAGCGAGAAGGATATTGGATCGTCTGGTAGGTTTCGAACTTTCCCCCGTGCTGTGGAAGAAGATCAAGGCAGGCCTATCTGCCGGAAGGGTGCAATCTGTGGCGGTAAGGTTTATTGTGGAAAGGGAAAGGGAGATCGAAAAATTTAATTCCGAATCCTCCTACAAGATCACCGCCCTTTTCGATGTAAAGGGAAAAGTACTATATGCGGAGTTACCAAAGAAATTTGAGACCAAGGAGGAAGCGGAAACCTTTTTGAAAAAATGCCTTCAGGCTAATTTTTCAATAAAGTCCTTAGAAACCAAACCCGCCAAAAAAAGCCCTGCCCCCCCATTTACTACATCCACTCTGCAACAGGAAGCAAGTAGGAAACTTTATTTTTCCGTGGCGCAGACCATGAGCATTGCCCAGAAGCTTTATGAGGCCGGAAAGATTACCTATATGCGTACAGACAGCGTAAACCTTTCCAATGATGCGGTAGCAGGAGCCAAAAAAGAAATCCTCAGTGCCTACGGGGAATCCTATCACCAGAGCAGGAAATACACTTCCAAATCAGAGGGGGCACAAGAGGCGCACGAGGCCATAAGACCTACTGATTTCTCTGTGCAAGAGGCCGGCAGTGACCGCAACGAACAAAGATTGTATGAACTGATTTGGAAAAGGGCCATTGCCTCGCAAATGGCAGACGCACAACTTGAAAAAACCAATGTGTCCATTGCCATTTCCAATTCAGATCTTACTTTAAGTGCAAGTGGGGAAGTAATTAAATTTCAGGGCTTTTTGAAAGTTTACCTAGAAAGTACAGAGGACGATGAAGAAGATGAATCCCCCGCACAAAAAGGGCTGCTGCCTCCTTTGGAAGTAGGTCAGGAACTACCTTTGAAAGAAATGAAGGGGAGGCAGAGCTTTACCAGGCCACCGGCAAGATATACCGAGGCCTCCTTAGTGAAAAAGTTGGAAGAAATGGGTATAGGGAGACCTTCTACCTATGCCCCTACCATTTCCACCATCCAAAAAAGAAATTACGTAATAAAAGAATCCAGAGAGGGAACTCCCAGGAACTACGTGGAGATGGTGATCCAAAATGGCGAGTTTGTGGAAGCCGAAAAAACAGAAATCACCGGTTCGGACAAAAACAAACTTTTCCCCACCAACATCGCGATGGTGGTAAATGACTTCCTGGTGGAACATTTCCCCAATGTGATCGATTATTCCTTTACGGCCAAGGTGGAAAAGGAGTTTGATGATATTGCCCAAGGCCTTCAGGCCTGGGATCAAATGATAGAAAATTTTTATAGCCATTTTCACAGCAAAGTGGAGTTGACCGAGCAGATTAAACGCACGGACGTAAATTCATCTAAGGAGCTTGGAAAAGACCCAAAAACCGGAAAGAAAGTAATTGCCCGGTTGGGCAAATTCGGCCCCTTGGTTCAAATCGGTGAGCAGGATGATGAAGAAAAGCAATTTGCCAGTCTCAAAAAAGGCCAATTCATTGAAAGTATTACCCTGGAAGATGCATTGGAGCTTTTCAAACTCCCCAGGGATGTGGGTTTCTTTGAGGACAAGAAAATTGTGGCAGCAATTGGCCGGTTTGGGCCATATATCAGGCACGACGGGAAATTTGTTTCCCTGGGCAAGGAATATGACCCTTTGTCGGTTACAGAGGAAGAAGCCATTGAACTGATTAAAGCAAAAAGGGAGGCGGATGCTAAACGACATATCAAATCCTTTGATGAGAACCCTGAACTGGAGATCCTAAATGGACGATGGGGACCTTACATCAAATTTGGCAAGAAAAATTTTAAAATCCCCAAAGATAAAGAAGCAGCTGATTTAACTTATTCGGAGACCATTGATATTATAGAAAACCAACCGGCTCCGAAAAAAGGAAAAGGGGGGAAAAAGAAAAAAGCCTAAGGATAACTTTTGCCCATTCCCATCGTTTTTTCCCTCATGGCATCCGCTTCCTTTTTCAGGTTTGAAGGGTACTATATAGATCAATGGAATGGGTATTTTGAGCTCAATTTGCCTGCTGCTATAACTGAAGGTATTTGGGTGGTCACCAGCACCATTGGCTTTAACCAAATCATCTATTTAAAAACTCCAACCTCCCAGGCTAAAAATTCGGCTAAAGCAGGATCCATCTTGCACCTTTATTGAAATGGAATGGGCTAAAGCCGCATTCCCCAGGAATGCCACCCATTTTGCCTCTGATTTAGAGGTATTTGGGTGTTAATCTCCACCATTTGATTTAGCCATACCATCTATCATTTCATCCCTTGCAGCCAAGGCTTATCAATTTCCCGCGTTTATAATTGCTTTTTATGAGCCGCATAGCCTGTCCCAGACTGCCCCGATTCCGATAGTTATCGGGATTCCGGGAACTTGATTCGGAAGAATCTCGCAATGATAAACCATGCCTACCATTGACATATTGCTTAAAATTTAAATAAATTATTGATTAAGTACTGATTTTTAATACTTCGAATGACAACTATTTTTTTACGCTGCGAGCGCTGCGGATTCGTTGCGGCCCCCTGAAAAAACTCAGGGCAAGGCTGAGAGAAACCAAATGTCATTTCCTTTCTGTAAATGCCAACTTTTAGAACTCCGTGTGTCGCTTGCCTCACGCTCAAATTTATACAACAAGTAACGGTATGACTCTGGCTACAAAAGTTGAAGTTTGTCAAAATCGGGAAACTCACTTTTTCTTCTTCTCTTTGAAGAAAGTAAGTCTAAAATCCAGTTCTTATCCAATATTTAATCCTTATATTAGGTTAACATAATTTTAACTCTTCCTTTTTATAATGAAACATCTTATACTACTGATTTTCCTCATTATATCAAATGGAGCAATATTTGCTCAGATAAAATCTGTTTCTTATGTTTCAGCAAGAAACCAACTTAATGGGGGGCTTGCCTTGCCCTCCGAGGAAAGGTTTACCATTACGGGTACTATCCCTGAGGAAGTGAGAATGGTGACTCTTGATATACATAGGGCCAGGCGTAGCCCCAATAGTGCCCTAACCTATGTGTGGAGAGCTCCCTACCGTATGGAAAGCAATGAATTTGAAATTTACATCTCTGATCCTCTTAGAAGTAATGAACCTTATTCGTTGACCTTTAAGTATTATGAAAGGGCAGGCACCTCAGATCTACAAGGTTTGAGAGAAGCCATTACCAATAATCTCGCTGCCTATATCAGAGCCAACTATGAGGTAAGCAGAAGAGGCTTGCAGTCATTGGCTGCAAAACAAGTGATGTACACCCAATTGAACGAGATCGTGGAGCAGGGCATCGCAAATTATGCACATCCTTTTGCTCAAGCCTTTCCAGGCTTTAGTGATGTGGTAAGACAAAAAATTGATCAAACCCATAGCCTAAGGCTTAGGAATGCCCGCTTTAACATTTTGCGTAAAAAAGATGATTTATCTGATGACAGAGCCCTCTATGCGGATAGGCTTATCGAGGAACTTGTATCACTTACGCAGGCAGAAGTGGAACAGTATCTGAGAGGCAATCTCCTGATGCTGGTGGATATTAGAGAAGTACCAAACTACCCCACAGAAAAAAGACCTTTCTACTTACCGCTAAACGTGGGTTACGGGGCTACCTATTTCAGTGGTGATTTCAACAATCTTGATTACGGTACGGCTCCCTTCGTTGGTGTGGCCATGCCATTGGGAAGAAGGGCTTTTACCAAATTCCTTGGGAATGCCTCCCTGAATACTGGAGTGATGTTAACCAATATGGAAAACCTGGATGGGGTTGAGATTTCCGGGCCTCTTATCGGAAGACCCGTCTATTTTGGATTGGGATATACCATGCTCAGGGTATTAAAATTTAATGCTGGTGCCGCGTTGACCTCATCCGAGGTCAACGGCAACCTTGAGAATATCACTATTTATCCATTTATCGGATTCAGCCTTGAGTTTAATCTTTGGTTAGGCCTAAGTAATCGATAAAGCGCAGCTTATGAAAAAGTGGATACTTACCTTTCTTTCTTTGATATTCCTGGTGAAAGTCCACGGGCAATTAGATCCCTACAAGTATAGAGTGGGTGTCGGTATAGGCTATACCAATTACTATGGTGATCTTAGTCCCTATGTTATCGACGGTATCGGTGATCTATTTAGGTTGTTTGAATACAATCCCCAATATATTCACGATTATTCCCTCGCATTCTCATTGGAACGGAGATTGAGTTCCTCCCTGGGGCTTATGCTTCAACTGGGCCAGTACGATTTTTCCATGAGTGACAGGCATGTGAATAAAGATGGGGTATTAAGAACGGATTTGGCCAATTTTGACCGTTCACTGAATTTCCGCACACAAGTGCAAGATGCGGGATTATCCCTTTTGTTTAAGATGGACAATGGCAAAATCCTTAATAAACAGGCCTTTTTGGCCCCTTACTTTACATTGGGTGCGGGAGTAATGCGTTTCCAGGTAAATGGTGACCTATTGGATGATCAAGGTGTTTGGTACGACTACAGTACCAGAGAAAATGTTAATAATGGTCAATTCGAAACGGTTCTCAGTGCCTTGGAGACGGAGATCCCCGGCGGCTATCCTACCACGACCTTCTATGCAAACCTCGGCCTGGGCCTGAGGTTCAGGTTGGCGAGAGCACTAGAATTTTTTGTACAGTCGGATTTTAGGTATGCCGGAACAGATTATTTAGATGATGTGAGTGGAGAATATAGAATCGGATATGATTCACCCTTTCAGGCCTATGCGGCAAGGCCAGGGTTTCATGAAATGCCCTCAGAACGGGAATATAGGGGGGCAAACAATGGTCACAATGATTTGTATATTTTCCACCAAATTGGGCTCAAATTCAGTTTAATCCCTTCAAGACAAGCCTTCAGAGCTTCACGTGTATCCCCTTCCACCACTGCCAGGTATGAGGGAGAACCTATTACGCATGCGGTTATGGATGAAACCATTGAAGAAGACGCTGACACCCTCAGCAGCCGTGCAGAATCTCAAACCTACGGAAAAGGTGACCAATACTTCACCTTCATCCAGATCAACCCTCCCGATGAGCGGCTCCAATCCATTAATCTTCAGGTTCAAGCCATGCAAGGGGACTTAGGGGTGCTCCAGAATTCACTTGAAAAAGACCAAATATTACAGTTTGAGAGTAGGCTGGAGGATAGACGAAAAGCTTTGGATATGGAGCGGGAAGGCCTACTGGCTATGGACACCCTTTCTGCCCAGGATAGTCTTCGCCTGGTGGAATTGGACACGTTTTTGCAAAACATAAATAGTCAGCTTGACAGTACACAGCAAAGAAGAAATTACCTGGACCTTGCCATTGCCATGGGGCAATCCAATACAGATAGTTTGAGAAAATTAGCCCTAAGTCCAAGAATGGAAAAAAGGGATAGCTTAGCATTTTGGGGAGCACTGGAACAGCTCCCTATTCATATCAACCGTGCATTAAGCCAAAGTACAATGGCTCCACCGGTTTACTCCTATCCCCCTCAATATCCTGAATATCCATGGCAGCCAGCAACCAGGCCAACCCCATCCGAACAAGATATGCCAGAGGCTTCCATGGGGCAGGCACCCAATTACACCTATCAATTTTACCCTCAAGCTCCCCTTTCCCAAGGTTATGAACAACAACAATGGGGCAGGCGTGCGGACCGGCAAAGATATGATCAAGCTCCCACCTATAGGTATCAGGCACCAAGCCAGCCTTATAGAGAAACCTATGATCAAGGCGCCAGAAGAGGCAATCGATTTTTTCCGATATTTGTTCCCAGAATAGGATCTAGGAGACCAACTGAAACCATAATTCCAAGTGATCCTACCTACGCCCCAAATGACACATTGTTGATTCCGGGTTTTGAAGATTCACCTGCCTTGGATAATGAACTTTCCGATAGTTTGAAACAATATGACCAGGTTCCCGGCTTTCGCCCCATTCCTGAACCAAAGAGCCCTATTTTGGATTCCATACAGACCATTGGGCAGGTAAGGGTGGACACCCTATTGTTGGAAAGAGAGGTACTGGTTGGACTGGAAAACAGCAAGGTGGAGGTGTTTTTTGAGATTAACCAATTTGAACTTGATGAGTCAGAAAAGGAAAAGATAGCCCCCTTGGCAGAAATCCTTCTCAATCAACCCCAATTTTATGTAACTTTGGCGGGATTTGCAGACAATACAGGAAACGTGGATTACAATCTGCTGTTAGTGGATAGAAGAGTTACCTACGTAAAGGAACTTTTAATGGAGGAATATGGGGTTGAAGCTTCTAGAATAAGCACCAAACCGGGCGGTTTGCTTGTAAGAGGAAAAAGTCCTGGCTCCAGAAAGGAAGATAGAAAAGTGGAAATTATGTTGAGAACGCTTCCCCAAGAGGAACACAAAACCGAGGAATGAGGAAATTGGTGGTTTTGACCGGTGCAGGTATATCTGCTGAAAGTGGTATTAGTACCTTCAGGGATCAAAATGGCTTGTGGGAAGGCCATGATGTCATGGAAGTGGCTTCTCCTGAAGGCTGGCGCAAAAACAGGGAGTTGGTGTTGGACTTTTATAATCAGCGTCGAAAAGCATGCTTGAAGGCTAAGCCCAACCAGGCCCATCTCCTTTTAGCTGAGTTGGAAAGGGATTATGATGTTACTATCATCACTCAAAACGTGGATGACCTGCACGAAAAGGCCGGATCCAGCAATGTTATTCATCTGCATGGGGAGCTTTTTAAAGCCCAAAGTACGGTGGACCCCTCCCTGGTCTATCCCATGGAGGGGTGGGAAATAAAGCTTGGGGACAAATGTGAGAAGGGTTCACAATTAAGGCCTTATATCGTGTGGTTTGGCGAACAGGTTCCCATGATGGAACCTGCCATGTATGCCGCCGGGGAGGCAGATATATTTGCAGTGGTAGGCACCTCCCTTCTTGTTTATCCTGCTGCCGGTTTAATATCATACTGTCCACTAGACATCCCTAAATTTCTGATTGATATTAAGATGCCGGTTCTACCTGCTATGCAGCATTTGACCAAAATTGAAGAGAAAGCCAGCACTGGAGTGTCGAAAATGATAAAATTACTTAAAGAAGAGCAACATTAGTCTTGGCTTTTGACAGTTGAACCCAAGCATGACGAGCACGTCACACACTAGGATGCCCCCCCAGATAGCTACGGGGCTGTCGGGAGATGCTAGATTCTCCCGAAGTGAATTCCCCGAAACGAGTTCCCCGAAACGAGTTCGGGGCAGGCTGGGGCAGGCTATCCCGACTTACAGTGCGGGACAAGTTATGACCGATCAAAAGACAATCATAAACAGATGATATAGA
>PXCO01000159.1 GCA_003565295.1 Cyclobacteriaceae bacterium
ACCTGCCATTCTTCAAAGTCAAATAGCCAAAACGGGCCTGATCATAGGCATTGAGCATCATCCCCCCACCCCAGTGGGTACCCCCGCTTACGGCCTGCATAATTTGTCCGTCAATGACCACAAAAGAATTTTCATACCCCGTCCACCTCCAAGTGGGACTGGCGCCTATAGGATCCATTACCCTTTCTTTAAGCACTACGGGAAGAGGTTTTCTCCATACATTCATTATGGCCAATGCAAGCACATTTACCCTTGTATCATTGTATTTATAGCTGCTTCCCGGCTCATTCCGCTCCCTATCCAGCCAATTTTTGCTGTCATTATTGGGGCGGTCGGCCCAATCCGGTTTTCCCCATAAGGTACCCTCCCAGTCGGAAGTCTGCCGTAATAGGTGATCCCAGGTTATTTTTCTGTTGTGTTCCGTGTCAAAAAGCTCAAAAGTGTCCTCCTCTTCCAGGTAATCCGCTTTGTTTACGGATAATTTATGAGGCTGGTAGGGAATAATGGGAGCCATATAGGGATAAACCAAGTCATGCTCACTTTCGATTAAGCCTTTGTCAAGAGCAAGTCCCACTGTGGTGGACAGTAAACTCTTGGCCACACTAAAGGTATGGTCCACACGTTCGGGCTCTCCCCATTTGGCTACTATGTACCCTTGGTAAATGACCAGACCATTAGCGGGTCCTCTGTTTTTAAGAGGGCCGATGGGATAGCCAAAGGGTTCTCTTCCAAAGGCACTCAGGTAGTGGGCTTTTTTTAGATTTTTATCTGCCTCGCTTTCCTCCTGAATGGCAAAACTCACCGCTTCGGACAATTTTACCTCATTCAACCCCAGGGATTTGGGGTCGCGTTCCTCCCAATGTCCTTTTTGGGGGAAGTATTCTTGCCCCAGTGTGGGGAAGCTAAGTAAAAGTGTCAGGAGAAAGCAGCCGGTCTTAATCATGGTTAGGGTGGTTAAGGTTTTCTGCAAATTAGAAAATCATTTTGTATCCCAGTCCAAAGGTTTTATTTTTCAGTCATAAATTTCCTTTTTTACATTACCGATTGGGTAAGACACCGACTTTATTTTTCCTTTTTCTTGAACCTGGGATTAAGTTTGACCTTTTGCTTTTCCGCATTTTTCCGCATCTTCATATTGACCATTTCTGTGCCCAAGGAAAAGAACACGGCGAAGTAGATATAGCCTTTGGGAATCTCCACATGGAAGCCTTCCACCATCAGCATAAACCCTATAAGTAAAAGAAAGGACAGGGCCAGGATCTGCAATGTGGGCTGCCCATTGATAAAACGGCTGATGCTGCCAGAAAATACCATCATGACTACCATGGCCACTACCACTGCAATGATCATAAGGGATACTTCATTTACCAAGCCCACCGCGGTCAATATGCTGTCAAAGGAGAAAATGATATCCAGCAGAATAATCTGTAGGATCACTCTTGTAGGGCTTGTCGCCGAGTTAGGCTTTACTTCCTGGGGTTTTCCCTCCATTTTGTGGTGGATTTCCAAGGTGGATTTAAAAAGTAAAAACAAGCCCCCTACGATCAGAATCAGATCTCTAAGGCTAAGTGAAAAACCAAAAATTTCAAGAAGGGGCTGGGTAAATTGGACAACCCAAGAAATCCCCAGAAGCAACAAAATACGAAATAGCAGAGCGAATCCCAATCCGAGGTTTCTTGCCTTCGCCTGCTGTGAATGCGGCAGCTTATTGGAAATGATGGAAATAAAGATGATGTTGTCCACACCCAAGACAATTTCCAAAAAGGTAAGGGTGAGTAAAGCAATCCAGGTCTCTGTTTGAAGAAATAGTTCCATGGGGATCCTCGCTGTTGTTCTTAAGTGAATAATGGAAAATCTAAAGAAACCATCTTCAGCTTGAAGACGGTTTCTCTAATTGTGTGGAGTTCATTAAAATTCCCTTCGTTTATTTTGTTCGGTAAAGGCCTTCTATGAATTCCACCTGAGTGCATGCTTATGCCTTTGACAATGAAAGGGCTTTTAAGGGATTTGCTGCCCCTATGGCTTCCTCGATGGACTTTTTCCATTGCTTAGCCAGCATTGCTTCCCCCGAAAGGTCTGAGAATTTGTTGCCATCATAGAATTCCAAGCGGTGCAATTCTTGTCCTTCTATTCCAAGTAACAGAAGGTAAACACTATCTAGTACTTTGGTTTTTTCCTCCTTGTTGATGTGTGCATGGTGGAAGTGTTCTTCTAAAAGAATCTGTGCCACCTCTTCCAAATCCAAAAGAGATGGAGGGATCGTCGACATTTCGGAAGTGTATATTAGTTTGGCATTTATACTGTCCAGTCCAATAACGTACCTTTTCCTCCAATTTTCCATTCTGTTCAAATTTAACCCATGGCTGTGGGCAAATTTTTCTATTTCTGCCAAGGCTCGGGACATTTGAAGGTTACTTTGTCGAATGTGAAAATAAATTGGGGCAATAAAGGCCATAATCAGTACGATAGACACGCCTAAAGATATGAAATCTATATTCATTGTTTTATTAAAGATTTTCCTCAATTCCGGAAAGGGAAAAGCAGGAGGTAGATAATTTAAAAATAAGGATCGGGCAAGACTTTAGCCCGTAAATGCATAGCAGCCTTTTACCAAAAAAAATGGGTTGGAAAGATTAAGTCCCTTATTCCAAATTCCGGGATGATCTTTATGGACATGCTCAACGCATGCCTTATCCCAAGGGTAAAAGTTTCCTCTAGATAAAAATATGCGTAGGAAAGATAACCTGTGGGAAGCCATTTTGACAATAGGATTCCTGGAGTCGAGAATTTTGGGGAATAGCAAAGAAAGTGATTGTCTGAAATGACATTTTCCGCATAAAAACCGGCTTTTTCCTCTGCTTGATAGGTGTACAGATAGGAGAAGGAAATAGAAATAAAACCAGCTCCGGTCAGTCCAAACCAACAGGCAAGGAAAATAGTGAGAAAACGCTTTTGATACGAATACATTGCCAGACCCCGATATCAATTCAAGTGCCAACAAATTACAAATAGCAAAACTACCTGCCAAAAAATCTGTATTTATTTAGCTGCTTTTGACACCTTCTAAAGGTAAGGTCAAAAAGGGCCCCAGGAGAGTTACCTATACCTCTTATTTCGTGTGGGCTGCTTCCTTTTTTCCCTAGACGGGCTCTCCTCGGCTTTTTGGGCCTCAAAGGGGTAGGGGTGGTCGTGAACCACCTCTATGCGAAGGCCAATCAGCTTTTCAATGTCCTTGAGTAGCTTATGTTGCTCACCATCGCAGAAGGAAATTGCTTTTCCTGAAAGTCCTGCTCTACCTGTTCTCCCTATTCTGTGTACGTAGGTTTCAGGGATTTCGGGAAGATCGAAGTTGATTACCAATTCTAACTCATCGATGTCAATCCCCCTGGCAGCGATATCGGTTGCCACCAAAACCTTGATTTTTCCATCTTTAAAATCCTTCAGGGCATTTTGGCGTGCGTTTTGACTTTTGTTACCATGTATGGCTTTGGCCTTATGGCCTTTTTTGTCCAAAACTCTTACTACCCGGTCTGCCCCGTGTTTAGTTCGGCTGAATACCAGTGCTTGACCTATGTCCTCCTCATCCAGCAAGTGATCCAGTAATTTTACTTTGTCACTTTTGTTGGTGAAATATAGATACTGGCTTATTTTTTCCACTGTGGACGAAGGTGGGGTCACTGCCACTATGGAGGGCTGATGCAAAAGGTTCTGCGCCAGCTTTTGAATCTCCGGAGGCATGGTGGCAGAAAAAAGTAGGGTTTGTTTTTTTTGGGGAAGTTTGGCAATAATCTTTTTCACATCATGTATAAAGCCCATATCCAACATCCTGTCTGCTTCATCCAGTACAAAGATCTCTATTTGATGCAACTTGATGAACCCCTGTTGGATAAGGTCTAAAAGTCTACCGGGGGTGGCCACAAGAATATCCACTCCTTGGCGAAGGGCATTGGTCTGATGGAGTTGCGAAACTCCGCCAAAGATCACAGTGTGTTTAAGGGACAAATATTTGCCATAGGCAGAAATACTCTCACCGATTTGAATGGCAAGTTCCCGGGTTGGGGTAAGGATTAATGAACGTATTCCTTTCCTTTTGGATTTATGCTGATCCAATAACTGGAGCAAGGGCAACGAAAAAGCAGCGGTTTTTCCGGTACCCGTTTGGGCACATGCCAGTAGGTCTTTTTGTTTTAAGACCTCTGGAATGGCTTCCATCTGTATAGGGGTAGGGGATTTATACCCTTCCTCTCTCAATGCATCGTGCAAAGGAGAGATCAGGGAAAGATGATCGAATGACATATTATGATGATTAAATTCAGAAACTTAAATTTTGATAGTCTACAAAATGAAGATAAGCAAAAAGAGATTTTAAGGGAGAGGGTAGCCCGTTTTCCTTTTTTTTAATCTACAAAGGTAGTCTTTTTTATATAGGAATAAGAGGGTAAGCATTAATTATATTATCATTGCAGGATTGTCTGGAGAGTTAAACCTGAAATTGTATGGACCTGCCCACCTTATTGCTGATTGCCTTGGGGATTTGTGCCGATTCCTTCGTGGTCTCTTTGACCCTGGGGTTGGCAGTCCCTCAGTCTTCCAAAGGGAAAATTCTAAGGGTTTCAGGCGTTATGGCATTTTTTCAGGGGGGAATGCCCCTCCTTGGTTGGCAACTGGGATTACAGGCCAGGTTTTGGGTAAGAGGCTATGACCATTGGGTGGCCTTGGTTTTGCTCAGCCTGATTGGTGTGAAAATGATCATTGATGGTTTTAAGAATGAAAGGGATCAGCCCGATATAACTCCCACCAACACTTGGCTGGTTCTAGGATTGGCATTAGCTACCAGTATAGATGGATTGATTGTAGGGGTAAGTTTTGCATTTTGGCCCGTGAATATCTGGTTTATTGCCTCCATAATTTTTATTTTCACCTTTTTGGTGGTATACCTGGGGCTTTATTTTGGAAAGAGGATGGGCAAGCTAATCGGAAAGCAGTTAGAAATTGCCGCCGGAATTCTCCTCATCTTAATTGGGCTGAAGCTTTTTTACCTTAGTAACTAATGGTTAATGTGGATGGGGAAAATAAGTCAATACCCGCAATCAATAATTAACAATTCACAACTAAATAATTATCAATTTTTCAGAAAATCCTCCCATTCCCCAAAAGCTTCTTCCTTCATAACCCTTGGGAACTTCACTTGGCCTCCTTTTTTCTTTTGTTGCTCGTTATAGGCGTAGAAATGATCAGCATCAATCAATTTTAGTTCTACCTTCTTCAAGGCCTTGTTCCTAGCCACCTTGTAGTTCTTGTTGTTATCCTGAAGATATTGGTCCAGAAACTCCCCTACCTCTTTTTCATCGACTTCCCCGTCTTCCCGGTCTCCTTTTCCCAGGTACCAGCGGTGAAGGTACTCTCCATCCTCTTTTACTGCGGCGACGGTAAATTCCGGCACTGCTAGGTTAAACTTTTCCTGAAGCGCAGCTATGCCTTTGTCCATTTGATGTACACTTAATTGGCTACCCACCACGTTGAGGAAAAATTTTGTCCTTCCGGTAATTTTGATTTCCGCCCTTTTCACATCCGTAAATGCCACTGTGTCCCCAATCATGTATCTCCATGCACCGGCAACGGTACTGATTACCAGGATATAATCCACCCCTTTTTCCACTTCATCGATGGTGAGGGATTTAGCATCCGGGTGAACCCCGCCCTGTTCGGTCATGTTTTCCGGGGTGAAAGGTACAAACTCGAAAAATATGCCATTGTCCAGAACCAACTGCATGGCATCTGTACCGGGTCTACTTTGAAAAGCCAGGAAGCCCTCAGAGGCAAGATAGGTGTCTATATATACCAGGGGATGCGCCAGATTCTTTTCAAAACTTTTCCGGTGTGGCTCAAAGGCCACACCGCCAGGTGTGTAAACCCGCAGGTTTGGCCATATATCATGGATATTATTTACCTTATTGTAGGAGATCACCTTTTTCATCATCAGCTCAATCCAGGAGGGTATTCCGGAGATACTTCCTATATCCCAGTCTTTTGCCTCCTGTGCTATACGTAATACCCTTTCGTCCCAGTCAGAGATCGATGATATCTCCTGCCCGGGCTTGTAGAATGTCTCAAACCAAAAGGGGATTTGGCTGGCACTAATTCCGCTTATCTCCCCTTCAAGAAAGCCATCTTTCTCCTGGAGTCCGGTAGAACTGCCCAACATCATGATTTCCTTTTCGAAAAAATCCTCCGGCAAATCATACTTTGAGAGGGTGGTGATTTGTTGAATCCCGGTTTTCCTTATGGAGTCCAACATCTCATCGGTGACAGGGATGTATTTACTGGCACTTGTGGTGCCGCTACTTACCGCAAAGTAGGTGTTGAGCCCCGGCCAGGTGATGTCCTTGTGCCTGTCCCGGATTTTGCACCACCACCGCTCATAAATTTGGTCATAATCATGGTAGGGTACTTTTTCTTTATACAGTTTTATGGGATCTTCACTTTCGAGTTGAAGTTCAAAGCCATAATATTTTCCAAAAGCGGTGTTTTTGGCTTTCTCCAACAACCCTTCTAATACCTCCCTTTGCTTCTTTATGGGAGTATCTTCATTATTGAATTTCTCTCCTAACTCAATAGCTTTTTTTATGATTTTTCCTATTACAGCCATATACGTGGTGTAGTGCTTTGCTTCAGTAATAATTTTATCGGGCTTATCACAATTATCAGACCAACCTTGTCTCAAGGATACAGATTGAAATGAATATTGCGGAAACGGTAAAAGGTTCAAAGGGATCCGTTTCAGTTGGTTTTGCCCTTACTGATAGCATCAAAAAAACTGGTGAGCAATTCTTTTTTCTGCTGGCTTACAGGGAGTTTTTCTCCGTTTTGCATATACACATGCCCGCCGTCCTTGCGATGGTATTTTTTTAAAAAGCTGGGATTGATCAGGTAGGACTGATGGATGCGAATAAAGCCAAAGCTGTGCAGGGTTTTTTCCACCTCTTTCAGGGTTTTGCTGATCAGAAGTTTTTGGTTGTTGTCAAGGTGGAAATACGTGTAGTTATTTTCACTTTGGCAATAATGGATATTGGCAACTGCCACAAATTCGTAGCCATCTACGACCGGTACGGCAACCTTGCTTCTGAGTAGCCCCTCTTTCTTTAGCTGTTTCAGCAGGTTTTCTATTTCAGGTGCCGCCTGCTTGGGTTTTGTATGCCCGAATTTTCCCGCCCAGTCCTCAATGATTTCCTCAAGTTCGTTCACATCCACAGGCTTGAGCAGGTAATTAAAGGCTTTATACCTAAATGCCTGCATGGCATATCGGCTATAGGCAGTGGTGAAGATCACCTCAAAGTTCAGGGGCTGCAGCTGTTCTAATAGTTCAAACCCGTTAAGGGAGGGCATTTCCACATCCAAAAAGAGCAGGTCTATCTGCAGATCTCTCAGTTTTCCTACCGCAACTTCCGGCTTGGTGGTTTTAAGCACAATCTCCACCTTACGGTCCAAACTTAGCAAATCCAAGGCGAGGCTCTCCACGCAATGTGCTTCATCATCTACTATCGCTACTCTCATCTACCTTATGTCAACACTAATTCTTTACCGGGGAGCGGGCTAAGTGCTCCTCCCAGGAGAATATTTACCCTGGTGCCCAAAGGTACCCCCTCCTTGTCCCTTAAATCTTCAAAGCCAAAACTAATCTTTTTATCTTTATATATATTAAACAACGCGATTCTTTCTTGGGTGATCTTGGTGCCCATACTTTGATGTAAGGTGTTGCCTGCATGGGCCCCTCTACCTACCCCATTATCGGTAATGCTTATGATTACATCCTGACCTTCCTGCCAGATGGCCAACTGTAACTTTTTTTCTTCATTTTTGCTTGGAAGCAGGCCGTGCCAAATGGCATTCTCCACAAAGGGCTGCAAAAGCATGGGGGGTATCTCAACACCACTTATTACATTTTCATCTACCCCTTCAAAGATGATATCAAATTGGAGTTCTTGTTCGAAACGGTTCTTTTCCAGTGCTACATATTTTCTGATCAACTCCAGTTCTTCACTTATGGAAATGCAGTTTTTCTTTCCGGATTCAAGAATTTCCCTGATAAAACGGCTAAAAGTGGTCAGATACCTTATGGCCTCCCTTAATGTGCCGGTTTGAATCAAAAATTTAATGGAGTTTAGGCAATTGAAGAGAAAGTGGGGATTCATCTGCATTCTGGAAGCCAAAATTTCAGCCTGTAGCAAGTTGTTTTCGTAAACGGTCTTCAGCCGTCTTTTTTCCTGTTCTTGGAGAAGGATTTTTGTGTTTTTCTTGATGTTAAGGGTTTTGATGAATTGGATCACCAAAAGGGCGGCACCTATCACAGATATGACCAGAAAAGCCAGGATTGCCCGCTGCCTTCTCGATTTTTCTCTTTCCGTGGCGAGAGCTGCTTCCTTTAACACCTGGTCTTTTTTTAGCAATTCTATTTCGGCCTCCTTTTTTTGAAAATCATAGTCCATTTTCATGGCAGTGATTGCTGTTTCCTGTCGTGTCAGGTTGATGCTGTCCCTGTACGTTTGGGCAGTTTGGTAAAAACGCAAAGCCTGACGGTAGTTGCCTTCGGTCTCATGGATGTCTGCCAATCCCTGTGAGGTGGAGACAATCATTGGATGGTTACTTAGTTCCTCAGCTATGGCTAAGGCATTTTCGAAAAGCCTTTTTGCGGCACCCTTATCACCAACATGAAGGGCGATGTCACCCAGGTTTTTCATCATTTGAGCTTCCTTAGTTTTATTTCCCTGGGTCTGGAAAAGGGCTAAGGCTTTTTCATAGTAATTTTTTGCTTCAAACAGGTCAACGCCCTCTGCCATTAAATTATGACCATGGTATTCATAGGTCATGGCTATCCCAAATGCATCTTCACGCTGTTCGTTAATGGACAACAAGGTGTCTAAATAGTGCCTGGACGAATCATATGCTGCCATTTGGGTGAAATAATCGGCGATGGATAAATAGTTGATGGCCAAACCCAGGGTGTTCTCCCTTTTTTCTTCTGCTTCCAAGGCCTTATTAAAGAAATGAAGTGCTTCGCTTTCCCTGCCTTTCAGTTGGCTGAGGGTATTGCCCAGCCCATTACTGGATATGGCAATGTTTCTAAGGTCATTCTCTTTCTCGGCTATGCCTAAGGCCATCAGGTAATAGTGGGTGGCCTGATCCAGGTCCTGCTGATAGCGGGCCGCAACACCGGCATTGTTAGCAAATCTCATCAAATAGTGAGGATCCACCTCTTTGTCTTTCACAAGGTCCAATGCCCGCACATGCAGGGGAACCGATCGGGCATAGAGTTCATGGTACCTGTACAACAGCCCAAGATTGTCAAAAGCTTTTGCCGTCAATAAGGTATCTCCCAACTCCTCTGACTTATCCAGGGCTAATTGGGCAAAATGATACTCTTTTTCTTCATCGTGATCATTGGAATGGATTTCCCTGGAAATGGAGATGGCCGTTTGGATTTGAAGCCTAAGGTCCCCGGTTTCTTCCAAAATCAGGATCAGACTGTCTACCTTGGCTGTTTGAGAGCGGCTTTCGTTGGTAAAAAGGAGTAAATGGAAACCTACTATTATTCCTGCTAAAATTGACCTGCTCATGTACCGAGATGAGTTTTAAACTTTTAAAATTAACCATTTAATTTAACTAGACCAAGGTTATCCTTTCTACAGGCGAATTTTGGGCAAATCTCAGGATTGGATTTGCTCGAATTCCGATAAGTTTTGTTTTTTTTTTGAAGGCCAGGTCAAGAAAGTAAAATTTAATTATATTAATGTCCTGATAGACAAAACCCAAAGTCACCTAATTATGGAAAAGCCGAATAAACACACTTCACCCTTCCCCTTTGTTTCTACATCTCCCGTAAAAAGTGCCCCCCGGCATTATTTGCAGCATTTCACCACTGATGAATGGCTTTGGGATGCCTTTAGAAAAGGTGATGAAGCTGCATTTATCACCATTTACAATGAATTTTGTCCCTCACTTTTTCATTTCGGATGTCAGTTATCCCAGGACAGGGAATGGGTAAAGGATTGTCTGCAAGACCTTTTTATTTATCTCAGAAGACACAGGGCGGGGCTGGGAAACACCAATGCTATTAAACCCTATCTTATCAAAGCATTGAGGAGAAGGATGCTGGATGAACTTAAAAAGAAAAACAAGGAAAAGGAGCATAGGGAAAGGTTCATGTTCGAACAGTTTCCGGTGGAGCTTTCATCAGAAAGCAAATTCATCCATCAGCAAATGGAAAAAGACCTCATTGAGCGACTCAACAAGGTTTTGGCCACATTGGAAGTTAAAGAAAGGGAGGCCGTGTACCTCTTTTATTATCAAGGGTTGACCTATGAGCAGATCGCTGGGCTATTTGAGTTTTCTCATGTTTCCTCCGCCAGAAGGCTCATTTATAGGGCATTGTCAAATTTAAGAAAAATGATGGTTTTACCAATTTTTATTTTACTTGTACATGCTGATGAATTATAATGCGAAATTATTATTTGGAAATATTTTTAACAGGCAGTAAATCCATTAAAAAATAAAATATTGTGCCTATAAAATTGTAAGAATTTTTATTATCAGCTTTTGAATTTTATTAAAAAGTAATAATCTTACACTGATTTTCGAAGATGGTCAGAATTGTTTTGCCAGATTAACCATATTCCAAAAATCCTGAATGGTAGCTGGGTTTTTGGAGTAGTGCCTATCAAACCTATATATTTTATTTATTAAACCGCTGAACCGAAGCACGATATGCTTTCAGTGAATGGATGATGAGTAGGACCCAAGGGTCTTTTGCTTAGCATTCGCTTTTAATGGAAAGGTCATAGTGCTTTCGTTTAGTTTTAATTTTAACCAAACCCAATTTACTCATGAAAAACAAGTTACAAGTTTCCCTAATAGGGAAAATGTGGCCTTGGTGTTTTTGCCTTGGCCTGGTGTGGTGTTGGGGTTTTCCTGTCACCTATGCTGACGGGCTTACCTCCACAAATATGGAGCAGCCCCTACCGGAAAGGGATGTCCGCGGGAAAGTCATCGATGCGAATGGCGAACCCTTGCCCGGAGTAAGTGTGGTAGTGCAGGGAACTACCACAGGAACAGTCACCGATCTGGATGGCAACTTTTCCATCACGGTACCGGATGCTTCCACCCTGGTGTTTTCTTTTATTGGATTTGAAACCCAAACCGTCCCCATCACTGATCAACCCGAGGTAAACGTAACCCTTAGGGAAGATGCCACAGCCCTTGACGAGGTGGTGGTGATTGGTTATGGAACGGTAAAGAAATCTGACCTTACCGGGTCTGTAGGGTCTGTGAGGGGGGATAAGTTGATAGACAGGTCTCAACCTAATGCGGTCAAAGCCCTACAGGGAAGGATTGCAGGGGTGGAAGTATTGAATAACCAGAACTCGCCTGGTGCCAGTGCCAGGATCCGGATCCGTGGGATTAATTCCATTAACTCCGGGGTGAATCCCCTCTTTGTGATAGACGGGATTATTGGTGCAGACCTGAACATGATTAATCCCGCCGATATTGAGTCAGTGGAGGTTTTAAAAGATGCTTCCTCTGCGGCTATTTACGGAGCCAGGGGTGCAAATGGAGTAATCATGGTGACCACCAAACGAGGGGAGAAAAACCAGAATATGATTCAATACGACAATTTCGTGTCCTTGTCTCACAGGGCCAGCAGTGTTCCGGTGCTAAATTCCTCGGAGTTTATGGAAATTTACAACCGTGCCTTTGACAATGCCCAGAAATATGATCCTTCCGGATATGCACAGGGCAGGTATCAAAGGGCAAACCCTGCGGACTTCCCGGACCTCTTCGATGCCAATGGAAACCCAAGATATAATACCAATTGGGAGGATGAGATCTATAACGCAGCCTGGGCCCAAAACCACAATTTGTCCTTTAGGGGAGGAAGCCAAACCACCTCCTATAATGTGTCGCTTGGTTATACCAATGAGGATGGCATTATGATGAATTCAGGCTTTGAGCGTTTCACGGGTAAAATTGCCCTTGATTCGGATATCAAGCCCTGGCTTACCGTGGGAGGAAGTATCCTCGGCACCAGAAGTTCCAGAAGGGTAGTGGACGATGCGAATGGCGCCCTTAATGTGGCCAGGATGACCGCAGAGGCCCTTCCCTTAATACCCATTAGGTATCCTGATGGAAGGTGGGGGTCGAACGCTGATTGGCCAGGTACCGAAGGTGGTGAAAATCCTGTCAAAATCGCCAATAACAGGTATACGGACGTAAATTTGAATCAATTGTACGGTGATTTATATATGAATTTCAAGATCACCAATGACCTGGAGTTTAAGGCTACTTTCAGTACTATCTTTGACAGCCAGAAAAACAATTTCTACTCTTCCAGGGACCTGAGATTGCTCTCAGCAGACCAAGGCGGTATAGCCACAGTCTCCACCAATCAGCGCATCTATTGGCAAACAGAAAACTTCCTCACCTGGAACAAATCCTTAGGTGATAGGCACAGGATCAACGCCATGGCAGGCTTTAGCTTTCTGGAGGATAGTTTTGAGAACCTTAGCGTAAGAAGCGAAGGGTTTATCGACGACTTTTTTCAATGGAGAAACATACGTGCTGGGAATATTATCCCCATAGCGGGTATTAACGGCAACGTAGGTGCCTATGCCCTGAACTCTTACTTCACCCGGTGGAATTACAGCCTGGATGATAAGTACCTGTTCACCGTGACAGGTCGGTATGATGGTTCATCCAGGTTTGGAACCAATACGAAGTATGCCTTTTTCCCTTCTGTAGGCGTGGCCTGGAGAGCCAGTGAGGAAGGCTTTATGCAAGGGGTGGATGCCATTAGTAACCTGAAACTTAGGGCAAGTGCCGGATCCACGGGAAACCAGGAGATTGGTAATTTCAATTCCCTACAATTCTTGGGTACCTTCAATGTACTCAAAGCGGCCGGTAATGAAATCGGGATTTCCCAAACCAGTTTCGGAAACCCTGACCTGCAGTGGGAGTCCACAGATCAGTTGGACTTTGGGGTGGAATTCGGTCTTTTCAATAGCCGATTGATGGTGGAAACTGACCTGTACTACAAGCGCACCAAAAACCTGTTGCTTAACGCCCCATTGCCCTGGTCAACGGGTTTTCCCTCGGTGACACAAAACATAGGCTCTGTGGAGAACAAAGGTATTGAGGTAACCCTGAGTTCGGTAAACGTGGAAAAGCTCAATTTTATGTGGACCACGGACCTGAACTGGTCCACCAACAGAAACACCATTTTGGAGTTGGGGGCCAATGATGCGGACATTTTTCCCGGCCCATGGTTTCTGGGACAGACCAATATCCTAAGAGTGGGTGAACCCATAGGCTCCATCTGGGGCAGGGTAAGGCTGGGAACATGGAACCTGGACCAGGCAGATGAAGCCGCCCAATACGGTCTTTTGCCGGGAGATGTTCGCTGGCAGGACTTGGACAACAATGGGGTGATCAACGCCCAGGACTCCAAGATCATTGGCAGAATGTACCCAAAATGGGTGGGAAATATCACCAACACCTTTCAATACAAGGACTTTGACCTCTCATTTGAGTTCAGGGTGGTATATGGGCAGGATGTAATCAACGCCACCAAGCACTCTGTGGAGGATAGACAAACACTGGCCAACAGTTATGCCACGGTGCTGGATGCTTGGAGGCCTGACAACCAAGACGCTATGGTGGCAGAAGTAAGGGCTTGGGGAACACCATACCTCACCAATATGGACACCCATTGGGTGGAGGACGGTTCCTTTGTCCGGCTGCAGAACCTGATGCTGGGATATACCCTTCCCCCTGAGCTGTTAAGCAAATACAAAATCAATAGCGCCAGGTTGTTTGTGAGTGGACAGAACCTTTTACTCTTTACCCCCTATACAGGTTATGACCCCGAGGTGAACACCTTTGAGGGGGCGGGGCAGTTGCCTCAGGGCTTGGATTTCTTCCCTTTTGCAAGACCTAGGACCTTCAGTGCAGGGCTAAACATTTCATTCTAATTATTAAACCTCGCAATCAATTATGAAATCGATAATATATTGTTTCGGAATAATCTTGCTCGGTCTAGGAGTGCTGTCCTGTGACGGCTTCCTGGAGGAAGACCCGGGCACATTGACCACCCAGGCAGACCTATCAAGTCCAGAGGCGGCCAGGGCATTTATCACCAGTATTTATGCCAATGTAAACGTGGTGGTACAGCCCTCGGGAGGCTGGGGAGGAAATACACTTTCCCTGCTCGAATTCATGTCTGGAAAAGCCGATGGCGTGCCCCAGACTGAGGGTTTCAGGTTTAACCAGCTCACCTATGATAGCCAGTCTTTTTACATAGATACGTATTGGCAGGGCTTGTTTCAGGGTATTTTGAGGTGTAATGTAGCACTGGAGCAGTTGCCCAGGTTCACCATACTATCTCAGGAGCAACTCAGCAACGCCCTGGCAGAGGTAAGGACGATGCGGGCTTTCTATTATTTTTATCTGGTGCGCATGTACGGAGACGTGCCCAAAATCAATGAGCCTGTCCGGCAGTTGGCAGATGTAAATAGGCCCAGGGTTCCTTTGAAGGAGATTTATGATGATATCATCATTCCAGACCTGCTAAGCGCCGAAGCTTCCAACCTTCCCTGGAGGAGGCCCAACGGGGAGGTTTCCATGGGCTTTATCAAGGCCCTGCTTGCAGATGTTTACCTGACTTACGCTGGGTATCCGGTCAATGCCGGTCAGTCCGCATATGTGGAGTCGGCAAGAAGGTCTCAGGATATATTGAATGTGCGGGGGGCGCAGTTTGAGCTTTTCCCGGAATACACCGATATGATCCTCCCGGCCAACAAAAACTCCGGGGAATTTATCTTCCAGGTGCAATTTGACAAGGTGAACCGCACCAACCCTCTAACCCCTGTATGCTTACCTACTTTTGCGGGTATTTCGGCTTATTCCAACGAGTTTGGTGGCCTGGTCCCCAGGGTGGAGTTTGTAAGCAGCTTTGATCCTGACGATAAACGACTAAGGGAGAAACAGTTTTTTATCACCGAATATAGAGGGCAGTCTCTTGGGGGCAGATACATCTACAAATGGTTTGACCAGGTGGCCGTGGATCAGGATGCCAGGTCGGAGCTCAACTTCACCATATACAGGCTAGCGGACGTCATGTTGATGTATGCAGAAGCCTCCAACAGGGCAGAGAGTGGACCTAACGCCCTTGCGCTACAAAGTGTAAACGATATCAGGGCCAGGGCTGAATTGCCTCCAGTCTCAGGCTTGGGGGTGGATGAATTCGAAGAGGAGGTCTGGAATCAGCGGTATTTTGAACTATGTTTTGAGGGCAAGATTTGGTTCGACATGCTGCGCACGCGAAAGGTTCGGAACGACTTTACCGGCAATTATGATAATTTCGTGGGACATACCAACGTTTTCAACGCTACCTTCCAAGAAAGAAACCTGAAGTTTCCCATCCCTCTTAGGGAAATGGATGTGAACGCCGAGTTACAACAAAACCCGGGTTTTTAAGATAGTATGAATTCGAGCATGACACGAGATCCCACAATAGTACGCCCCCCTTCCCCCGATAGCCATCCGGGGCGATCATGCACGGCTTACTGTGCGGGACAAGTTTTGACCGCTAAAAGACAGTTATAAACATATGAATAAAAATTCCCGCCCATTGAATTGGGCGGGAATTTTTCTGTGAAAAATAATTTAACAGAAAAAGTTTTGAATATATCGATTTTGTCCTATATTTCGCCCAGCAAAATTATTGAGTGATAAATAGTGGTTTACCATTATTATATTTTTATGAAATCGCTTTCAATAAGTTGGTTGTTAAGTGAATGTGTTTTTTAGAAATGGAAACAGATTGTTTGTCCTCCTTAGTAAGCAATTGATCACCTTACTTATTAGAATATTGCCTATGGTTAAACCCAAAAAGTAATCTGGCACATTACGGATGTGCCTTTGGTGCCTGGCACCATCTTGAAAAAATCTATTCAATTAATCTATTAGAACCCTGTATGAAAACATCTTTACCTTACCATGGCACCTCATGGAAAATAACCTGGTGCCTCATGGTCAGCATGTCCTTCCTGTACCTGGGAGTAGATGCACAGCAAAAAACCGGACTGGAAGACCGGCTAGAGACGCTGAGCCTGCAAAGAACAGAGCTCAGCCTTAACAAGAAAGTAATCGAAAACCTTCCGCTTAGGCGCCTAGATGTCACCATTTCTGGTACAGTTAGGGATCAAAACGGGGAACCCATCCCCGGAGCCACTATTTCCGTCCCAGGCACCACTATTGGTACCGCCACCGATATGGACGGCAGGTATTCCATCACTGTCCCTGAGGGCGTAAACCTGGTATTTTCCTTTATCGGTTTTGAAAGTCAAACGATCACTTTGGGAAACCAAAGAATAATTGACATCACTTTGGTTGAAAGTACCGCAGCCTTGGATGAAGTAGTGGTGGTGGGTTATGGTACCCAACAAAAGGTAAACCTCACCGGAGCGGTGGGGGTGGCCACTTCAGAACGGCTTCAAAACAGGCCCATTGCCAATGTGGCAGAGGGCTTACAAGGCGTAATCCCCAACCTGAACATTGCCCCGAGAAACGGTGACCCTTCTCAAAGCCCTGCGTTCAATGTAAGGGGTTTCCAATCCATCAATGGGGGGTCTCCTCTGGTGTTGGTGGATAATGTACCCATGGACCTTAACCGTATCAACCCCAATGACATAGAAAGTGTTTCCGTATTGAAAGATGCAGCTGCAGCTGCTGTATATGGAGCCAGGGCTGCCTTTGGGGTGATTTTGGTGACCACCAAAAGTGGTAAAGCCGGAAAGGTTTCCGTTTCCCTGAACAGCCAATTTTCCCTGGCCAAGCCTATATTCAATATGGATCCGGTGAATGATCCCCATGAATTTGTGAAAGCCAGGAACCTTGCCAATATCCGGACCAACGGCGTTCCTTCCTTTGACGACGATATGGTGGAAGGTACCCGCAGGTGGTCTGAAAACCCCACCTTTGAAAATTCCTGGGGAGTGGTGGACGGAGTGTTGAGGTTTTACGGCTTCAACAATTACCAAAACGATATCATGACCACCTTTGCCCCCACCCAACAGCATGACCTTACCATTTCGGGGGGATCTGAAAACGCCAGTTATTTCGTGTCCTTCGGTCATCTGAACAAGGATGGTTACCTGAATTCAGACAGGAATGAAAATTTCAAGCGGTACAACGTGCTGATGAAGGGGGACTTCAAGGTGACCAAGTGGTTGACCCTTGAAGAAAAGATCGTGATCAACACCCAGAGAAGCGACAAGCCTTATTTTTACAACTGGGATGTAAACATCAATACCCTGGCAAGGGTAAACCCCATTCAACCCATACAGTTCCCTGACCTTCCATACTATATACAGCCGGGCGACAGAGATGTGTATGAACGCTTCATAGGGATGTATTTTGAAGGGACCAATTTCTGGCCTTACCTTAAGGATGGGGGTAGGTCAAACTGGACGGCCAATGATATTTGGATGACTCAGGGGGCAGTGCTCACTCCTGTGAAAGGTTTGAAGATCCAGGGAAATTTCTCTTACAATTTTCTGCACAGGGCAGAACAGGACGTGGCCAGTAAAGTGGAGGTGTTAACCACGAACCTTCGAAATCCCGCAGGAATGATCAACAATGGATTCAGTGGCAACGATTTCATCAACGAGCGCAGTGATTTCAACCAATATTATGTGATCAACGCATTCGCAGATTATCAGTTTTCCCTGCCTGAAAAGCATAACCTCTCCACCATGGTAGGTTTCAACCAGGAATGGGGACAGAACAAGTTCGTAAGGGCACAGAATAACACCTTGATCACTCCCTTGATCCAAGACTTGAATGCGACCATAGGAATGCAGCAAACATTTGGAGGGAATAACCATAATGCACTGAGAGGGGCATTTTATAGGTTGAACTACATTTATGATGAACGTTATCTTTTGGAAACGAATGCCCGATATGATGGGACATCAAGGTTTCCTAAAGACAGCCGTTTTGGTTTTTTCCCCTCAATTTCGGCGGGCTGGCGTATTTCCAATGAAAGTTTTATGGCCGCTACCAGTTCCTGGTTGGATGAGTTGAAGATAAGGGCATCTTATGGTGAATTGGGCAATCAGTTGCTTGGCAACAATTTCTACCCCTATATACCAACTATGGGAATTGGGCAGTCGAGCTTTATGATGACTGGTCCTTCCAGAACTCCCTTTGTGTCTCCTGCCGGTTTGGTGAGTCCATCCTTGACATGGGAAACGGTTGTTTCGAAAAATCTGGGTTTAGACTTCACGCTTTTGGGAGGAAAATTAGATGCCTCTTTCGATGTGTTCACCCGCGACACCAAGGACATGTTGATGAGGTCCACTTATCCTACTATTTTGGGAACGCAGGCCCCTCAGGCAAACGCTGCCGACCTCAGGACCACCGGGTGGGAGTTGGCAGTTACCTGGAAGGATAGGCTCAAAAGTGACCTGAGTTACGATGTGACCTTGGCGCTTTCCGACTGGATAGCAGAAATCACCAAATTTGATAATCCCAACGGCGCCATTCCTTCGGGAACAACGGCCTCGGGAGGTAATGCCCAGTATTACGTAGGCCAAAAATTAGGGGAGATTTGGGGCTATCAAACCGTTGGTATTTTCCAGACTGCTGATGCCGTGGCCAATGCTCCTGACCAATCCTTTTTAGGAGCCAATTGGAGACCCGGGGATATTCAATATGCCGACCTTAATGGTGATGGTAGGATCACCCCCGGGAACAACACCTTGGCAAACCCCGGTGACAGGAGAATCATAGGAAATGAAACCCCAAGGTTAAGTTTTGGTGTCAATAACAATGTACACTGGAAAAATTTCAGTTTGAACCTCTTCTTCCAAGGGATTGTGAGGCGGGATCACTGGCCCACTTCCGGGAACTGGACCTGGTTCTTCCCCTTCAATGCAGGTCATGTGGAGTGGTACTTCTTGAACGACTCATGGTCTGAGGATAACAGGGACGCTTATTTTGCCCACCCCCATATTTCCACCAATGACAAGAAGAACATTCAGCCACAGACCAGGTTTCTTCAAAATGCAGGGTATGTACGCCTCAAGAACATGATGCTTGGATACGACCTGCCTTACAATTGGATGAATGCCCTGGGCTTGCAAAATGGGAATTTGTACTTTGCCGGCATGAACCTTTGGGAATATTCACCCATAAGGAAACCCTTGGATCCTGAGACCATTTATGCCGGAGCAATCGAGTATCCCATGCAACGTATTTACACTTTGGGGGTAAGACTTACCTTCTAACCTAAACTTGTCACGACCATGAAAGTCCACATTTATATCTCGATGTGCCTAATAATAGCAACTATTATCCTGGGTGCATGTAATGACGAGTTCCTCGAAAGGTTTCCACTGGATCAGGTGAGTAACGAGACCTATTGGAACACTGAAAATGATTTGGCTACCTATAATAATTTCTTTTATCATCTTTCCCAGCACGATGTAAATATACCCATTATGTTGGGTCATCATGAAGGGTTTGATAGTCAGGTGGCCAGCTATCTGATGCTAGACGGCTTTGCGGACAACCTCGCCCCTAACCATGAAAGGCATAGGCCTTTCCAACAGGTAAGGGCAGGAAGGCAAGTAGTACCCACCGCATCCTCCGGTATTGCCAATCAATGGTACGGCTTCAGGGGCTGGGATTTTGTGAGGGCCATAAATATTGGCCTTGAAAATTACCCTAAGGCATCCATCCCGGAAAATGTGAGAAATAAATATGTGGGAGAGGCCAGGCTGTTCAGGGGATGGTTTTATCATCACATCGTGAAAATGTTCGGTGATGCTCCTTGGGTGGAACGCGAATTGAACATTGACGCCGAGGAACTATTTGCCTCTAGGATGCCAAGGGAGCAGGTGATGGATAAAGTTTTGCAGGACCTGAATTTTGCGGTTGACCACATCCCCAATGATTGGGGTGACGGAAATGAACCCGGCAGGCTTAATCGTTGGGCTGCCTTACTGATAAAATCGAGGGTTTGCCTCTTCGAAGGTACCTGGAGAAAATATCATGGGGGGACAAACCCCGAGGTATGGCTCAGGGCTGCGGCAGATGCAGCCAAAGAATTGATAGACAATGGGCCTTATCAGCTCTTTAGTACCGGCAACCCTCTTCAAGATTACAATGCCTACCATAGGATACTGGATGTATCCGGTAATCCTGAGGTATTGGTATGGAGAAGGTATCTTTTAGGTATACGCGCCAATCACGTCCAGAATTATTACAGCTATACCGGTGGTGCTACCCGCAATTTCGTAGAGGATTACCTGTGTACGGATGGCTTGCCCATTACCTTATCAAACCTTTATCAAGGCGATGATAGCATTGAGGAAGTATTTGTGAATAGGGATCCCCGGCTGAGGCAAACGATACTGCATCCCGAGGATGCTGGTTTTTATCAGTACCATAATGCCGATGGAAGGGACTATCCCAGAATACAGGGACAGCCTGGAGGAAGGACCTCATCCACTGGTTACCATGTGATCAAACACTATAATGCGGATGATATGATCGGTAAAGCCTTCAACACTGCTGAGCATCCCGCTATTATACTACGCTTTGCCGAAGCCCTGCTTAATTATGCGGAGGCTAAAGCCGAGCTGGGAGAAATAACCCAGGGAGACCTGGATATGAGCATCAACTTGCTTAGGGACAGAGTGGGCATGCCCCAACTGGGAATGAATCCACCAATGGACCCCAGGTATGCCAATGACGGGATCTCCCCATTATTGGTAGAAATCAGAAGAGAGAGAAGGATTGAGCTGTTCGGTGAAGGATTTAGGTATGACGACTTGAGGAGGTGGAAACAGGGTCAGAAGCTGACAAAGCCTGATATGGGGATTCAGTGGAACGCGGCAGCCCAGCAGCGGTTTGCCGGAGCGATCATCCATACCTCGGTAGATCCCGAAAATGGGAAGACCTACATAGATGTGTATAAGAACTCGGATTGGGCCGACCCGGTGTTTAACGAGAACAGGGATTACCTCTGGCCCATTCCTTTAAATGATCTTGCCCAGAACCCAAATCTTGGACAAAATCCCGGATGGAACTAAGCGAATAATGATCACCCAATAGATAATTCCCTCACTGCGAAGTTTGCAGTGGGGGATTTTTTTTGGGTTTTTGCTCCGAAACCAAGGAATTGTTCAACCCGCTTCGGGGTTGGAGGGGAGGTTATGCCACTCAATATCCACGGGCGCAACCTGGGGACACGGATAAAACAGGATGGCATAAAACCACCCAAGACGACCATCCCCCCACTGGGTTTTTTGTTCAACCCGCTTCGGGGTTGGGAGGAGGTTATGCCACTCAATATCCACGGGCTATGCCCGCGGTTATTGTTGTTTCAGCCCTTCGGGCTTCGGTCTACAGTAGAGTACACAATATCTCACATGGCAGACCCAGACCCGAAGGGTCGACACAGCAATAGCCGTGGGTGCAACCCGGGAACACGGGGAAAACAGGATGGCGTAAAACCACCCAAGAATACCATCCCCCTACTGGTTTTTTTGTTCAACCCGCTTCGGGGTTGGGGGGAGGTTATGCCATACAATATCCACGGGCTTTGGCCCGCGGTTGTTGTTGTTTCAGCCCTTCGGGCTTCGGTCAGCAAATAGATGTGCACAATATTTCCCAAACGCGACCCTCAGGCCTGAAGGGCCGACACAGCAATAACCGTGGGTGCAACCCACGGTCGGTCAAGGGGAGACTCCCACGCGACCATCAACCCCGTAGGGGTTGAATCCTAGAACCAAAGGGTTGCTAGCCCAGCAAATATCGTTCATCGAACTCAATACCGTTCTCTTCCAGCAAACGTTTATATTCTTCCAAAAATGTTTCCTTTTTGTGGTGTTCTTTCTGTCTTTTGATATAATTGGTAATCATTTCTTTGTCATGATAAGAACAGGTAAATGCCCCATACCCATCACCCCATGATTTCCATTGGGGAAAACTGCCATGTTGCTTCATCCATTTACTGCTGCCAACTTTCACTTCTTTAAGGAAATCCGCTAGAGAAACGGTAGGGTGTAAATCTGTCAAAAGATGGAGGTGGTCACCGCAGCCGTTAATCTGGTACAGGACGCAGTTTTTCTTCTTTACGATGCCGGATATATACCTATAGAGTTCTTCACAGTGCTTGTCCGGAATGGTGAATTCCCTGTACTTGGTCCCGATAACGGAGTGGTAGAGTATTTGTTTATAGCTCATTGGTATAGAGGGATTAGTGTGGGATATGAAAATATGAAATTTCTTTTATTGTTGGTAGTCCCCTCTAATAAGCACCGATAAATAAATAACACTTTTTGCATTTCTATTGGCACTACCCCCGCACCCCAGGCCTGAAGGGCCCATAAAACCACCCACAGGGTCAGTCCCACCGACCGGGTTTTTTGTTCAACCCGCTTCGGGGTTGGGGGGAGGTTATGCCATACAATATCCACGGGCTATGCCCGCGGTTATTGCTGTTTCAGCCCTTCGGGCTTCGGTCTACATTAGATGTACACAATATCTCACAGGGCAGCACCCAGACCCGAAGGGTCGACACAGCAATAGCCGTGGGCGCAACCAGGGAACACGGATATGGGGACACCCCGCCTCCGTCACCAACCCCGGATGGGGTTGAACAAAGGACAATGAACAAGGACAAATCACAATGGCAGAGAACCACCGAAAGGGACAGTTTCTCCGGCTATGTTTTTATTTATTCAACCCGCTTTGGGGTTGGAGGGAAGTGTAGCCACCGGGCTTAAGTATCCAATAGATGTGCACAACATTCCTCACATGCGACCCCCAGACCCGAAGGCTCGACGCAGCAATAACCGCGGGTGCAACCCATGGTCAAAGGGAGACTCCCACGCCATCACCAACCCCGGATGGGGTTGAACCCCTTTCATTTTCAGGGGCTTTACTATCGGTATTTTCCCTTTATTAAAAAATCGATTACACAAAATTATTTTGAATTAATCATTTAGTATGTAAAAGTTTTATGGATTCTAGATTAAGTGTAATTTTAATACCCAAAAATAAAAAATAAACATTATTCTTTTTTTTAGGTAAATTTTTTTTTAATATTGAGAATCACTTGACCAACGGTCTATAATTGGTTTTGAATCCTTATTTCAAAATAAAGTTTTGAAATGTATGATGCTACCCCAGCATTGTGAAATTTAATGAAATCGATTTCTTGAAATACATTAATCACCTAATCAAATAGATATCGAAATTATTTGTCACAAAACCCAGAATGCCTATGGTATGAAAACCCTGCAAATGGCCTTTATGGCCCTCAATTAGAATGGAGATTTTCCATTCTGTCAATTAACATCTAAAACTTAGTAAAAATCCATTATGAAAACAATTCTACGTACCCGTGGGGGTGGAGGGCTTTATGTCTTCTTTTCCGCGGTGTTTCTCGCCATGATGTGTGGAAATCTGATGGCACAGAGCGACAGACTCTCCAAAGATTTCCTCCAATTGAAAAGCGAAAGGCCAATGCTGGCCACCCATAAAGAAATGGGTATTTCAATCCCCGCGAAAAATGAGTTTGACATTACGGTAAAAGGAACCGTGACCGACCAGGATGGTATGCCTATCCCTGGTGCCACCGTTTCTGTGCCGGGAACCAATATTGGTACTGCTACCGATATTGATGGCAACTACACCCTAACCGTTCCGGACAATTCCAGACTGGTTTTCTCTTTTATAGGATATGAAAGCCAAACGGTGGAAGTGGGTAACAGGGAAGTTATCGATATCAAGTTAATGGAAAGTGCCCAAGCACTGGATGAAGTGGTAGTAGTAGGCTACGGTAAACAAGAGAAGGTAAACCTTACCGGTGCGGTAGGTGTGGCAGGTTCCGATCGTTTGGTCAACAGGCCTATTGCCAATGCAGCAGAGGGTTTGCAAGGGGTGATCCCCAATCTGAACATTGAACCTTCAAGCGGTGACCCCTCATCTCCTGCCTCATTCAATATAAGGGGGTTCACATCAATTAACGGTGGAGAACCACTAGTGTTAGTTGATAATGTTCCCATGGACCTAAACCAAATTAACCCCAACGATATAGAGAGTGTATCTGTATTGAAGGATGCTTCAGCCGCAGCCGTTTACGGTGCTCGTGCTGCTTTTGGAGTGATTTTGGTAACCACGAAAAGTGGGCAGGCCGGTAAGGTAAGCGTATCCTTAAACAGTCAGTTAGCATTGGCCAGGCCTATCTTTAATATGGACCCCATCAACGATCCGCATGAATTTGTCAATGCCAGAAACATTGCGAATATCCGTACCAATGGGGTACCTTCCTATGATCCCGATTGGGTGGAGGGCACCCGGAGATGGTCTGAGAACCCAATACCAGAGAATGAATGGAGAGGAGTGGATGGTGCCTTGAGGTTCTATGGTTTTAACAACTACCAGGATGAAATCATGACAGATTTTGCCCCCACCTCCCAGCATGACCTTACCATATCTGGGGGGAGTGACAATTCCAGCTATTTTGTGTCTTTTGGCCATTTGAGTAGGGATGGTTACCTTAATTCGGAGAATAATGAGAATTTTAAAAGATACAATGTGCTGATGAAGGGAGACTTTCAGGTGACCCCTTGGTTAAAGTTGGAGGAAAAAGTGATTGTGAATACCCAAACCAGTGATAAACCCCATTTCTATAATTGGGACGTAAATATTAATTCATTGGCAAGGGTTAATCCAATTATGCCTATACAATTTCCGGATCTCCCCTATTATTTGGAGCCGGGGGACAGAGACCAATACGAAAGGTACATTGGCATGTATTTCGGAGGTACAAATTTCTGGCCTTATTTGGAAGACGGGGGTCGAAACCAATGGAGATCTACCGATGTCTGGCTGGATCAGGGGATAGAACTTACGCCTGTAAAAGGTTTATCCATCAGAGGTAACTTTGCATTTAACATGTTCAACCGTACCCAACAGCAAGTCGCCAGTAGGGTTGAAATTGTAAATAACGACCTTAGAAACCCCAATGATATGATCAACTTTGGGTTCAGCGGAAACGATTTCATCAATGAGGTGAACAATATGAACCAATACTATGTGATCAATGCCGTAGCGGATTATAACTTTGACTTGCCAGATAAGCACAAATTGAACACCATGGTCGGTTACAACCAGGAATGGGGATATAACAAGATGGTCAGGGCGCAAAACAATACTTTGATCACCCCGCTGATCACGGATTTGAATGCCACTATCGGTATGCAGCAGACTTTTGGTTCCCAAAACCATATGGGGCTGAGAGGGGCATTCTATAGGGTGAACTATATCTTTGATGACCGCTTCCTGATCGAATCCAACGGTCGTTATGATGGTACCTCCAGATTCCCAAAAGAAAGCCGATTTGGTTTTTTCCCCTCTGTTTCTGTGGGATGGAGGATTTCCAATGAACAATGGATGGCGGGAGCTTCAAATTGGCTGGATGAATTGAAAATTAGAGCTAGTTATGGGCAATTAGGTAACCAATTGTTGGGCAATAATTTCTATCCCTATATTCCTGCTATGGGAACAGGTCAATCCAGCTTTATGATGGCAGGGGCAAACAGGACACCTTTTGTTTCTCCAGCCGGATTGGTTAGTCCCGATTTGACCTGGGAAACTGTGATTTCTCAAAATATCGGATTGGACTTTACCCTGTTTGGAGGCAAATTGGACGGCTCTCTGGATGTTTACACCAGGGATACCAAGGATATGTTGATGAGACAAGAGGCACCGGCCTTGTTGGGAACGAACCCACCACAATCCAATGCGGCGGATTTAAGGACTTATGGCTGGGAACTGGCATTAACCTATAGGAACCAATTAAGACCGGATTTGATGTATGATGTGACGCTGGCACTTTCTGACTGGCAAGCCACCATTACAAGGTTTAATAATCCATCAGGTGCACTACCTTCGGGAAC
>PXCO01000310.1 GCA_003565295.1 Cyclobacteriaceae bacterium
CGCAGCACCAATGTGTCGCCTGCCCGTTTCATTTTTACGTCCACAGGCACCCTCCTCTTGTCGATTAATTCCACATTGCACTATTCTACACGCCAAAGCCAACTCCTGCATTTCCTACCAAAATTGAACAAACCCTTTTTAGAAAAACAATCCTTCGAGGAAAAAACCGTACTGATAGACCTTTCCACTGATTTTAGGGATGAATCGGAAGGGTTTGTATACGGCTTGCCTGAAATCAAAAAATCCCTGATCAGAGGAAGTACGAAAATAGCCAATCCAGGCTGCTTTGCTACGGCCATACAATTGGCCTTGCTCCCGGCTGTGGTCGCAGGTTGGCCGGGTGATGCCATACATGTGACGGGTATCACCGGAAGCACGGGTGCCGGTAAAAAGCTTGCTGAAACATCTCATTTTAGTTATAGAAACAACAATGTTTCGGTTTATAAACTTTTTTCTCATCAGCACCTTAAGGAGATTAAACAATCCTTTTTACAAATGAATGAAAGTTTCCATAGTGAAATCTTATTTGTGCCCTATAGGGGGAATTTCCCCAGAGGAATATGGATAACGGCCTACTTGCCATTTTCAGGGACACTCCCGGAAGCCATCCACACTTATAAGGAGTTTTATTCAGACCATCCCTTTACCATAGTGTCTGAAAGAGACATAGATCTAAAACAGGTGGTAAACACCAATAAATGCCTGCTTCACCTAAAAAAAGAAGCTGGGCAATTGGTGATATATGCTGCCATCGACAATCTATTGAAGGGAGCCTCCGGACAGGCTATCCAAAATCTAAACCTGGCCTTTGGATGGGAGGAACAACTCGGTCTTCAGCTTAAGAGTATAGGCTTTTAAAATCAACAATTTATGAAACCATTTGATGTTTACCCCCTGATGGACATTACACCCATAAAAGGCCAGGGGGCCACTTTATGGGACGAGAAGGGTGCAGAGTACCTGGATTTATACGGGGGGCATGCGGTCATTTCCATAGGGCACTCCCACCCTCATTTTGTAAAGCGGATTCAAGAACAACTACAAAATCTGGCTTTTTATTCCAATTCTGTACAAATACCCATACAACGTGCCTTTGCAGAAAAACTGGGGCAGGTTTCAGGTTACGCATCCTATGATCTTTTTTTGTGCAATTCCGGGGCGGAGGCCAATGAGAACGCCTTAAAACTTGCCTCTTTCTCCACAGGAAAAGCAGGTATAATCGCTTTTAGCGGGGCTTTTCACGGAAGGACCTCCGGGGCGGTAGCCATCACCGACAATCCCAAGATCATTGCCCCCTTCAATGCAGGGCATGAAGTTTACCTTCTCCCGTTCAATAATGCGGAACGGGTGGAAGAAACATTAAAACAAAATGATATAGCGGCCATCATCATTGAAGGCATACAGGGAGTCAACGGCATACAAGTACCGGATCCGGAGTTCCTTAGACGACTTCGTACATTAGCTGACAGGTACGGAACCCATTTGATTTTAGATGAGGTACAATCCGGATATGGGCGAACCGGCAAGTTCTTTGCTCATCAGTGGGTAGAGGGGCTAGAGCCAGATCTGATCACAGTGGCCAAGGGCATGGGTAACGGCTTCCCCATAGGAGGCGTACTTGTACATCCATCCATCCAGTCTTCCCATGGGCTTTTAGGCACTACTTTTGGGGGAAATCACCTGGCCTGCGCAGCGGGATTGGCAGTACTAGAGGTAATTGAGAAAGAAAACCTACTTGCAAACGCCCAAATTCAAGGAGATTGGTTGATCCCCGCCTTAAGGGGAATAGAAGGTGTGAGGGAAGTAAGGGGAAAGGGACTGATGATAGGGCTGGATTTGGCAACAGAAGCTGCTCATATCCGCAAGGTATTGGTGAATAAGCACCGTATTTTTACGGGCAGTGCTGCAGGAAAAAACACGATACGACTACTTCCACCATTAACAATTGAAACAAAAGCCTTACATTTATTCTTAGACTGTCTAAGACAGGTCATTTCTGAAAAAGAAATATCCACCACCAATTTTAATCATTAAATGAAGCAATTCATCAAGTTTGAAGAAAAGGGATTGGCCCGGGAGTTAATTGAAACTGCCATTAGGTTTAAAGCCAACCCATTGATCAATCAGGAAAAGGGTAAGGGTAAACGCATAGGGCTTATTTTCTTAAACCCAAGCCTAAGGACTAGGGTAAGCACGCAAATCGCCGCTTCCAACTTAGGTATAGAGTCCGTGGTACTCAATATGGACAAAGAAACCTGGGCCTTGGAAATGAAAGATGGTGCCATCATGAATAAAAACACGGTGGAGCACATCAAGGATGCCGCTGCGGTTTTAGGAAGTTATTTTGACCTATTGGCCATCAGGGCCTTCCCCACCCTATCCGATAAGACAGAAGATATCAGTGACTTCACCCTACACCAGTTCATCAAATATGCGAATGTACCGGTGGTAAGTCTGGAAAGTGCTATCAGGCACCCCCTACAAAGCCTTGCAGATATGATGACCATTCAGGAAAACCTGAATGGGAAGAAAAAGCCCAAGGTGGTCCTCACTTGGGCTCCCCATATCAAAGCGATACCCCACGCAGTGGCAAACTCCTTTTCAGAATGGGCTTTGGGCTGTGGTCACGAGCTATCCATCACCCACCCGGAGGGGTATGAGCTTGATGAGGGCTTCACCAAAGGAGCTACCGTGGAATATGATCAGGCAAAAGCCTTGAAGGATGCAGACTTCGTATATGTGAAAAATTGGAGTGCATTTCAAAGCTATGGTAAAATCATCCATGTGGACGAACCCTGGCTATTAACCGAGGAAAAGCTCAAGCAAAGCCCAGATGCGAAAGTGATGCATTGTCTCCCGGTAAGGCGGAATTTAGAATTGAGTGACGAAATTTTGGATGGGAAAAGAAGCCTTGTGCAACAGCAGGCAAAAAACCGAATTTTTGCTGCCCAGTCTGTACTGGATAAAATTATTTCCTAATTCCTAACCCTGCCAAAATCATGGAAATCAATGTGATTAAAATTGGAGGAAACGTCATAGATCACCCTGAAAAAGCAAAAGCTTTTTTACAGGCTTTTGCCGAATTC
Source organism: Cyclobacteriaceae bacterium (assembly GCA_003565295.1). GTDB lineage: Bacteria > Bacteroidota > Bacteroidia > Cytophagales > Cyclobacteriaceae > Pleomorphovibrio. Next base: position 3,087 of record PXCO01000310.1, read on the forward strand.
CCCGGCCACAAAGTGTTGATTCATGGTGGGGGAGTATTGGCCTCTCGTATAGGTCAAAGCATGGGCATAGTACCCAATATGGTGGATGGGAGAAGGATTACGGATAAGGAGACCCTGGATATTGTCACCATGGTATATGCGGGCCTGATCAACAAAAACCTGGTGGCACAACTCCATTCCTTTGGCCAACCCGCAATCGGGCTTACCGGTGCTGACGGAAACCTTATACGCTCCACTAAACGGCCAGTGGGGAAAATTGACTATGGGTATGTTGGAGATGTAGCCGCCGTGAACACGGGTTTGTTGGAGGCCTTGTTGGCACAAAAGATCTCACCTGCCATTTGTGCCATTACCCATGATGGAAAAGGGCAATTGCTGAACACCAATGCAGATACCATCGCTTCAGCCGTGGCCAAAAGTCTTGCTCAAAAATCCCATCAGGTAAACCTCTATTTTTGCTTTGACCGCGCAGGGGTATTGATGGATGAAAAAAAAGAGGATAGCTTGGTTCCTCTTATTAATGAGGATATATACAATGAGCTCAAGAAGGAAAAGGTCATCCACTCCGGCATGATCCCAAAGCTTGAAAACGCATTCAATGCGCTTAATGCCGGAGTATACAACGTGTGGCTTGGCTTGCCGGAAAACCTCATTCTTGCCTCAAAAGGCATCAATGCCGGAACCACCATCAGAAGCCAACGCTACGACCTCTATTGATCAGAACCTAATCGATTCATGCCGGATAAACTTCACTTAGATGCCATTGAACTGTTGAAAGAGCTGATTGCCACTCCTTCATTCAGCAAGGAAGAAAACGCTACAGCTTTGCTCATCAAAAACTTCCTTGAAGAAAGAGGCATAAAAACCAAGCAATCTCTAAACAATGTTTGGGCCTTTTCAAAGCATGTTGACCCCAACAAACCTAGTATTCTTTTAAATTCTCACCATGACACGGTAAAACCGAATTCAGGATATACGCTGGATCCTTTTCAGCCATTGGAAAAAGAAGGAAAGCTGTATGGATTGGGAAGTAACGATGCAGGAGGCTGTTTGGTAAGCCTATTAGCTACTTTCATACATTTTTATGACCAAAAGCTCCCCTATAACCTTATTCTGGCAGCCACTGCCGAAGAAGAAATCAGTGGTAAAGAAGGGATTGCCCAAGTTTTGCCCCAACTTCCCGAGCTTTCCCTGGCCATAGTGGGAGAACCTACCCTGTTGGATATGGCTGTGGCTGAAAAAGGACTAATGGTAATTGATGCCAAAGTGAGGGGGCAGGCAGGCCATGCGGCCAGAGAGGAAGGGGTGAATGCCCTTTACCTGGCTCTTGACGACCTGCTCATCATTCGGGATTATAAGTTTAAAAAAACCTCAGCGTATTTGGGAGAGAATAAAGTGAGTGCCACCATCATACAAGCAGGCACCCAACACAATGTGGTGCCCGATCTATGCACCTATACGCTGGACTTAAGGGTAACCGATGCCTATACCCTGGAAGAGGCCCTGGAGGAACTGAAACACCAACTAAAGGCAGAATTGATACCAAGATCCGTACGCCTCCAGTCGTCCAGGATTGACCCCAACCACAAAATAGTTCAAGCAGCAAAAGCATTGGGGCTGCGTTTGTACGGCAGCCCCACGCTCTCTGACCAGGCCCTGATCCCCTACCCTTCGGTGAAAATAGGCCCTGGTGATTCAGCCCGCTCCCATACTGCGGATGAATTCATTTTTCTTGACGAAATCCCAAAAGGTATAGCCTGCTATATTCGTTTATTGGAGAAATACTTTTCCATTTGAAGTAGGGATTAGGAGGTTTAGTTTATAATTTTGCCCATTGTATATAGGGATGAGGGATGAGGAGTGAGGGGAGGTTCTCCACTTGAAAAGAACAAACCTCAATTATTTCCCCCGTCAATTGGCATGTCCTAGTTGGGATTTTATTAACGAACTGTATTTATGAAGCTTTGGCAAAAGACCTCCAGTAATAAAAAGGAAGTAGAAAAATTCACCATAGGCAGAGACCCTGAATTTGATATGCTTTTAGCTCCTTTCGATGTGTTGGGTTCCATGGCCCACGCCATCATGTTGGAAAAAATTGGTTTACTTACTAAGGAGGAATTAAGCATCCTGCAAAAAGGGCTAAAAGAAATTTACAAAGAGATAGAGGCAGGGACCTTCTCCATAGGTCAGGGCGTGGAAGATGTGCACAGCCAGGTAGAGTTTTTGCTCACCGAAAGGTATGGGGATGTGGGCAAAAAGCTACACAGTGGGCGTTCTAGAAATGATCAGGTACTTGTGGACCTGAAGTTGTATTATAGGGAAGCCATCAGGGAGGTAGTCACTAAGAAAGAGCACCTGTTCAATCAACTCATGGTTCTTGCTGAAAAGCACCAGGACGACTTGATGCCGGGATATACCCACACGCAATTGGCCATGCCCTCATCATTTGGGCTTTGGTTCAGTGCCATGGCTGAATCCCTGTGCGAGGACCTATTGCTCTGGCATTCCGCCTTTGAGTTGGTCAACCAAAACCCCTTGGGTTCGGCGGCAGGCTATGGTTCATCCTTCCCTCTTGACCGGACGCTTACCACCCAATTATTAGGTTTTGAAAACTTGCATTACAATGTGATCAACGCACAAAACAGCAGGGGAAAAACCGAAAAATTTCTCTCTTTTGCCATGGCCGCTTCCGCAGGCACCCTCAATCGGCTTTCCTCTGACATCATCCAGTTCATGAATCAACATTTTGGCTTCGTTAGCTTCCCTGATGAACTGACCACCGGCTCAAGTATCATGCCCCACAAGAAAAACCCGGATGTCTTTGAATTAATGAGGGCCAAGAGCAACCAACTTCAAGCTGCTCCCCAGGAGGTTTTGCTGCAGCTCAGTAATTTGACCACCGGTTACCACCGGGATCTTCAATTGCTCAAAGAAACCATTTTCCCCGGTCTGCAAACTTTAATGGACTGTCTGGACATGGCCAGCTTTATGCTCGATTACATAGTGGTAAATAAGGGACTTTTGGAAGATCCCTTTTATGATTACCTCTTTAGTGTGGAAGAGGTCAACCGACTGGTGCTAAAAGGAATGCCTTTTCGCGATGCCTATAAAAAAGTGGGCATGGACATAGAAAAAGGAACTTTTTCCCCCCGGCATAACGTATCCCACACACATGAAGGAAGTGTTGGCAACTTATGCCTAACCCATATTCATGAAAAAATGTCTAGTGCCAGGAAAAGGTTTGATTTTAAAAGTATGGAATCCAAATTAGGGGAATTGATGGGGCAGCCCTAGCTGGATTTAACCTTTCATCCCAAAATAACACTGGTTTACCACTTTCTAAGGTAAATAAATCAAGCATAGAGCAGAATAATGCGTAATTTGCAGGGAAGAAAATATGCCTCAAATGAACTTCCCTAGACTAATTAACCTATTCTGTTTCTGTTGCGTTTTTACCTGTCTCCTATTCCCCCTAATGGGCAACAGTCAGCAGGCCAGGGTTACCATAACCGATCAATCCTTTCTTACTTATCCTTTTTCGGACCCCAGTCCAGTCGCTGCATTTGCCTTTAAACCGGATATATATCCTTATCACAAATTTGAAGGATATGCCTTAGAGGGACAGGAAAAACAGTGGAAAGTGGTTCTTTTGGAAAATGAACACCTAAAAGTAAGCATCACCCCGGAAATTGGCGGAAGGGTATGGGGAGCCATAGAAAAATCCACAGGCGATGATTTCATCTATCAAAACGAAGTGGTGAAATTCAGGAACATTGCCATGAGGGGGCCATGGACATCTGGGGGGATTGAGTTTAATTTTGGTATTATTGGGCATGCGCCCAGCACAGCCACTCCCGTGGATTACCATATTGAGGAACACGAGGACGGCAGCGTAACCTGTGTGGTAGGTACCATTGACCTTCCGAGTAGGACACAGTGGAGGGTGAGAATCAAACTTGAAAAAGACAAAGCCTATTTTACTACCGAAGGCCTCTGGTACAACCCAAGTCCTTATCGCCAACCCTATTATAATTGGATGACAGCTGCAGCGCATGTGGGGGATGATCTTGAATTCTTTTACCCTGGGCACATAGCCCTACAGCATAGTGGCGCACTAATGGACTGGCCCATTCAGGAAGGTAAAAACGTCTCCTTGTATGCAAACAATCAATTTGGAGGCAGCAAATCCCACCATATGGCAGGTTCATTTCAGAACCATTTCGGCGGTTATTTTCACGAAAAAGGGGGGGGATTCGGACATTTTTCAAACTTCGATGATATGCCCGGCAAAAAACTTTGGCTATGGGCCTTATCAAGGTCAGGCGGCATATGGGAGGACTTGCTTACCGATGCCAGTGGGCAATATATGGAATTCCAGGCAGGAAGACTCCTCAATCAATTTCAACCCAGTGCCCGTCAGGAAACCCCACTTTCAAAAGCAGCATTTACCCCTTTAGGGGTGGACAAGTGGACGAATTATTGGTTTCCGGTAAAAGGCATAGGTGGAATCAGTGCTGCCGTAGAGCAAGGAGTATTTTTTATCCAATATGAAAACCCGCATTTAAACGTCAATTTTAACCCATTTCAACCCATAGATGGGTCATTGGAAGTATTGGTCAATGGAACATTAGTGGAAAACCTGCCTGTTTCATTAAAACCCATGGATGAATTTTCCCATCAGCTCAACCTGGAAACCATTCCCGAAAAGGTAAGTATACTCTATAAGGGTGAGGTTTTATTTGAATGGGCGGATAAAGACCCCTACCAACTAAACAGGCAATACGAGGCGAAGTCGGTAACAGATGCTTCAGGTAACCAGCAAAGTTACTATGAGGCAAGGCAAGCCTACCATAGTAGAGACTATAAGCTTGCACGGCAACTCTACGAAGACCTTCTCAGCAAAGAACCAAACTATCAACAGGCCCTTATAGATTTTGCAGAACTTCTGGTAAGACAACATGAACCCCAAAGGGCTGAAACTTATATCCATAAAGCACTATCCAATGATTTTTATGACCCCCAAGCCAATTTTGTGGCTGCTGTTTTATACAGCTCACAATCCCAATACCTAGATGCGCTGGAGGCCTTTGGCTGGGCCTCTCGTTCCATGGAGTACAGGTCTGCCTCTTACACCAAAATGGCGGAAATTCATCTTCGTAGAAAAAACTTATCCAAGGCATTGGAATTTGCACAGAAAGCTTTGGATTACAATGTTCACAATCTTATGGCACTTCAGGTGAAGGCTTCTACCTACAGGATGATGGATGAAAAAGCTAAAGCTCAGGAAACATTGAAAACCATTCTGGAAATAGACCCCTTACATCATTGGGCCAAATTTGAACAGGTTTTATTGGGGACTAGGGAAAGTCATGACTTTTCTAATGGAATCACCAATGAGTTTCCTTTTCAGACCTACCTGGAAATTGCCTCTGTTTATCAACAATATGGTATGGAAGATGAGTGTAAAAGCATACTGAAAGCTGGCCCGGACCACCCCTTAATTCATCTTTGGTTGGCACACTGGGACAATGAAAATGAGACCACTCATCTAAAGGCTTTCACAGAGACACCTATAGCAATGGTTTTCCCCTTTCGTGAAGAAACCTTGACGCTATTGGAAAATTATGCGGAAAAGCACCCACATTGGAAAATGGACTATTATCTATCGCTAAATCTGCTCGCCATGGGGCAAGATGACCGTGCCGTTTCCCTGCTTCATCAAATCCAGGGGGATATAACAGACCCCAATTTTTACCTAAACCGTGCTTTACTCATTACCGATGTGCCTGCGTATAATCCTATTTCGGATTTGGAACGTGCAAAGCAGCTTGACCCGGACCATTGGAGAAGCTGGCATTTTTTAGGCAAACAATACGAAAAAACTGGGGAGAATGAAAAATTGTATGAGCTACTCTCGGAAGCCAAGGATAGGTTCAAGGGCAATTATGTCATAGAAATGGATTGGGTAAGGTCCCTGGCCCAAAGGGAGGAATACACACGGGCACTCAGCGTGCTAAAGGATATTGAGGTGCTACCCTATGAGGGGGCCGGAGAGGGAAGGATGCTCTATGAAAACCTATTGTTAAACGCCTCGATCAAGGATATCTCCTCAAAGAAATGGGGTGCCGCACTTGAAAAAATCAAGCATTCAAGGGATTGGCCGGAAAACCTGGGTGTAGGAAAACCCTATGACCCAGATGAAAGAATTCAGGATTTCATGGAAGCCTTAATTTACCGGTTGAGAGGAAACCAACGCCGTGCCAAACAAGCATTGGAGGCAATGACAGACCTTGCCCCCAATCTGGTGAACCGACCTCAAACAGTCTTGAACATCCTGGCATTGCATTATCTGGGTAGATCTGAGGAAGTTGAGCATCTACAGGAAAGTATCAGCTCCCCTACATTACTGGAGTCTTTAGAAAAAATGCTTCAGGGAGATGAACCCAAAGCCTTGCCTCTCTCCCACCCTTACCCTATTTTGGTAAAAATCATCAAGGAATGGGATAAATTGGATTGAAGGATTATTCCTAAGAGGGGATAATAATCCTCTTCAATAATGAATGAAAGCATTGCTTTTTCACATATGCGCATACTTGATTATATTTGGAAAAAATAATATATATTAACATCAACATAAACCCGTTAACATGAACACTAGAACAATTTTTGGGATACTTGCAATGACCCTATTGCTATTCTCTGGCAGATCTTTTGCCCAGCTTCAATCCCCCAATCCCAGCCCCTCTGCCAGCGTTTCACAAAATGTGGGCTTCACCAAAATCACTATTGAATACTCTTCTCCAGGTGTGAAGGGTAGAAAGGTGTTTGGCGAACTGGAAAAGTTTGACATGCCCTGGAGGGCAGGCGCAAATGCCCCGACCACCATAGAATTCAGTACCCCGGTAAGTATCAACGGCACCAACATACGGGCAGGAAAATACAGCGTTTTCATCACCCCAAAAGCCTCCGGAGCATGGACCATTCACCTTAATTCAAAAGGCAGTCCTGTATCTGCCTATATTAAGGATGGAAAAGTGGATCAGGAAGGATTAAAAAATGACGCCGCTGTGGTAATAGAAACCTCACCCAAAACTTCTGCAGATCATCAGGAAAGGTTGGCCTATATGATATCGGCTGAAGACAATAAAACTGCCAAAATCACCATGGCTTGGGACAAAACCCGACTCTCATTTGATGTAGACACTCAGGTAGATCAAAAACTGGATGGCTTTAAGGGTATCTTTAACTGATAAAGGGGGGATTTCCCCCCTTTTTTCTTCGGTCCTATCCGAATAAAAACACTTATCCAACCATGTTGAGGTTCTCTAGTACGTATTAAACTCAAGAAGGGCCCTCTCGATAATGGTGTCTATGCCCCTTGTTTCATCTCTTCTTCTCAGTCCCACGGGAATATCTACCGATACCCCTTCTTCCAAATGGTGGCCTTCCATATCCACTGTCTGAGAACCAGAAAACCGGTACATCCAGCCATTTGGGAGTTCTCCGAATACCGGTGTGCCCCCACCGCCACCGGTATCATCACCCAACAGTTTCGCCTTTGGGTTTGCCTTCATCATTTGGGCAAAAAAAGTGCTTGCACTGTAGGCCCTTCTGTTGGTCAATACGATGACAGGCCCGTCAAATCGCAGTCCCTCCCTAGGCCGAACAGACATGATTTGCCAAGGACTGAAATCATTTTTTCCCGGACCGTTCTTAAATCGCTGTTGTGCAAATTGGTACCTTGTTTCGGTAAAACAACTGGCCAAGAGAAATGCATTGCTCATATTCCCCCCTCCATTGCTTCGAATATCCACAATTACACCTTCCGCTTGATTAGCCCTTTCCATAATTGCATCTAGTTGCCCTTGACCTATTTTTTCGGTAAAAGACCTATAATCTATATAAAGGATGTCATCGAGCATCCGATGCCGTATAGGCCCACTTATCCAAAAATCCCTGCCAAGGTACCTTTGTTCAATATTGAGCCAATTGTAATTCGCAGGATAATCCTGAAACCATTCCCAATTTCTGGTTCTATTGAATTCACTGCTGAGGTTCACATGGCCATCCTTTAGCTCAAATAACATTTCTCCCAGCAGCTCAAAAAGTTCTTTTTCATCCAAATCATCTTGTACCCTTGAGGAAAAGGCTTCTTTAATCTCCAACCAATCTATATTTTTCTCCTCAAAATAACTATAACGGTGGTGGATATCCTCCCAAAGGTAATTGAATACTCTTGAGGGTGAAGGATGGGGATCCGGGGACAATACCCAATGCTCACAGCCAAGCAAAAAAAGCAATAAGGGGGCTACCAACATCTTCTTCATAACAAAACCGTTAACACTAAGAGCATAGCACCCCTGCTTCTTTGTACGGGATGTATTGTAGCCAATTGTTGATAATCATACCTATACTGAATTCCAAGTTTGTTACCACTGGTCAATTGGTAATTCAGCTGGGAAACACCTCCCAATGCCCAGTCCCTACCCAGGAAAAAAGGATCTAACATGTTTAAAAACCCCTTCATCCCGCTATCCTCCCGTAATCCCCTAGGCTCGGAAAGTACATAGTCGGATGCCAGGGTGAAACCAAGTACCTGCATATGCGCCATGTTTTCCCAAATAAAATGCTTATCTCCCCAAGTAAAGGGACTGCGGATCTTCACCGCAGGCCCAAAAGCAGTGAAATATTCACTTCTGTTGTTGAAGTTGGCAAAGCGTGAATTCAGCCTTTGATTAAAACTATTCAAATTTGCCCATCCCCATTGTAGGCGTTGATCCTTGCTACGCCTGTAAAAGTGGGATGCCAATATTGAAAAAGTCGTAATCTCCCATGCATGCCCATATTGGTTTTCTGCCAATCCTTCTCCAAAGGTAACCATCCATTCCATTTCTTTTTGGGGTTTTTGCACCCTAAAGGAGCCTCCTAGGTAAGGCCTAGAACCCCTATAAAGCAAGGGTGAATATCCTTTGTCCCTTTCGCTCATAAGTTGCATCCCGCCATAAAGTGATAGATTAAATTGGGATTTCTGTTGGGAAAAGGTCTGAAAACAACAAAAGAATAGCAAAACAACCATGGAAAGTCTCAACCCAGGTAAGGAGTATATCTTTCTGGTGTTTGTGATCTCCAGCACTGTTCTCACTTTTATTCCATGCATCCCTTTCAAATGTTTATAAATGTCTTTTTAATGGTCAAACCTCCCTTGCGAAAGACAGGTAACCTTCCCCAGTTCCTTTAATTATCGGAATTAGGGGAACTTGATTTGGGGGAATCTAATGAACCACTCCAATAAAGGTGAGAAATTTAATTTGACAAGAAGCGGGTATTTCAATTTGACAATGAATCTTTAAATTAGTGAAAAATTTAATAAATTTACTTTTCTTTAAACGTAATTTCCCATGAAAAGATTTTTGATACTGTTTTTTATGGGGTTGCTGCTCCATCATTTTTCTTTGGCACAACAGCCCTTCATAGGCATTCAAAATGGGCCTAGGAAAGGCATGGCAAGTGCCATTATGAATCCTGCGGAACTGAGTAATCTAGGCAAAAAAGTGGAGGTAAATTTCTTTTCTGCCCAAATCGGGCTCAGCAATAATGTGCTTTCCTTTCAGGACATGCTCCGAGCCGATGATTTATTGGATTTAGTCATAGAGCGCTCAAACAGGCCAATAAATCTTAGGACTGATCTATCTTTAATTGGTCCTTCCGCAGGCTTTAAGGTAGGCACTTGGGCTTTTGGCATAGCCACTCAGGCTTATTTAAAAGCAGATGTGGTAGACTTAGACCCTACCTTGGGACAAGCCTTGTTTGGAGACTTTAATGATCCTCCCCATATGCTTTATGCAGGAGCCCCTCACCTGAGGATAAACCACTCCCAAATGATGGCCAGCTCTGCCAATACTTTCACTTTGAATTACCCCAACAATCAAAGGTTTACCGTGGGAGGATGGGGAGAATTGGATCTTATGGCCGCTAAGGAGCTCCTAAGGATGGGTAACCAAAGCGTATCTGTGGGGACCAACCTGCGCTTAATATTCCCCTCTCTTTATGCGAATTTGGGCATGAGTAACATTAGAGGCACCTTAGTGGAAGATGACTTTAGTGTAAGGTTGACTGATGCCTATGGTGAATTAAATATTGCTTATTCAGATCCCTTTTTAGGCGATGAGTTTGGCTTCGGAAGTTCTGGTTTCAGGCTGGGTGGTATTGGAGGCGTGGCCCTGGATTTGGGTGCCACCTACACTTTAGAGAAGGAGGAAGGGAAAAGTTTATTGAATGCGGGAATTTCCCTCAAAAACATTGGGGGAATGTCATTCAGGGATAATTCATCCAATACCACCTATTCCATGAATATCCCGGAAGGAGAATATCTAAGAATAGATGACTTTGATGGGGATTTTGAGAATATTGAGCAGGAGTTACTAGCCACTGGCTATTTTAACATACTCAGAGATCCGGGCAGGATCAGGGTGAATTTCCCAACCATGGTCAACGCCTATGCCGAATACAGCCCTATAAACTTGTTTCATGTTTCCCTGTTTATACAGCATAGGCTTTCGGATGAACGTTCAAACAACCTGATCACTCAACAGAATATGGTGGTGGTAACACCGAGACTGGTTCTTGGGAAATTTGAAATTTATTCACCTTGGTCCCATTATCAAGTGGCTGGAATAAACGGTGGATTTGGGCTTCAATTTGGAGGGTTCTTTGTGGGTAGCCACTCCATTATTACTGGATTATTGGCAGATACCAGACAGGTGGATGTGCATCTAGGGTTGAGCTGGGGGTTTGGTAAAAACAATTAAAACCTAGCAAGACACAAGCAAGCCACCTGAAAGCCTTATTGATTTATTAATGCTGCGAGACTGGCTTCCTGCCTAACGGCCACAAATATGGCCTCAGAAGGTAATTTTAAAAACATTAGATGTCAAACTTATTTATACATACAATGAAAAAACTACTAGCCTTCATTTCAATGGTAGGTTTTCTCGCCTGCGAGCCACCTCAAACTGAAAAACAAGCCGAAGAGAAAGAAGAACAGTACCCATTTTTGTTTGAACCACTGGTCAAAGACATGTACACGGCGGATCCTTCTGCGCATGTTTTTCAAGGAAAAATCTATATCTATCCTTCCCATGATATAGATTCCGGGATTCCCTAAGATGATTTAGGGTCGCATTTTGGGATGAGGGATTACCATGTGTTTTCCATGGAAAGCCCTGATGGCCCCGTAGTTGACCATGGTATAGCCCTGAGTGTGGAGGATATCCCATGGGCTGAGCGCCAATTATGGGCACCTGATGCAGCAGAAAGAGATGGGAAATATTATCTCTATTTCCCGGCAAAGGACAAGGATGGGATCTTTCGCATAGGTGTGGCGGTATCCGACAGTCCTGAGGGACCATTTACTGCCGAGCCAGAACCCATAAAGGGTACTTACAGCATAGACCCTTCAGTGTTTAAGGATGATGACGGGGAATATTACCTGTATATTGGAGGGATTTGGGGAGGACAGCTCCAAAAGTGGAAGGATAATGTCTTTCAGCCTGCCGGGGATGCGCCTACAGATGGTGAACCTGCCCCTGAGGAACCTGCACTTATGCCTAAAGTCGCCAAGCTCAATTCAACTATGAATTCTTTGGCTGAGGAGCTAAGGGACGTTCAATTATTGGATACCGGTGGGGAACTGATTCTGTCAGGGGATCACGACAGGAGGTTTTTTGAGGCAGCCTGGTTACACAAGCATAAGGGTAAGTATTACTTCAGTTATTCTACGGGAGACACCCACAAAATCGCTTATGCCGTAGGTGATAGTCCCTATGGGCCTTTTACCTATCAAGGTATCATATTGGAACCAGTGCAGGGATGGACTACCCACCATTCCATTGTGAATTTCGAGGGTCAGTGGTATCTTTTCTTTCATGACACAGAACTTTCTGGGGAAACCCACTTGAGAAACATAAAGATGGCCCCGTTGCAGCATAGAGAGGATGGGAGCATAGTGCCTATAAAACCGATGCGGCAATAAACTTTATTGGGAGGGGTGGCCGTGAAGGAGAATGAAGTGTCAAGCATCAACGCTTTTGTTTATTCCCGGCACATTTTCTGGAACAATAGACCACCCTTTCCCAATTCTTCTCCCACTTTTTACGCCATGAAAATGGCCTAGCGCAGACTGGGCAGACCTTTTGTGGTAATTCCGGTTTTTTACTTTCTCGCATTATTCATAACGTAGCAAAAAAACCAGGTAGAAACCATCTTGTTTTAAAATTTCGACCTCGTTCTGATCGGCTTCCCAAATATGAAGAGGTAAAAAAGTCAGATAAATGACATGAACTTCGTAGGGGCACCAATTTGAGCATAGAGGTGCTTATCATTAAAGGAATTTTTTTTGCCCCTAAAACAAGTCTTTCATGGCTCTTTGGGCGGCATGGTAGCCACACATGCCGTGGACGCCTCCACCCGGAGGTGTAGAGGACGAGCACAGGTAGATCCCTCTTGCGGAAGTTCGGTAGGGTGATCTTCTCAATGCAGGACGGGTGAATATTTGGGTAATGTCCTGCACCCCGGCATTGATATCTCCTCCTATATAGTTGGGGTTGTATTCCTGGAGATCCATGGAGTGCATACTATGTTTGGCCAAAATCAATTTCTTAAACCCCGGTGCACTTTTTTCAATTTGGTTTTCTATAATGGGGCCAATATCACGTGTGGAGCCTGAAGGCACATGCGCATAAGCCCAAAGGGTATGTTTGCCTTCAGGTGCCCTACTCGGATCCAGAAGGCTTTGTTGTGCCACCAATACATAGGGATTGTCGGTGTATTTTCCCTTCCATATGACGGCTTCTGCTTCAGCTATTTCCTCGAGCGTACCGCCTAAGTGTACGGTACCGGCCTGCCTAGCCTCTTGCGCCAGCCAGGGAACCGGGCCTTCAAGTGCAAAATCCATTTTGAATACTCCCATACCATATTTATACCGGTTTAATTGCCACCGATAAAGGGATGAAAGTGAGTCCCCGGTAATATCGAGCAACTGCCTTGGAGAAATATCAAATAGCAATGCCTTGGAGGGGGGAAGTTCATCCAGATTTTTCACCATGAACCCAGTTTTAATTTCTCCTCCAAGAGAAAGAAAGTAATTGGCCAAGGCATTGGCCAGGCTTTGGGAACCTCCTTTGATTACCGGCCAGCCCCCATAGTGGCCAGCACACATCAACACTAGTGCTATGGCTGAGGTCGCCAGGTTGGTAAGCGGCTGAATACCGTGTGCTGCCATCCCCGCCCACAGGGCCCTAGTGGCAGGTTCTTTGAATTTCTTGGCAAATAGAGTAGAGGGTTGTAAAGCCTTTAATCCAAACTTTGCAAGGGCAAAAGGTCTTTTTGGCCATGATAAAGGCCCCATAAAATCCTGGGATAGACTTTCCCAATCCTTGGTCAATCCCTCCATTAAACTTACATATGTGGTTTCATCTGCCCCCAATTGAGACGCTGTACCTTCGATGGACTGGTACAATGCCGCGGCTTTGCCTTTCTTTAGAGGGTGTGCTGCCAAAACTTTGGGATGAAGGAATTCAAGCCCAAATTTTTCTAAGGGCAGTTTGGGGAAAAATGGTCCTGAAGCGACCAAAGGATGAATGGCTGAACAAATATCGTGATTGAAACCGGGAAGGGTTAACTCCATGGTCCTGGTGCCCCCACCTACAGTGGACTTTCCCTCAATCAACAATGTGGAAATCCCCTGAGACTGAAGGACAATTGCCGCAGCCAGGCCGTTGGGGCCGGCACCTACTACTACTGCATCAAAATTCTTAGCATTACCCACACATCAATAACTTAATTTGTGAAATCCATTTTGTAGCAAAAGACAAAATAAATCAAAATGATTTTTTCATAGCAATGAAAGATTCGAAATCGGTAATGTAAAGCTAAGAAAAAATCATCACTCAGCTACAAAGTTAACCCTCCGTCCACAGTGATCACCGAACCCGTGGCATAAGAAGCAGCCTCGGAAGCCAAAAATAAAGCCGCAGCCCCAATCTCATCAGTCTCACCAAGTCGTTTAATAGACAATCTATTCATAATCATGTCCAGGATTTTATCATTGCTCCACAATGCTTCGGAAAACTTTGTTTTTATCACTCCAGGGCATATTGCATTTACCCTTATTTTATGGTCGCCCCATTCTTTGGCAAACACCTGAGTAAGAGAGATGAGCGCCGCCTTACTCACACTATAAATGCCTAAATTAGACTCAGGTGATTTTCCACCGATGGAGCTAATATTGATCACCGAGCCGTTGGATGATTCCCGGAGATAAGGAAAAGATAACCTCATAAGTTGAAATGCAGCCTTCACGTTTACATCCATGATCTTATCATAGGCTTCAACAGAGGTATCATGAACAGGCCCATATACCGGGTTTGTAGCCGCATTATTGACGAGGATATCCAACTGACCATATAGCTTTACTGTTTCTTCTACCAAATGGGACAATTCGTCCATATGGCCTACATTACACGCGATTCCGGTTACTTCATACCCTTTTCCCCGAAGTTTGCCGGCCATTTCGTCCAAAGCATCCTGTTTCCTACTGCTAATGACGACTTTACCACCTGCGGCAGCAAAAAATTCCGCGATACTTAATCCTATACCTTTACTAGCCCCTGTTATCAAGGCTACTTTATTACTGAGTGAAAATAATGAAGAAAGATCCATATGGCTTTTCAGGGTTGAATTGGCTATTAAATTAAGCAATATCCGCCAATTCAACACTGAAATTCAAATATAAAACCAAAGCCTTTTTTTCAAGCCCCGATAACCCGATAAACAATAGCTGCTATTGCCAATATAGATGTTGGTTTAAATATCCCTTGGATTGAAGAAGATTTAATGATTTTAACCTGATCATATATGAATCCCGATAATTTTTTATCCTAAAATTCATAGCAAGTAATCCATCCCTAAGCTCTTCCACCGTTTTGTTTAGGTTGTAAATAGGCTGATGGTCTGGAGCAAGGGACTCGAACAAATCAAAATTGACCCTATAGGACCTTTTGTCCACGGGAGCATTTGGGTTGATGGCGACCTGTGTACCCTTCACTAATTCTTTTACAGCATTGGCGAGTGTAGAAATTTGATTATTCCATTGGGTTTGACCCGTATTCACCGCTAAAAATGCTCCTCCTTGTCGGATTGACCTGTTGGACGCCCATTCTATGGCCCTACTCATATCCTTCACATTGATCATCGGGCGCCAAGGCGTACCATCGCTTAGCACACTTAAAGATTTGTCTACAATTGCACCGGCCACAAAATCATTGAGCACAAGATCTAACCTCAGCCTGGGGCTAAACCCACAGGCAGTGCCAAATCGCAAACAGGTCACCAAAAAATTACTATCTGCCAGCGGAGCCAAATCCTTTTCGGCAGCAACTTTAGATCTTGCATAGGCTGTTAATGGTGAAAGCTGCGAGGACTCTGTTCGGGGTTCATCTCCTCCAGCCCCATAAATGCTGCAACTGGAGGCAAAAACAAAATGAGAAACGCCTACTGATTTTGCCATTTCGGCCAATGCCACACAAGCCTTATGATTAATATCCATGGTGACATCCTCATATTGCTTGCCCATAGGGTCATTAGATATGGCCGCCAAATTTATTACCACATCCGCCCCTTTTAGAAGATTGACATCAAAATTCCGGATGTCTCCGTATTCTTGATGATCCAATTTAACTTCGGGAAAAAAATCCACTCCCGTGAGACAATGTGCGAAATAGCCGGTATCAAAACCTGTGATTTCGATGTTTTCAAAGTGTGATTTAAGGTACTGGACCAACACCGGTCCAATATATCCCATGTTACCCGTTATGACAATCTTCATCTTTTCCTATTCTATTACCAAACCTTCCATGGTGCTTTACCTGAATGCCAAAGGTCTTCTAACAAATTTTTATCCCTTAAGGTGTCCATAGCCTGCCAAAAACCTGTATGGACGAAGGCTCCCAATTGTTGCCTTTCTGACAGAATTTCCATGGGTTCCCGTTCCCAAATGGTATGGTCACCCTCAATCAAATCAAGGACACCGGGTTCCAAAACGAAAAACCCGCCATTGATCATGGCATTTGACTTACCGTCACCATCGGGCTTTTCTCTGAATTCACTAACTAACTCACTGTCGGGTTCCAGTACAAAAGCACCGAACCGACCTGGCTGTTTTACAGCGGTCAAAGTTGCCAAACGACCCTTCTCCTTATGGAAATTAATGAGCGCATTTAAATTTACATTAGACAATCCATCACCATAAGTCATACAAAATGTATCATTATCAAGATATTCTTGTACCCTTTTCAACCTACCACCCGTCATCGTGCCCAACCCAGTATCCACAAGGGTTACTTTCCAAGGTTCAGCAAGACGTGAATGAACCTCCATACTATTATCATTTAAATTAATGGTAAGGTCAGAACGGTGGAGAAAATAATTGGAAAAATATTCTTTTATGACATGACCTTTATAGCCACAACAAATTACAAACTCATTAATTCCATAACGTGAATAAATTTTCATGATATGCCAGATTATAGGTTCGTAGCCTATATCTACCATAGGTTTAGGTTTTATTTGGCTTTCTTCACTGATCCGGGTACCATAGCCCCCTGCAAGGATAACTGCCTTCATAGATTAAAGGATATAAATGAAAAATTTTTGAACTTCATGATTTAGGATTGGACTTACCTACTTTCAAGATCACTTTTTCAAGATGATCGCCAAATATTTTGCTGTTGAATTTTTCCCTTAATACTCTATCTGAATTTACACACATTTTTTCCCAGGCTTCCTGATTATCATGAATATGGGTGAGGAGTTTTTTCCAGGCCAGAACATCATACATAGGGACAAACATACCAAAGCCCTCTTTTTCTACATCTATATTAATGGACAAGTTTTTGGTCATTATGGTTGGTTTTCTATGTACTACGACATCTTGTAAACTGGTCATGCCTTGACAACCCTCCTTGTGTTTTGGGTATTTAAGTGGGATTAATATGGCTATGGAATGCTTATACTCATCAATAAGGTCTTGTGACCTGGTCACATCCCAATTTAGGTAAACATTCTTAGGCAAATTTACATATTTGGGAATAGATTTAGGGGTACAGAAAATTTTAAGTTTAAAATCGAGCCCTCTAAATGCCTCAATTAACGTTTCAAAATCCCTATCTGTGTGGCCGGCTGAAATGAAATAAGTACATTGTTCTCTTGGAAGCAGATGATGCGCATACTTTTTTATCCACGATTGATCTGGCCCCCATTGAGTAAGTGAGTATTTAGCATTCCCCTTTACATCAAGATTAAATTCCCTTAAAGTGTCTTTTTTAAGCTTTGGACTTAAAAAAATACATGCATCATAACTTGAAAACATTTTCTTCCTAAAGAAATGAATAATTGACAGGTGTTTATGTTTTGCTCCAAAATAAGGTTGGTGAAGGGTTACAACAATAGGTTTGCGAAATAGCCCAAAAAGTTTAAGAACGGATAAAAATTTGGTATTTCCAGAGGAATAGGGGGAATATAATACATCAAATTTTTTAAGGCTAAGCAGTACCCTTATTTGTTGGTCCAAAAACCCAATGCCAAACCATTTTCCTATCCTGTTTAATAAGGGATATTTAATATGTGGAAGAATTATAGTTTCAAGCTTTCCATTAGAATCGAGTTCAACCTTTCCCCAAACATGATGACTACCGCTAATCCCCTTTTCCCATAATTGATAAGCATTCTCCAAAGAATATACATTGATAAAAAGTACCCTCATAGACAAATAACTGAATTTCATCCCCGTTAAAGTCCTAATTTACGGAACAAATACAATACGGAAAAAGATAATAGGATTTACCTGAATAAATTTTTTAAATGGTAGTTCCAAAGCATAAAACCATCAGCGCATTCAAAGCCAATATTTAACAAAAAAAAGACCGAAGCAAATCGGTCTTTTATCTTTATAACTATGTATGTTAATTCTATAACTATTGATCAACTCTTCCTACAGAAGCATATAGCAGTTTTCTCGCATCAGCCTCCCTTAGTTCAAATTGAATATCACTAATTGGGCCCATTTTCACGTCCCTGTCAGCTTTTAGCGAGATTGTAATTTGATCTCTTTCAGCTTCGGATAACTTATCTTTTTCCTGAGTCACCCAGAAGACAATGTCGCTGGTATTTATCAAAACGTCATTGGCCTGAATTCTTGGCTCAGTACCATACAATGCTGTGTTTTTAGGTTTCCCAATGTACAAGTAAGATATCAGCGTCTTCTTTTGAATTTTCTGAAGCTGGGTAGCTTGAGGAATCTTCTGTTCCACCAATATCTCTTGTTCCCTTAGCACGGTAACCACCATGAAAAAGAACAACAACATAAAGATAATATCAGGCAGTGCTGACGTTGGGATATTGGTATCCGCTTTTGATTTTTTCTTAAACTTAGACATATCAATCTCCTCCCAGTTTATCAGGTTCTGCTATGGAAATCGCCATGGGAATACCCTCTTTACCTTTATCTTGCAATTCAGCCTCAGCGGCAGTCCTACCTGATAATTGACGGTATTGCTCGGCGGTCAAGCCAACCCTCTCTCCATAAATTTCAAAATACGCTTTCTTCACCAAATCCAACACCTCCAGATAGAGTTCATAGCTCGTACCCCTATTTGTTTTGATGGAAACCACAGCACCACCAGACCCTGGGTAATCCGAGGATTCCGGATTTTGCTCTGCCAATCCCCTTAAGGAAGCGGGAAGGCTATTGAACAAGGCAAGATTCTCCTCATCAGGTCTTCCGAAGTTCAGGACAAACCTTTTAATCTCATCTGAAAGACCATCAGTGTTGGTTCTGAAATCACCCTCAATCAGTAATTGGTCATTCGCATTAATAAGGATGTTGAAAATGTTCCTTTCATTCAGCTCCACCTCCGGTGGAGGTTCGTTCGGATCTTGCTTCGGAGGTAGGATATTCAATATTCCTTTGTCCGAAGCAATGGTTGTTGTTACAAGAAAGAAAATCAAGAGCAGGAAAGCGATATCCGCCATGGATCCTGCATTGACCTCCTGACTCATTCTACCTCTTTTACTTGGCATATTATTTAACGATTTTTGTAACTTCTGTTACCACTATTGATACTATTGCTAGTACAAATAATGCGTATACTGTCATCAACACTCCCCCCACAAGTTTAGCCACTGTGGGAGTGATGCTGAATGGTTCTGCGGTATATCTTGCTGCCACCTCGGCATCGGCCATGGAATAAGCAACTCCAAATAGGGCTCCCAATACCACCACTCCAACTGCTGTTTTGAGCAAACTTCTGGGATTATCAAAAGATTTGATCAAAGGCAAGACGATGGCTAAGAAAGCACCGATTATGATCAGCAAGTACCCTGCATATAAGAATATATCAGTAGTATCCATTTCAATAACGATTCTTAAGTTAGTAAATTATTTACGGAATGCAAAAACCGGGCAAAATTACCTGGTAAGCTTATGCTTCACAAGGATGTCTACCAATGTGATAGAAGCGTCTTCCATGTCATTCACTAATGAATCGATTTTAGCCACACAGTAGTTGTAGAATAACTGTAGGATAATGGCGACGATCAGACCGGCCACAGTGGTCAAAAGGGCAATTTTAATACCTCCTGCCACAAGGGATGGGGAAATATCACCCGCAGCCTCAATGGAGTCAAAGGCACCAATCATACCAATTACCGTACCCATGAAACCAAGCATGGGAGCGAGAGATATAAACAGGGATATCCATACCAGCCCTTTTTCCAAACGTCCCATTTCAACTGAACCATAGGCGATAATAGATTTTTCTACCATATCAATACCCTCTGAGTACCTCATCAGCCCCTGGGTGAAAATGGATGCTACGGGTCCTCTGGTGTTCTTGGTAACATCTTTAGCGGCCTCAATGCCCCCAGTTTCCAAGGCCTCCTCTACTTTGGCTAGCAATTTCTTGGTGTTAGTGGTGGACAGGTTAAGGGTGATGATCCTTTCAAGCGCAACCGCCAAACCTAATATCAAACAAATCAATACCGGAGTCATAAAAGTGGGGTCACCTTCGATGAACTTATCCTTGATCACTTGGTGGAAGGTCTCATCCTCATCTATGATTTCATCATCTGTCATCACAGGGGTGGGATCTGGTTCTGGTGTTGGTTGTTCAGCAGCAGCTTCAGTTTCTTCAGCCTCTTCTGTTTCATCTTGTGCTTTTGTGATAACCGGTGACAGTAAAATTCCGGCAAGCATGAATAAAGCGATTAACTTTTTCATAATGTAGTTTTTAATAGACTTTTAAAGGTTGAACGGTTTCTAATTTCGTATTAAGATTTTAAAGTTATCATTTTTTCAGTTCAAAATGCAAGGGATTTGATGAATATTTAATGCAATTCCCCTAATTTTCTTTCAAGTTCGGGGGGGGATGGCTTGCAGTTAATTCCCCTCAAAAGGTAAATTTCCATATATAAATGGAGGTTTATTCCTTTCAGCGGAAGCCAAGGACTTCCGAAAATATGAGTCAAACCGACCATTGAAGAAATTACGACAACAAAGAACTGAAGATATGAAGCAGAGAGGAAGGGATTCGAACCCTCGATACCCTTTAGGGGTATACACGCTTTCCAGGCGTGCTCCTTCGACCGCTCGGACACCTCTCTGTATTTATGTGTATTGGCGGGGATGATCAAATGCTGCGACAAATAAAATTATATTTTTCAGCCTGTGCAAGTATTCCCTATGCTTATTAACAAAAAAAGGCCCTCAATAAATCACGGGCAACACACATTACAAGGGTATACAATTGAAGACCACATACTTCGGTCGGCAGGAAAATTTATTGGCTCAGTACCGACATTTCACCCGCAAGGGGAGTGATCAATTTTCTTTTAATCTCATTCTCGTCTGGCTCATTGGCCAACAGAAACATCATCTTGGTCACCGCTGCCTCCGTGGTGATATCCCCCCCGCTTAACACCCCAATCCGCTTTAGGTCCTTACTTGTCTGGTACCTGCCTTGGATGACTCTTCCCCCATTACACTGGGAAACGTTCAATACAAAAAGACCTTTTTCTACTGCTTTCTCCATTAAATTCAAAAACCAAGGTTCGGAAGGACTATTCCCGGAGCCATAGGTCTCCAAAATGATTCCCTTTAACCTCTTCATCTTTATACAACTTTCAATCACATTTTGGGTGATCCCCGGAAAAAGCTTTATGACCATCACCTGATTGTCCAATTGGTTAAAGTACCTGAGTTGTTTCCCTTCCTCATGGGGCCTAATGGCGGCATAATTGTAATCAATGATAATCCCCGATTCGGCTAAAGCCGGGTAATTCTCTGATTCAAAGGCATCGAAATGCACACTCTGAACCTTTTTTGATCGATTCCCCCTCAACAAGGTGTGATTGAAAAAAATGCATACTTCCGGGACCACGGGTTTCCCATTGGCCTTGGTGATGGCAATTTCCAGGGAGGTCATCAGGTTCTCCCTGGCATCCGAGCGCATCTCACTTATAGGGAGCTGTGCCCCCGTGAAAATCACAGGTTTATTCAGCCCCTTAAGCATGTAACTTAGCATAGATGCACTGTAGGCCATGGTATCAGTACCGTGTAAAACCACGAAGCCGTCATAGGTGTCGTAGTTCTCATATATAATGTAGGCCATATCCACCCAATGCTGCAAATTGATGTTGCTGGAGTCTATGGGTTCAGGGAAGCTGATGACGGTAATGCTGATATTTAAATTGTTAAGGTTGGGTATTTTCTCCAGTATCTGGCCAAAATTAAAGGGGACCAAGGCCCCTTGGGCATCATAGGCCATCCCCAAGGTACCACCAGTGTAAATAATCAATACGGCATGTTCTATTTCGGTTTTTGCCGTGGTATTTAGCCTAACTATCTTGTAGTTCATATCCCATATTCCTTAAAAACCTGTGCAGCATTCCTGCTGGTCACTTCTGCAACTTCTTCCAAAGGTTTTTCCATAATTTCTGCCAGCCTTTTAGCAATAACTGGAATATACTCCGGGGTGTTTCGCTTACCCCTATAAGGTACTGGTGCCAAATAGGGTGCATCCGTCTCCAAAACTACCTTTTCTAGCCCGATCTCCGGCAACACTTTGTCCAAACCACCATTTTTATAAGTGCTCACCCCTCCTATCCCCAGATAAAAACCTAGTTCGGTTATGGCTTTGGCCTGAGCTACCTCCCCCGTGAAACAGTGAAAAATCCCTGTAAGACCGGGAGAATGTTGCCTCTGAACCTCTGCTATGGTTTCGTCCATCGAATCTCTGCAATGCAGGATCAATGGCCTGCCTTTTTGTATGGCCCATTGTATGTGGACAGACAGGGAATGCTTTTGTTGCTCGAAAAAAGTCTTATCCCAATAGAGGTCCAGACCCGTTTCACCAATCCCCGCAAAATCCCTCTTTCCCAACCATATTTCTATCTGAGCTAGCACCTCTTCCACGTTATCTTTCACATCACAAGGATGCAGCCCCATCATTGGAACACATACCCCGGGGTAAAGTACTTCCAACTCCAGCATCTGGGGAATGGAATCCAGGTCAATATTGGGCATGAAAATTTTTTCTACACCGGCGGATTTTGCCTGCAGGATTACCCGTTCCCTGTCACTGTCAAATTTCCTGGAATAAATGTGTGCATGGGTGTCAATGAATACCATATTGTGCTTTTACCTAAAATTCCTGTTCAATAGGCCCTATTCTTCCACTTTACCCTGGAGGGCCAAAAATAATACAATGCAGTGGCACATGTTGAGATAA
Source organism: Cyclobacteriaceae bacterium (assembly GCA_003565295.1). GTDB lineage: Bacteria > Bacteroidota > Bacteroidia > Cytophagales > Cyclobacteriaceae > Pleomorphovibrio. The sequence continues at coordinate 25,928 of PXCO01000310.1, forward strand.
AATAATACCACTCGAAAATAAACAAGTCAAATTTCCTAAATATGGTTTCCGTGTAGCTTGCAAATTTGAGCAAAAAAAA